>CALKRK010000212.1 GCA_937989675.1 uncultured Arenicella sp. | reverse complement strand
CTAGGCGATATAGTCATTGTCGGTAGTGAATCTGCACTGCAGGGGGCACGAGCTGGCGCCGTGTACTGTGCCAGTAAGTTTGCGGTACGCGGCTTGGCCCAGAGTGTGAGAGCGGATTGTTCAAATTCCGGAGTGCGGGTTATGTTAGTTAACCCTGGGCCGGTGAACAGTGATTTTTTTGATGATCTGGATTTTGCGCCGTTGGATAGCAAAGAATTTGTTATCGAGCCAGAGGACGTAGCTTCCGCGGTGTGCCATGCGTTGACACAACCGCGAAACGTAGTATTAGAAGAGTTGAACCTTCAGCCCATGAAACGCAGTTTTCGAAAAAAATAACCATTTCTCTCTTGGTGTAGCCAAACTGGTTTGCCATCAAAAAACGTTGAGCTCAGGAGTCTTCAAATGGATAACTCAAGCCAATTTGCTCGCGTATTTCGTCCATTATTTTCATCACCGTCAGACTTTCGGACCACGGCAGAATGGGGCTCTCTACTAAACCTTGGTCTAAGCAGTTATGCACCTCGGTGATCTCGCCTTCATAGCCGTTAACGCGGTGAGCTTGTTCAAAGCGCTCTATTTCGATGTGTTCTCTGCCATTTGGAGCTCTTAAGGTTGCCGATTCAGCATGCCAAAATGCCGGTATGTGGATACTGCCTTTTGTGCCAAAAATCCAGGCATCGTTTGATGTGGTAGCACGAGCGGTGGCGTTTAAGGTGGCGATCTGGCCGCCGCCATATCGAAGCGTGATGCCAGTTGATTCGTCTACTCCGGTCGTTCCTATGTGCGCTGAGGCTGATACATGTATTGGTGTATCTTGAATGGCCATTTGCGCAATAGTGATTGGGTATATGCCAAGATCAAGCAGTGCGCCGCCGGCTAAATCCGGATTGAATAGGCGATGCGCAGGGTTAAAGGGGAACGCAAATCCAAAACTGGCTTGCACCACTTGAACTTCACCTATTTGGCCGGAGTCGATCCATTCTCGGATTTTCTTGTGAAAAGGCATAAATCGAGTCCAGACAGCTTCCATGTAAAATACATTTTTGTTGCGTGCTGCCTCGAATACTTGTTCGGCCTCACTCACGTTTACAGTCATGGGTTTTTCACAGAGCACAGCCTTGCCAGCTTGCAAACAAGCTAGCGATTGTTCGGCATGCAGCATGTGCGGTGATGCGATGTAGATCGCATCTACCTTAGGGTCGTTAATGAGTGCTTGATAATCATTTGCTATGGTTTCGAAACCAAAATGATCAGCAAATACTTTGGCTCTGTCTTTGTCACGACTGGCAACGCTGTAGAGATGAGCACGATCAGTTTCCTGTAAAGCGTGCGCAAATTGTCTGGCTATATTGCCGGGAGCAATAATAGCCCAGTTAACTTTTTTCATAATTACTAATAAGGTTTAGGGTTTAGGCTTGTGGCTGATATAAAAAGTGATGTCAGCAGTAAACACAGTTTTGCCGTCGATATTACTAACTTTGATGGGGATAACAACATCGCCTTCGTTTACGATCTTGGGGTCGAATTCGCTAATAGCGGTAATGGTGCCACGTGCTTTGGCAAGATATTGAACGTTCATGCTTCTGGGTATCCAGCGCATTGATTTAGGCACAACCGTATCTAAGGCTAAGCCGCCGGTCATCTCAGCCAGTGAGCAGAGCGCGCCCGCGTTGATGCTGCCCAGATGGTTCCTAACACCCCAGCGGTCTCGCATTTTCACTTCACAATATGCAGGCCGAAGTGCGATGACACTAGGTCGTATTTTGCCAAAAAAAGGGGCTGAAAAGCCGACCAACTTGCTAAAAATGAATTTGCCGCCAGGTAGGCGATCTAGGCTTTCAAAGCGTTCGAGAATAGTTGGCATGGAAAAGGCTCTGCGGTTAAAAAAATATTATTGGTGAAGTTGTTCTCAAGCTCAAGCGGATTCGCTATGATCATTCGCATTCAGCTTGCACCAAGGTGACTTTTTCTCAAGTGATTAGAGTAACTTCATTAGGTTTTCATAGCGCTAAGGGCTTTCATGGCGCTAAGGGCTTTCGCAAACCTCAAGACTCTGCCATCGTAGCGACCGCGCATCATTATGTGTTGGCTGGGCAGCCGGTTGTGTTTGAGTCTAAAGTAAGCGCTCTTGAATCCTACTATATTGGCCCAGCATCGCGGCAATTCTCTGAATTGTTAACACATTTTTCGGGACCTGATTTATTAAACGCGACAAACGCGGAGCTTAAGTACACAGGGCAAGCGCCTTTGTATGAACAAGTACGCAAAGTTGAGTTTTGGCGTAGCGGTGCTCGAGCGCAGGTCAACGTCGACGGTAGAGCGATTTGTCAGCTCGACTTTGAAGAGTCGCACATTCATTTACTCAGCTCTGGGTCATTTGATGATCGGCTAAATTTGGAAGTTATTGTTGGTCCGGCCTTGGTGTTATTGCTGGCCCAAATGGATATCTATTGTTTGCATGCCGGGGCTGTGACAACGCCGGTCGGCAATCTCGCGATTGTTGCGGAGTCAGGGGTAGGTAAGTCTACTTTGTCGGCACATAGAGATGGTCTTTGGCAACAGTTGTCGGACGACATTCTACCGATAATGTTATTGCCGTCATTAAAGCCTGAGCTATTACCTGACTATCCGCAGTTAAAGTTCACTAACGCGGCCGTACCAGATTGCCCAAAAGGTGATCAGTCTCTGGATTTTCTAATTCGAATAGATCCACAGCCTGGTGATGCGTTTGTGTTGAAGGAAATAAAGCAGCAGCCAGCGATGTTACAAATAGTACGGCATACGGTAGCAGCTAAACTTTTTGATGCGCCAGCCATGGAGCAGCATACATTGTTTGCTAAGAATGTAGCTAATGAGGTGCCGATGTTGGAACTCAGTTATCCACGTAAGCTTAGCCAGTTACCGCAACTTAGAATGCAGATTATCGAGGAGCTTGCGCGCTACTCATCACGCGTTTAACGCCTCTAATAAATCGTTTTATGTAAGCAAGCAGCGCCGATTTTGTGTTCATTTGCTGACGAACGTAGTCAGGGCTGGGAAGTAGGTTTTCTCTAATCAAACCAAACTTGGCGCCAATGCTTGGCATGGATTTAAGGTCCGCAAAGAAATAGCGCCACTCGGGGAGCTCGCGTTGTAAAAAAATACGGCTGGGTTCGCGCTTTGAATTCATAAGTACGCCAAGAACACTTTCTGGCACGTTTGTGCCTAGCCATCGCTGGCAATTGATTAATGCGTCGTGAGTTATCGCGCTAATTTTTTTGTTAACGGCTTTGCTTGTCAGCGTTTTCCAATCTGTGGCGCTCAAAGTGCTTGCAAGGAGGTGTATATCATAGAGCCACGCGAGCCTCTCTTCGGTTTGGTGATGGCCTAAGCGGTGTAAACTCGAGATTAACAAGCTATCGACATGGCTTGGCGCGGTGATGTTTGTTGAGAGTTGGTTGATTGTTTTCCCATCTTTCATTAGCGACGTGACATCAAACACCTTGGATAAGGATTGCCGGTTGTTGATACGCCAATGCAAATCAACGTCCATTACGCTCTGGCCCGCCAGAGGTTTGCTAAACGTGCTCTGATAGGAAATATGTTGGCCTTCAATAGCGAAGAGTTTTTTGTAACCGAGTTGCTCGAACACTTCGGAAAATTTGGCAAAGTCATGTTGATTGATTAACACGTCACTATCGGTACGTGGGCGCAGCCATGGCTCGGGGTAGAGAGTGTGAGCAAGCGCGCTACCCTTAAACAATACGCAGGGCAGTTGAGCCGTATGAAAAGCGTCGAATAGCTCGACTAAGGCGTTTTGCTTCAGGACTGAACTGGCCACCGTCATGGCTTTACGTTGAGTGATTATTCTGTCGAGACTTTTGGGTAGATTGCCATTTGCATCTGCAAGCAGAGTGATGCCATGGTAATCGAGTTTTTTTAAGTAGGCTTCTTCCTGCAGGCCCAAGGTATTTCTGACTGAAGAGAGTTGTGGATTCTTTTGACGCTCAGAGATCAAGCTGGCAAAGTGAGCAAGTTCATGCTCCTCGGGCATAGGTAAGGTTGTTGGTTGAAGCATAAGTATTTAGTTCATGCTCGTAATCAATTCTTTGTCCAGCAATTGTTGCAACAGCTCTTCTAAATCTTGTTGAATTGTTGCTGCTGAATTTTGGTATTGGTCTGAAATAACTGTAATGGCCTGTTCTACGGTCTTTTCTGCTTGAAGCTCACTTAAAAACTGTGCGCCTATATGATTTAAGCCGTAATAGGAGCCAGCATTTAGGTCAAGCAACACGGCTTCATCGTCGACTTCGGTCAGTGAGATGTGGTTCGCAAGCTGATATTTCATTATTAAGGCCTATTTGCTAGCGGTTTAGCGTTGATTTCAGATAAGAGTTTATACGCTATTTTACGCTGATTTTTAACCGCGATTCTTTGCAGTTTACAGGGCTTTACTATAGAATCGCGCTTCGCTTGAGGTCCTGTAACTGGGTTTCATGCTTAAAACGAGGCTAGTTAAGGGTTTGCCCGGCTTTATTTAAGCTTATAAACTAGCCTTTCTCCTTGTTTCACTACTGCTTTTTAAGTTTAAGTCGATAACAGATTCGACTTAAAGGCTGAAGGCTCTCAAACTTAAAAATTTGGTGGGAAACTTATTAACCGTGAGGAGCTCAAATGAGACATTACGAAATTGTGTATCTGGTGCATCCAGATCAAAGCGAGCAGGTCAGTGCTATGGCCGATCGCTATAAAGGCGTTATCGAGCAGGGCGGTGGAACCGTTCATCGCTATGAAGACTGGGGTCGCCGCCAGTTGGCTTATCCAATCAACAAAATTCATAAAGCTCACTACATTTTGATGAATATCGAAGTGAATCAAGCGACCTTGGATGAAATTGAGAATTTGTTCCGTTTCAACGACGCGATCATCCGCAACTTGGTTTTAAAAACTAAGGGGCCAGAAACTGAACCTTCTGTGATGATGAAAGAAGTTGAAGCTGAGCGTCAACGTGACGAAGAACGTGACGCAGCACGCGCAGCAGAAGCCGAAGCTGCTGCACAAGCCGAGGCGGAAGCTGCAAGTAAAGCAGCGGCCGAAGCGGAAGCAAAAACTGAAGAAGCGGCTCAGGTTGAAGAGACAACCGAAGAAGCAACTGAAGCAACTGAAACTGAAGCAACTAAAGAAGAAGCGGAGGTCGAATAATGAGACGCAATGCCCCTAAAAAAAGACGTGGTGGTTTTCGCCAAATGCGTCGTCGCTTTTGCCGTTTTACGGCTGAAGGCGCTACTCATATTGATTACAAAGACCTAACGACTTTGAAATCATTCGTTTCTGAATCTGGCAAAATCATTCCTAGCCGCAATACGGGTACCGCTGCACGTTTTCAGCGTCAGCTCGCCAGCGCGATTAAGAATGCTCGTTACCTAGCGTTGTTGCCATACACTGACAGCCATAAATAGGAGGGCATCATGCAAGTAATCCTATTGGAAAAAATTGTTAATCTAGGCAACCTTGGTGACTTGGTTAATGTTAAGCCTGGTTACGCACGTAACTACTTGGTGCCACAGGGCTTGGCAACGGTTGCGACCGAAGCCAATATCAAAGCTTTTGAAGAGCGTCGTCAAGATCTTGAAAAAGCATCAGCTGATAAACTTCAAGCCGCGAAAGCTCGTGCTACTGAGTTAGATGGTCAATCTGTTGAGATTGCCGGTCGAGCTAGTGACGAAGGCAAACTATTTGGTTCAGTTGGCTTGGTTGAAATCTCTGAGGCATTCGCTGCGAAGGGATTGGAGCTGGCTAAATCTGAAATCCAACTACCTGAAGGCCCTCTGAAAATGATAGGTGACTACGAAGTTGCTGCTTCAGTTCACCCTGAGGTGAGTTTTACAGTGAAAGTAGTTGTAGTGGCTGAATAATTATTAGCTAATTCGAAATAGCTATTCGATACTATAAAAATCCCCGCATTAGCGGGGATTTTTTTTACTCTTTAAATAACAGGGAGTGTTCCATGAACTCTATACCGTCTGAACTAAAACTATCTGCGCGTTTTCGTCGTTTGATATTTGCTATTGTTGTTTTTTTTGTATCCACACCGCTTTTTGCGCTGACGGGTGGAAATAACGCAAATCAACAGCAATCTATTGGAATCGTTGGTATAAGCTATTCTGCGAACAGTTTTAAAAACTGTATTGGTGTAGTGCTGCAGCCTAATCGGGTATTGACAACTGCCTCCTGCCTTGATGATTTTTCAAGTACTATTGTCCCCGAAGACATGCGAGTGCACCCCCTAATCGGGAGCGAATTAGGAGGCAGTTTTATCGTCCCCGTACTAGACGAAACCATTACACCTTTTACAAATGTGGAGTCATTTGTTCTTCACCCGCTTAATGATTCGCCTTTCGGTCCCTACAATCTAGCTGTATTACGCTTAGCCGAAAATTTGACGATTCCTTCAGCCAGTATTTATGGAGGAAATAGATCATTTGTTGGGAGCCCAGCTGTAGCGTTCGGTTGGGATACATTTACGCGATCGAACGGTTTTTTAAATGAGAGTTTTTATCGGGCCAGCGTATTGGCGCTGCCTGCAATCATCGACGGCGACGATGACGTTAACAGTATCGAAAATGGTTGTTATGACAACTTTGAAGATACGGACACGGTATTCTGCGCTGGCTACCGCGACGGTGCTCGGTTTCTCGAATCGGAGGATGAGGGCGCGCCTCTTTTAGCTACCGTTGACGGTGCAAGTGTGGTTATTGGCATGCTGAATGGCGCCAGTAATGGTTTGGAGTTTCAAGGGCAGTTTAGTTATGAGGAATTTGCGCGTATAACGCCTATGCTTGATTTCATCATCGCTGAAGCGCCAAACACTAAGCTAGTTATGGATTCAGTTGTAGAGCCGCCTGTTAGCGAGCCGATTGTGCTACCAGCAATCAATCTATTGCTACTGGACAACTAGGTAGCCAGACTACGTTGTTAAGCCAGCTTTGATATGGTTTTTAACGTGCGAATCGCAATTCTACAATCAAAAATTATTCATAAAATGTGGTAGAGTTATTGGCCCAAATTTTTCGTAATTAGACCGTTTGCTTATATGGCCAACAACGCTACGCCAGAAGAAGATTTACTCAAATTACCACCACAGGCGATTGAAGCTGAGCAGTCAATCTTAGGGTCGATGATGCTGGACAATCGGGTGATTGACGAAATCAGTTCAGAGCTAGAAGTACGCGATTTTTACCGCAATGATCACCAGACTATTTTCAATGAAATAGTCAGTTTAGACGAGAAAGGTGAAGCAGCAGACGTGGTGACAGTATCGGAGTCTCTGACACATCTTGGGGAGCTTGATAAGGTCGGTGGCATGGCTTATTTGGGCGCTCTGGCGAAAAATACGCCTAATACCGGGAATGTAAAATCATACGCAAAGATTGTTCGTGACCGGGCTATCTTAAGGCGGCTGATCGAAAGCTCTAATGACATTATTAAGCAAGCCTACCAGCCAGAGGGTAAAACACCCGAAGAAGTTCTAGATTTCGCCGAATCAGTTATTTTTGAAATTGCCAAGAATAACAATCAGGCAAAGGCGGGTTTTCGTAAGATCGATGTTTTGCTAGCCGAAGCCGTTGATAAAATTGAAGAACTTTTTAATACCAAGCAGACCGTTACTGGTGTACCAACCGGTTTTGTCGACCTAGATAAGAAAACCAGCGGTTTGCAGGGTGGTGACTTGGTTATCGTGGCTGGAAGACCTTCGATGGGTAAGACTTCTTTCTCAATGAACTTGGTAGAATACGCAGCGATTAATCAGAACTTACCCGTGGCCGTGTTTAGTATGGAGATGCCGGGTTCTCAGCTCGCTGCACGTTTACTTGCATCACTAAGCCGTGTGAATTCCAGTAAATTGCGGACAGGGCAACTGGATAGCGAAGACTGGCCCAAGCTGACGTCGGCGGTCGGTATCTTGCAAGATAAGAATATTTATATTGACGATACGCCTGCGTTATCGCCTTTGGAAGTGCGTACACGCGCACGGCGGCTGGCTGCTGAGCATGAGCATGGTCTTGGCATGATCATGCTTGACTACCTACAATTGATGCGCGGTAATGACACAGGCGGTGGTGAAAACCGAACCCTAGAGATTTCGAATATTACGCGGTCCTTAAAAGGTTTGGCGAAGGAATTAGATTGCCCAATTATTGTTCTCTCGCAGTTAAATCGAAGCCTGGAGCAACGGCCAAATAAGCGACCAGTGATGTCGGATTTGCGTGAATCAGGGGCGATTGAGCAAGACGCTGATGTGATTATGTTTATCTATCGACATGAAGTGTATGAGCCGGAAACGGATCAAAAAGGATTGGCAGAAATTATCATTGGTAAGCAGCGGAACGGCCCTATCGGTACCGTTAGGTTGGCTTGGCTGGGTGAATTCACTCGTTTCGAAAATTACGCAAACCCCAATTTCTCTGACGAGATGCACTAACGGTTACCAGCATAATGGTGACGCGAAAACGCTCCAATAGCCGCGCGACTCGCGTGTTGCTAGACTCCTCGGCTTATCAGCATAATTTGCAAGTAGTGCGTTCACTCGTGCCGAATGCCAAAGTGATGGCGGTGATTAAGGCAGACGGCTATGGCCATGGAATGGAATGTGCGGCGAAAGCTCTACAAGATGCAGACGAATTTGGTGTGACTTGTTTAGACGATGTCGCTCGCCTGTCTGAGTTAGGAATGACCAAGGCAACGACCTTATTATCTGGTCGGTTTTCAACAGAACAACTAAATCAATTGGCGGCCACAGCGCTGCGGCCTGTGATTTATGATTATGCTCAATTGCCTGCTCTAGAGGCGGTTCGTGATGATGCGAATTTGGATGTTTGGTTAAAGGTTGATACCGGTATGGGGCGCTTAGGTTTTTCGGTTGAGGATGCCAATCTGTTGGTGGGGCGTTTGCGCACTTTGGCTGGCATTAATTCTATCAGTGCAATGACGCATCTCGCGAATGCCGATGTGGCAGATCACCCAGCTAATCAAAAGCAACTCGATTTGTTTCACTCGTTTTGTGCACTTCATGCTTTTAACGAAGTGAGCATACTTAATTCCGCCGGTACAATTGCGTTTGCAAGCAGTGCTGGTGACTTTGTGCGCCCAGGCTTAATGCTTTATGGCATTTCTCCGCAACAAGGGAAAACGTCCTTTGATCTAGGTTTAAAGCCGGTAATGACATTTAAGAGCGAGTTGATTTCGGTGAAGCGTTTGCCTGCTGGCAGCCCAATTGGTTATGGTTCAACTTACGCATTGGACAGTGACAGCCGTATTGGCGTGGTTGCTTGTGGTTACGGTGATGGATATCCACGCCATGCGGTTAACGGAACACCGGTGTTAGTAAACGGTATGTACGCCCCTTTAATTGGGCGAGTGTCGATGGATTTGTTAACGGTCGATCTTGGTGAAATTCCCGCTGAGGTTGGCGATGAGGCCGTGCTTTGGGGGGAAGGTAATCCTGTTGAAACCGTAGCGGAACATGCAGGCACAATCGCCTATGAATTGACTTGTGGAATTACTTCTCGGGTTGAACGAATTGAAGTCTGATTGGCACCTATAAATTTTATGGCAAAAGCAAAAACTGTTTATTCATGCACCGAGTGTGGCGCTCAGTTCCCGAAATGGACCGGGCAATGCCAGGAGTGTGGCGATTGGAATACGCTGCAAGAAGAAGTTGCACCACAAAAGGTGGCGGCTGCAACGAATCCGAAAGCTGCACGTTTCGAGGGGTTTGCGCCCAAGGCGGATGTGCAAAAGCTTCAAACAGTAAGTGTAAAAGGTACGCCTAGATTTGGCAGCGGATTGGCTGAGCTTGATCGTGTTTTGGGTGGCGGTTTAGTACCGGGTTCTGTGATTCTATTGGGTGGTGACCCTGGTATTGGAAAATCCACATTGATTTTACAGAGCTTGGCGCTACTCAGTGACAAGAACAATACACTTTATGTGACGGGTGAGGAGTCAGCCGAACAGATTGCCCTAAGAGCACAGCGCCTAGGCGTGCAAGATGCTGATGTGAGCCTATTAGCGGATAATCAACTAGAGAGTATTTTAGATGTGGCGGTTCAATATAAACCAGATGTATTGGTAGTCGATTCTATTCAGACACTCTACACCGATACGCTTCAATCAGCGCCAGGTAGTGTTGCGCAAGTTAGGGAAACCGCGAGTCGATTGGTAAGATTTGGCAAACAGACCAAAACGATTGTTATTTTGGTAGGCCACGTAACCAAGGAGGGAGCGCTTGCTGGGCCGCGAGTATTAGAGCATATGGTCGATACCGTGCTGTACTTTGAAGGTGAGCAAAACAGTACTTTTCGCCTAATTAGGGCGATTAAGAATCGTTTTGGTGCGGTGAATGAAATTGGCGTGTTTGCTATGACCGATACTGGGCTAAAGGAGGTAAGCAATCCGTCTGCTATGTTTATCAAACGAACTCAGGAAGACGCCACCGGTAGTGTGGTGTTGGTGTCTCAGGAGGGCACTCGCCCGCTGTTGGTTGAGGTGCAATCGTTAGTTGATCAAAGCTCATTAGCCAATCCACGTCGAGTTACGGTTGGATTGGATAACCAACGTTTAGCAATGCTCCTAGCGGTAGTGAATCGACATGCTGGGTATTCTTTGCATGACCAAGACGTTTTTGTTAACGTTATTGGCGGTGTTAAAGTACATGAGCCGGCCGCTGATTTGGCTATTTTACTATCCGTGCTGTCGAGCTATAAAAACCGGCGCCTTGATAGTGACCTAGCTGTTTTTGGTGAGGTTGGCCTAACCGGTGAGATACGGCCTGTGCAGCGTGGCCTTGATCGTATCCGAGAGGTTGAAAAACTTGGTTTTCGGCGTTTGATCATGCCCAAAGGCAACCAGTCTGGGGTTAAATCTAAAAAGCTGGAAATTATTGCTGTGAATACATTAGAACAGGCGGTGCGCATTGCGTTTGATCAATAAAATAATATTGGGGTTTAGCTGTTTTGTTTTTAGTGGCTTAGCAGCGGCTAAGTCTGTTACGCCCGTGGCCTTGTTTAAAGACCGCGCAATGATTTCGGTGGATGGCGCGAAAGCCAAGATTATTAGAGCTGGTAGTACCTACAAGGGTGTTAAGTTAGTTAGCTCGAGTACCAGTGAGGCGGTTATCGAAATTGATGGCCAGCGCGAAACCCTTACCTTAGAGGGTGGTACGGTGTTATCTACTTCTTTAGCCGCTAAGCCAGCTGATTCATACAGCTCCTCGGTGACCTTATATGAGAATGAGCAAGGTTTTTTTGAATCCAATGGCGAGATCAACGGGCGTGGTTTACGGTTTTTGGTTGATACGGGGGCTAATCTTGTGGTGTTGAGCAGCCAGCAGGCGGATCGCGTTGGCTTAGAGTATCGAAGTGGTGCCCGGACCTACGCGAGTACGGCTTCTGGCAACGCTCCGATGTACGCTATAACAGTAAAACAAATAAGTCTGGGTGGTATTAAACTAAATAATATTCAGGCGGGTGTAATTGAGGGGAGCTTCCCGCAAAAGCCGCTATTAGGGATGACGTTTCTGAGTAAGCTGGATATGAACCGAAGCGGCAAGACGATGGTGTTAAAGCGCCGGTGAGAGTAGGTTTTATGAGACCTATTAAAGCTGTTAATGTTTCGATTTAATCTGGCAAAATCTAATCACGCTGTGAGACATTGTCCCACACTTAAAATAGATAAATTGCCCAAAAGAGCGAGTCAGATAATACTATGTTGCCCTGGATCATTTGCGTCGCTCGAAAGGCTCAATTAACTGTGCCGCATAAGCTTTCGGAAAATCAGAACGGCCAAAAACGCCTAGCTCACCATCGCAAGGTTGCTTACGATTAACGACAAATGTTCCAAGGATATGATCCCAAAACATAGTGAAAAGCCCAAAGTTAACATCACCGTATTTTTTTGAGGCAATATGGTGATGTCGATGACCAGGTGCGACAGCCCAAAAGTAAATCGCATAGCCTAACTTTATATCAACATTTGAGTGTTGAAGTAGTAACTGGATTGCAATAGAAAAGGCAAGCAATGCACCAACTTCAAA
>CALKRK010000211.1 GCA_937989675.1 uncultured Arenicella sp. | reverse complement strand
GGCGCTGATTTCTTAGCCGGGCTTTATGAGGCTTTTGTTAAGTCAGATGCCTCACTTGCTGAAATCAATCCATTGATCGTAACCGGTGATAAGCGCGTTATTGCGTTGGATGCGAAGTTCAATATTGATTCGAATGCTTTGTATCGTCAGCCTGAGATTGTTGAGTATCGTGATTTAACGGAAGAAGATGCCAATGAGATCGAAGCCTCGAAATGGGGTTTGTCGTACATCTCCCTTGACGGCAACATTGGTTGCTTGGTTAATGGTGCTGGCCTTGCGATGGCTACCATGGACATCATTCAGTTGTATGGAGCAGAGCCGGCCAACTTCTTAGACGTTGGCGGTGGTGCAAATAAAGAACAAGTAACAGAAGCCTTCAAAATTATGCTGGCCAATCCAAAGGTGGAAGGCATCTTGGTAAATATTTTTGGTGGCATCATGCAGTGCGACGTAATCGCATCTGGCATTGTCGCGGCGGCCCAAGAAGTTGGGTTAAGTGTGCCATTAGTGGTACGCCTAGAAGGCACCAATGTAGAGCAGGGTCGAAAAATTCTAGACGATTCTGACGTTAAACTTCAAACAGCCAGCTCTATGGCTGACGCCGCGGAAAAAATTTCTGCTGCGGTAAAAGCGTAGAGGATAAGGAGTAAACAATGTCTATTCTAATTAACAAAGATACTCGAATAGTTACTCAGGGTATTACCGGTAATACTGGCGAGTTTCATACCACTCAATGTCTTGAGTATGCGTATGGCCAAGATTGCTTTGTTGCTGGTGTAACTCCCGGTAAAGAAGGCCAAACTGTGCAGGGTGTACCAGTTTACAACACGGTAGCCGACGCAAAAGAAAAGCATGGTGTGAATGCGTCTGTTATTTATGTGCCGCCGCGTTTTGCAGCCGCTGCTATTGACGAAGCCGTTGATGCAGAACTTGATTTGGTGATTTGTATAACAGAGGGAATTCCAGTTGCTGATATGATCAAAGTTCGAGATCGTATGCACAAGAAAAACAGCAAGACCGTTCTTGTTGGCCCTAACTGCCCCGGCGTTATTACGCCTGAGGAAGTTAAAATCGGGATCATGCCTGGCTATATCCATAAGAAAGGTAATGTTGGTGTGGTTTCGCGCTCTGGCACTCTGACTTATGAAGCGGTGCATCAGCTTACTCAATTAGGCATGGGGCAATCCACTTGTGTAGGTATTGGTGGCGATCCAGTGAATGGTATGAAGCACGTTGACGTCATGAAGATGTTCAACGACGACCCTGAGACTGAAGCCGTGGTTATGTGTGGCGAGATTGGCGGTACAGACGAGGAAGAATGTGCTGCGTGGATCAAAGATAACATGACCAAGCCTGTAGTTGGTTTTATCGCCGGTGTTACGGCACCTCCAGGAAAGCGCATGGGCCATGCTGGTGCGATTATTTCAGGTGGGCAGGGCACAGCTCAGTCTAAGATTGACGCACTTGAAGCGGCTGGTGTACACGTAACATTAAATCCGTCTGAGATGGGTTCTACTTTGCAAAAAGCGCTTGGCTAAAAGCTGTTTATTGTGATGTAAGCGAAGCTGGGTGGCGCAGGCCATCCAGCTTTTTTTGTTCAACAAAGAAGTAGTTTAGAATATGTACAAGGAAAAAATTGAGATTGAAATTGATGATTTGTCCGATGGTCAGATTGAAAGTCTATTAGCTGAACATCGTGAAGAAATGTTCAAGCACTCACCACCGGGCAGCGTTCACGCGCTGGATAAGGCCGCGCTGAGAGCGCCACAGATTACGTTTTGGAGTGCCTACATAAGTGACAAACATGCAGGTTGTGGAGCCCTAAAAGAGCTCGATTCAGCTCACGCTGAAATAAAGTCGATGAAAACACGCAAAGAATTTGTGCGCATGGGAGTTGCAGCGGCGTTACTGGAAACTATTTTGCAACAAGCTCACAGCCGAGGGTATGAGCGTATTAGTTTGGAGACTGGCTCGATGGATGCGTTTATTCCAGCACGTACATTGTATACAAAAGCCGGCTTCATTGAGTGCCCGCCGTTCGCTGATTACTTTGAAGACCCTCACAGTGTGTGCATGACGAAACAGTTAGATTGAAGCCTAGTCAGTAAGCCTCAACGAACTTGATATCCAAATTAAATGGGCTTACTGCATTGGAGAGAGTAGCCATGAGCAATACTGTTTTTAAAGCTTCCTTAGTAGTTATTGCGGCCGGATTTTCCTTGTTTTTCTTGCTTACCATAGTGCCAGCGCTACTTGAAAGTGGGGATGTTTTGGGCGCATTCGCCGCCGGTTTTGTGAACCCCTTTGCCGCAGGTTACTCTACCGATGTTATCCTTTGTTGGTGTGTGCTCGCCTGTTGGGTAAGTTATGACGCATGCCGAAGCACGATAAAATTTGGTTGGGTTTGCCTCATTTTAGGCATAGTGCCTGGGGTTGTTGTTGGATTTGCCTTGTATTTACTTATGAAGCTTAGGTTTGAAGAAACTCAAAAGTCACATAAGGGAATTGTGAAATAACGTTGTTGCAATAAGTGAGCTCTGTAGTTAATGAGCATAGTTGCCAAACAGTTCCGCGAAGCCGTCAACAAAAAAATCTCGTACGACTCGAACTCTCGAGGTGTACCTAAGGTCGGTGTGATACAACACCCAGATATCGCGATGCATGGTCGGTTCGGATATCCTAACTAGTTTTGGTTCTCGATCAGCGATATAAACGGGCAGACTACCAATACCAAGGCTCGCGTTTGCCAAATCTATTTGTAGCGATATATTGTCGAAAAAACCCATCGCGCTAAGGTGGTCAAAGCCGTGCCTTGGACGCCATACGTCGGGGTTACCATAGGCGATCAGTTGCGCGGTTGAATCATGGTTTGAAGGCTTGTGTTCGTCAATATATGTTTGGGTCGCGTAGGCGGCCATTGCGAATTCTCCAACTTTGCGACCTACTAAGTCGTCTGGCGGAGAATTGGTAAAACGAATGGCAATATCGGCTTCTCTTTTATGCAAGTTACTAAGGCCATAACTCAATTCAATTTCCAAGTTAATGTTGGGGAATTGCTCTTTAAGTTTTGAAAGGTCAGGAAATAGAAGAGGGTGAGCCATGACCTCGGGCATACTGACGCGCACTAAACCCTCAAGAGAAGCGTCTCGTCCGGTAACGCTTCGGTCTATGCTTTGCACGCTTTCCTCAATTTCTTTAACACTGAGCAGCACGTCTTCTCCGGCTGGCGTTAAGCTAAAGCCACCGCTTGCTCTTTCAAACAAGCGCGCGCCCAAAGTGTCTTCCAATCGATCCACGCGCCTAAGTACCGTGGAGTGGCTCACCCCAAGCTTTGAGGCTGCAGCACGAATAGATGGCGCGCGCGCCACCATCAAAAAGAAACGATAGTCATCCCAGTCCATAACGGTCTATTTTCGAACCAATGTTAAGTGTTTTTGTTTGTATATGATTGAAAGCAAACCGATATAATTGGTCTGTACATAAATCAAGATGGTTAAATTAACTCATCTTTGGTTTTTTTTCAAACCACTTATTCCAAACCATTTAATAGAAAGGTAGAACGTTTATGAGCATTGTAATGATCTGTTTAGTTATCGCTGTTTTGATTCCAAACATGTTGGCATTTGGCTCAATAAGATATCGGCTCGCGCAATTTGGTGGAATCGATACAAAAATGCCAAGAGATCAGGCTAGTAAATTAACCGGTCCCGGGCAGAGAATCGTAGCAGCACAGGCTAATGCCTGGGAGGCTCTATTAGTTTATCTAGCGACGCTAATCCTTGTGTTTGCCGCCGAAGTGCCCATCGCGCTGGTTGCAAAAGGATCTATCGTTTTTGTCTCTGCACGAGTGCTGCACTCGTTTTTTTATTTGGCCAACTTTGCTTTGCTGAGAACGCTGTCTTGGTTGGTCGCCACAGGTAGTTGTGTATGGTTGATGGTGCAAGCTTTCTAGGGTTCAACCTTGGGTTGCCGCGCAAAGCGCCGTATAGTGTCGGCATGAATCTAATATTTGAAGAGCTTGACTTTCAAGCCACCCCCCTAGGCGACATTAGTTTGCGCAAGCGCTCTGAGCCTCGTTTAGATAACCGCTTGATTTTCGAGGTAAAGCTAGGAGAAGAATTTTTAATGTCTAGCTTGTTTGTTGAAGCCGAAGAGCAACTTTCGACTTTAGGCTTGCAGCAGCTAAAGTTGAATGGTCATACCGAGCAACTCGATGTGGTTGTCGGTGGTTTGGGTCTAGGTTACACGGCTTTGACAGCGCTTAACGATCAGGCAGTATCGCGTTTGCGAACGATCGATGTTATGGAGCCAGTTATTGAATGGCATCGCAATGGTTTGCTGCCGATCGGTGATATTCTGGCTTCCGATTCACGCAGTGAATTAGTGCATGCGGATTTCTTTGCGGCGGCTGCCGATCACAATGTTGGTTTCTTAGATGATCAACAGGTTGACGCCGTGTTGCTTGATATAGATCACTCTCCGAGTCATTGGCTGAACGAGGGCAATAATCTGTTTTACACCGAATCATCGTTGACGAAACTAGCGTCAAAAATTAGGCCCAACGGAGTGTTTGCTTTATGGTCGAATGAGCTTCCGGATGACTCCTTCATTGCGTTACTTAATCGGGTGTTCCTCGACACTAAGGCGCACACTGTGAATTTTTCGAACCCTTATTCGGGCGGCGAATCCAGTAACTCGGTCTACGTTTGCACTATTGCGTAGGGGGTTTTAAATGTCCAAGCGCTCTTCTTCGGCCTGTACCCCGAAAGATAACTCGCCACTGGTGTACCCATTACCAAAGGTGTTACGTAAGGTGGCCACTTGGCGTACAGCCGAAACTAATTGTGTTTCCGTCAGTTCGGCGAGCGGATGAATGTAAACGGAATACAAAACGCCATCTCCAATCGCGTAACGTGCGTCAAGCGCTAAATGATAATTTGAGATCAAGGTAGAGATGATCTGTTCTTGGGTTAATTGAGTGGCTTCGATTACCGGCGTAACGATTCTCATTCGATTTGCACTTGTGTCCGATAATAATGCCAGTGTCGCACCATTATAATAAAAGGTCAGGTTGCCGTTTTCTTCCTCAACCTCTTCGGCGATCTCGCTGATAATTGTTTTGATTTTCGCCTGTGTCATTACCGTGTTTTCGCTTGGCTCGCTGGGCACCGTTTTTTCAGAGTCGGGGTTGTCGAGTTGCGCTGACACCATGCCAACATTCATAGCGCTGATAAATAAGGTCGATGCTATAACTGCAAAAAAACGTCTATGGTAACGATTCATTATGAATTCCTTAATTGATTTCAATGATTAGCTAAGTGATAGCTCGGCAACAGTGCGGTAAACGCGTGTTAAAATAGACCTATCTTTGACCCAAACACTTACACCTTTATATATGAAAGTCCATATTTTTTGCGTTGGTGGCACCATTGATAAAATCTATTTCGATGCTAAAAGCAAATACGAAGTAGGCGCGCCAGCGATTGGGAAAATGCTAAAGGAGTTGGCGGTCACTGTAGAGTATGAAGTAACTTCATTGATGGCAAAAGACAGTCTCGAGATGACAGATGAAGATCGGCGGCAAATTAAAGAGGCGGTAGCCGCGTCAGTTTGCGACAAAATATTGATTACACACGGTACCGATACCATGCCTGAAACAGCACGGGTTTTGGCCGGCTTAAGTGATAAAACAGTGGTGCTCACTGGCGCGCTGGCTCCAGCTATATTTCGCGATAGTGACGCGATGTTTAATGTTGGTGGCGCATTGGCCGCAGTTCAATCTAAAAAGCCTGGTGTGTATATTGTGATGAATGGTGATGTATTTGACGCTCTTAACGTACGTAAAAATGTCGAGGCCAACCGGTTTGAACGTTTGAACTAGTGGCTGTTCAAAACTACGGCAATCTCCAAACATGGAGTTTGAAGACTGCCGTAGGATGATCAGTACGTTCTTTTTTTAACAAGCAGTTAGTTAGTGACTAATAGTTTGTTAACCAACTTGACGTAGTTCGCTGGGTCTTTTATTTGAGCTCCTTCACTTAATGCAGCTTGGTCAAACAACACCTGAGCCCAATCTTCGAAAGTGTCGCTATCCGCATTTAGCTGCTTAATAAGGGCGTGTTCAGGGTTAAGCTCCAATATCGGCTTGGTGCTTGGTGCGTCCTGACCCATGGCTTTCATGATTCTTTCTAAGTTTGCGCCTGGGTCGTTTTCATCGGCCACTAAACATGCGGGTGATTCGGTCAAGCGGCTAGTTAAACGAACTTCTTTAACTACGTCAGCCAGCACTTCTTGCAGCTTTTCAGTAACCGGAGACAGCGCTTCTTTTTGCTCCTCTTGCTCTTTTTTCTCGTCATCGGACAACTCGAGGTCGCCTTTGCTCACTGACTTAAGAGGCTTTTCATTAAACTCAGGCAAGGAGTTAACTAACCATTCATCAACTGGGTCGCTAAGCAACAACACTTCGATGCCTTTTTTGGTGAACATCTCCAAATGTGGTGAGCCCTTGGCTGCTTTATAGCTGTCAGCGGTGATGTAGTAAATCGCGTCTTGATCATCGCTCATGCGAGCTGTGTAGTCTTCCAATGACACGGTTTGCTCATCGCTATCATTGTTGGTGCTTGCGAATCTGAGTAACGGCGTAATTTTATCTTTATTGGCCATATCTTCGACCACGCCTTCTTTGATCACCTGGCCAAATTCGGTCCAAAAGCTTTGGTACGAATCGGCTTCTTTGCTTGCTAAGCGTTTTAACTCGTCGAGTACGCGTTTTACGGAGCTAGCCTTAATCTTTTGAATGTCGCGGTCGCCTTGTAGAATTTCACGTGAAACATTCAGAGGTAGATCCTGCGAGTCGATGACACCTTTAACAAACCGCAAATAGTTTGGCATTAGGTGCTCGGCGTCGTCCATAATGAACACACGACGGACATACAGTTTGATGCCTTTTTTGTTGTCGCGGTTCCACATATCGAACGGGGCTTTCTTTGGAATAAATAATAACGACGTATATTCCATATTGCCTTCAACCTTGTGATGCAAGGTGGAGAGAGGTGGCTCCATGTCGTACGAAAGACCTTGATAAAAGCTTTGATATTCTTCATCGCTAATTTCATTCTTTGCGCGCGCCCACAAGGCGGTGCCGGTATTAACAGTCTCTAGCTCAGCTTCAACGCCTTCCTGAGGGTTGCCTTCATCGTCTAGTGGCACGCTGCCGAGCATTTTGATTGGTAGTGAGATGTGCTCAGAGTAAGTGTGAATAATGTGCTTTAGGCGGAAGTCTTCAAGAAACTCTTTGTCGTCTTCTCTTAGATGTAAGGTGATCGAGGTGCCTGCACTGTCTTTTTCCGTTTCGCCAATGGTGAACTCGCCTTTTCCGTCAGACTCCCATTGGATCGCGGTATTAGTACCTGCTTTGCGAGTGTTAAGTGTGACCTTGTCGGCAACCATAAATACGGAGTAGAACCCGACACCAAACTGGCCAATAAGGCTAACATTGTCATCTTCCTTTTTACTTGCTTCTAGGGCTTCCATAAACTTCTTGGTGCCTGAGCGTGCGATGGTGCCGATATTGTCAATTACCTCATCGTGTGTCATGCCGATGCCGTTGTCGCTAACGGTCAAAGTGCCAGCGTCTTTATCGGTGGTAATAGTGACGGCCAGCTCTTCGTCGTCGTTTAATAGGGAGGCGTCGGTGAGAGCCTCAAAACGTCGTTTATCAATGGCATCTGAACTATTAGAAATGAGTTCTCTGAGAAAAATCTCTTTTTGGCTATATAAAGAGTTAATCATCAGGTCCAATAATTGGCTGATTTCGGTCTGAAATGCGTGAGTTTTAGTGTTGCTCATAATCTCGATCTACATGCGAGTGTGGGTTGTTATTTATGCGGTGTTTTATAGGGATATTTGTCAGAAATTTCAAGCCGTCAAATTTCATCTTTTTTTGACTTTTTCGTTGACGACATTGGCATCTCTGAGTATAGTCGCGCCTCAACGCAATGCAGCGTGATTTTCTCTTTTGATTCCCAAAAGTGACGTGGTCAAACACAAAGCTTGGAAGAGGTTAATAAAGTCACACACCGTCGGGGTGTAGCGCAGTCTGGTAGCGCATCTGGTTTGGGACCAGAGGGTCGGGGGTTCGAATCCCTCCACCCCGACCATTTGTTTTTGTTTGTTCGTTGGATATAAGTGAGTTTCTAGGAAATGGCTTTACGTCCTATGAAGCGCTGAAGGCTCTTTTCATACGAGAGTCTGAGGGCTTAATCTGACATATTTGTTTATTAAGTTGAGCGCCCGTAGCTCAACTGGATAGAGCAACGGCCTTCTAAGCCGTAGGTTACAGGTTCGAGTCCTGTCGGGCGCGCCACTTGATAACTTGAGTTTAGTGCTGTTTTGCATGGTGTTGGCTTTGGTCTTAAACTGATAGTGAGTTTATCGACCATCGAAGGTTTTAAAATCTGGTGACTGTAGCTCAGTTGGTAGAGCCCCGGATTGTGATTCCGGTGGTCGCGGGTTCAAACCCCGTCAGTCACCCCAGTTTATTGTTTTATGACGTCTTGAATCGTGTTTGCGAGAGTGGCGGAATTGGTAGACGCGCTGGATTTAGGTTCCAGTGTCTTGCGGCGTGAGAGTTCGAGTCTCTCCTCTCGCACCATTCAGATGTTCATAAAGTTTGTGCGCGTGTGCTCGTTGGATGAAGCGCATAGACCTATCACCGAACGATTGCGGATTCTCGGCAAGCCAGTTCTTATCAAATCCTTGTAATTTCTGCTCATTTTTTGCGCCTGAACCCGTTTTATCTGTGTCTGGCAGGTGGTAGAATGCCGCCCCTAATTGTGCCGCGTGTATTTGCACTTGGCCTACAAAAGAACAAATAATTGAAATCTTCATAACGAGTAAACTCATGCAAGCTTCTGTTGAAAAAACCAGTACCATTGGCCGCAAATTAAATGTGGTAGTTCCGGCTGACAAGATCGAAACTGCGGTGCAGGCCCGTCTTAAGCAACTGTCTAAGCGCGTAAAAATTCAAGGTTTTCGTCCTGGCAAAGTGCCGATGAAAATTGTTGAGCAACAATATCGTGGCACGGCGACTAATGACGTATTAGGTGAGTTGATTCAAAGCAGCCTACAAGAAGCGCTTGCGAGTCAAGAGGTGGTGCCAGCGGTTCAGCCAGATATTACTCCGGCGGCGCCAATGGAAAAGGGTGAAGATTTCTCCTTTGTGGCCAGCTTTGATGTGTACCCAGAGTTCGAAAAGTTGAACCTTGAAGGCGTAAAGATTCTAAAGCCCGAGAGCGAAGTGACTGACGCTGATATTGATCGCGTGATCGATAATATGCGTAAACAACAACTTACTTGGAAAGAGCTAAAGCGAAAGTCTAAAAAGGGAGACCGTGTGTTAGTCGACTTTGTTGGCACCGTTGATGGCGAAGAGTTTGAAGGTGGAAAAGCCAGCGATTACCCAATCGTATTGGGCGAAGGTCAAATGCTCCCTGATTTCGAAAAGGGTGTTAAGGGTATGAAAGCAGGCGAGAGCAAAGAAATCGAAGTGGTTTTCCCTGACGACTACAACGAAGATTTAGGCGGCAAAACGGCCGTTTTCGCTATTGATGCGAAAACTGTATCTGAGCCAGTATTACCAGAAATCGACGAAGAGTTTATTAAGGCGTTTGGCATCGAAAGCGGCAAAGAAGACGAGCTTAGAGAAGAGGTTAAAACTAACCTTGAGAACAACTTGGAGAGCCAGCTTAGTTCCACTTTGCGTCAGCGTACATTCGACGCTTTGTTAGAGCAAAACGAAGTCGAATTGCCACTGAAAATGGTTCAAGAAGAAGCCTCTCGCATGGTGCAGGAACAGAAAAATCAGATGCTCCAACAAGGTATCGATGAGAAGATGTTGGAGAATTTTCCAACTCCAGAGTTTGAAACTCTCAAGCCGCAGGCGGAAAAACGTGTGGCGCTGGGTTTGCTGATGATGGAAATTATCCGCAAGGAAGAGCTTAAGCCGGATGAAAGCCGGGTTGATAGCCGAATCGAAAAAATGGCCTCATCGTACGAAGAGCCAGCTGATTTCATCGAGTATTACAAAAGCAATCAACAAGCGTTGGCGCAAGTCCAATCATTAGTTCTCGAAGAGCAGGTAGTGGATTTGCTTATGAGTAAGGCTGATGTGGAAGTAGAAAATGTCGAAGCCGCTACGCTGTTGAATATGCAGTAAGCG
>CALKRK010000210.1 GCA_937989675.1 uncultured Arenicella sp. | reverse complement strand
TAATTTGTTCGGCCGCATCAGCGTCCCCTATGCCAAATACCTTTTTTCCGATATTGGCGGCAAAATCAAATAGTCCCATCGTATCTCCTACCTCTTTCAAGGCGTTTTAAGGTTAGTTGTGTGGTGAGAGTTACCGCACTTCATAAAGCCTACACGCTTGCGCACCAGTTTGGCAAGACCGCTTAGGGGATAGCTTAGAGCCAGCACACTGGCCTAGGCGCCTACGTTAAGTTGCCGTTCAGCTTTTCAGCGATACCATCCAATCGTAAAGAATTGTTAAGTATTTCTTTGCGACAGAAGTGAACACAATTAACACGGAGAAGAATATGAAGACCCTAATTAAACTAGCTACAGCCGCTATCGGTGTATCGCTATCGACGGCTTCCCTTGCAGAAGGATGGAACATTGGTGTGCTGGGTGGAAAGACCGAATTTGATGACTATAGGTCTATTGGCTGTTTTGGTAATGGCGGCACTTCGAGCACCGCACCAGGTGTTGATTTTTGCCAAATAGACGATGATAGCAATGCGATAGGTTTGAATATCGGCTATCAATTCAATTCAACCTTTGGCGTAGAACTTGGCTATACCTCATTTGATGACTTTAGTTCGGATATCACCATAGGAGGTGATGTTCTTGTTGGAGAATT
Organism: uncultured Arenicella sp.; assembly: GCA_937989675.1. Taxonomy (GTDB): domain Bacteria; phylum Pseudomonadota; class Gammaproteobacteria; order Arenicellales; family Arenicellaceae; genus Arenicella. The sequence goes on along the minus strand of CALKRK010000210.1, from coordinate 3,715 downwards.
TGAAGCAGAGCCGGAAGTGATTCACGCTGCGTTTTTGAGTACGCTACCTATTACCGAGAGGCTTTCGATAACCGGGCGAGTGGGGTACTACGAGCTGGATACAAATATCAGCGGTCGGTTTGAATCAGATGTTGTATTCAATGACACGATTTCAAAAGATGATGTCTACTTTGGTGCGTCGCTAAACTACGATATTACAGACTCGTTAACAGCGCAACTAAGGTACGATAACTTCGATGTGGACCTAGTTGCGTTTGGCCTGAACTATAGTTTCGGTTACTAAGGCAACTAAAGTATTTATGTGAATGCCAAACACTTGTTGCGAAGTTTTATCGAGTGTTTGGCTAACGCTTCAACATTGCTAAAATAAGGCCGGCGACTACCAACCAAGGTGATGTTTGCGAGACTGTAGGGTTTTCGACTAAACCGTATTGAGCGCTGAGTGAGCCGAGAGCACCTAAGCCAGCAATAGAGAGGCCTGAAACCACTCCTGGCTTTGTTGTTTTTTGAACTGGTTCAAGTGCCGCTTTGTTGTTGAGTGCGTCTGGCAGCTTAGTAATTAACTCTCGCCACTTCGGCCAGTCACGTTTGAGGTCGTCAATTAACGCTTGCGGAGACAATTGTTTTTTCATCCAGCCTTCCAGAAAAGGCTTGGCTGTATCCCAGAGGTTCAAGTCAGGGTAAAGTTGCCGACCCAGGCCTTCGATATTGAGCAGTGTTTTGTACAGCAAAACCAATTGCGGTTGCACTGGCATTTCGAAACGCCGTACGGTTTGAAATAGCTGCATAAGCACATTACCAAACGAAATTTGGCTCAGCGGCTTGGCAAAAATTGGTTCGCAAACCACACGAATGGCTTGCTCGAATTCGTCGACTCGCGTGTCGGCTGGAATCCAGCCTGCGCGTAAATGAGCCTCGGCAATAGAGTGATAGTCTCGATTGAAAAAGCCCAACAACATTTCGGCCAGATACTGTTTGTCTTGGTCAGTCAAGGTACCCATAATGCCAAAGTCGATGGCGATCCATTTGCCTTTGTCTGAGACAAAAATATTACCAGCGTGCATATCGGCGTGGAAAAAATTGTACTCAAAGGCTTGCTTGAAAAAAACCTCAACGCCATCTTCAGCTAACGCCTTTAGGTCGAAACCTTTATCTTCCAGGGCGCCAAATTCTCGGATAGAGGTACCAAAAATTCGCTCCATAACCAGCACATTCTGCTTGGTGTAATCCCAGTAGATGCGCGGCACATAAATAATGTCGGTATCCTCAAAATCAGCGCCCATGCGTGCGCCGTTAGCGGCTTCGGTGCGTAGGTCCAGTTCATCGTGAATTGTATGATCGTATTCTTTAATTACATCCAGCGGTTTGAACTGCGCGCCTCTTTTCCAATACTTTTGCAACAACCCGGCAAAGGTGTACATCACGCGTAAGTCGCTCTCCACAACCTCAACAATGCCGGGGCGTAATACTTTAATAATGACTTGTTCGCTTGCTTTGCCGTTTTGCCCTGTGATCGCCAAGCCTTGATTAAGTGTTGCTAGATGAACTTGCGCCACTGAGGCCGATGCTAGTGGTTCTGCTTCGATTGAAGAAAAAATATCATCAACTTGTTCTTCGTAGGCGTCATGAATAATCTTCAGTGATTCGTTAGCAGGAAAGGGTGGTACTTGATCTTGTAGCTTGGTCAGTTCCGCAGAAATGTCTTCTGGTAGCAAGTCGGGTCTGGTAGACAGCGCTTGCCCTAGCTTGACGAATACTGGCCCCAATTCTTCCAATGCTTGGCGAATGCGAACGCCAAGTGGTTCGGCAAGTGTGGAGCTTGAGGGTGACCCAAATAATAGGCGAGCACCCAATTTGGCTTTAGCTGACAAGCCCAATTCGTCGACTAATGAGTTTAGGCCGTATTTCTTAATAACGCGGCGAATTTGTAATAAGCGAGAAAGTCGAGACGCGGGCTTGTTCATTGTGCTTTGGTGCTTAAAGTTTGGATTGCAGCCGCTTAATACGAGCCATTAGTCGATCTGTGTTGGCCCGCACGGCATCTACTTCATCTAAGAACGAATCGACGCTTTGTTTATTAGCGACGATGCCCATATCCTCGGTGATGAGCTGATTAATAAAAGCTTTAAATTTATACCGAGATTCATCGGCGAAGTTTTTCGCCTGAGCGGCCGCAAAGGTGATAGCGCGCGCTGGTGAATCGCCCAATTGTTCGCCAAGGAGTGCTTCCCAATCGATGTTCAATTTGGCGATGACCTGCGCAAAACGCTGTCCTACAATTGGGTCGCCGGACATTTCTAACTCTCCAGGAGCCAGATCAGCGTCTTCCATCCCATCGCGTGTAATTTTTATTAGTGCCCCAGGCGTCGTCGTTAAAGTAACGTCGGCTTTAACCGCATCACCGCTACTGAATTCTAAGCCTTCGGCATGAGGCGTGATAGAAACAGATTGCCTAAGTGGCGCGATTATCAAGGTCATGGTTTTACCTTGAAGCTTTTCTAACCGCGCTTGGGTTTCTGGGTCATACGCCAGCGTTCGATTGCTGGCGAGTTCGAGTAGATCGAGTAACATCAATATTTGTACCCAATATGCAGCGCGACAATACCGCCAGTCAAATTGTGGTAACGAACCCGATCAAAACCGGCGTCCAACATCATTTCTTTCAGCTCTTCTTGAGGCGGGTGTTGACGAATCGACTCAACTAGATATTGGTAGCTGTCGCGATCATCGGAAATTAACTCCCCTAGCTTGGGTATTACATTAAATGAATACGCATCGTAAAGTTTGCGGAAGGCTTCATTAGTTGGTTGGGAAAACTCCAGAATAATAGCTCGGCCGCCAGGCTTTAAGCAGCGACGCATTGATTCTAACGCCACGCTTTTGTTGGTCACATTACGCAAGCCAAAGCTGATTGAAATACAGTCAAAGCTGTTGTCATCAAAAGGCAGGTTTTCGGCATTGACCAAGCAATACTCCACATTGCTAGCAATGCCCTGATCGGTAAGGCGTTTACGACCTTGATCTAACATTGCCTCATTGATATCGGTGACGATAACTTTGCCTTCCTCGCCAACTTTGTTAGCGAACTTCAAAGATAGGTCGCCACTGCCTGCGGCTAAATCTAAAACATGGTCTCCGGCCTTTACACCGCTTTGGGCTACAGCAAACCATTTCCAAGCGCGATGGACACCCATCGACATGGCATCATTCATTACGTCGTAATTACTCGCGACTGCACGAAACACATTGCCTACTAAGCCTTGTTTTTCATCCTCGTCGACTTCTTGAAAGCCGAAATGCGTTTTTTTATTTTGACTTGCCATGTTGTTTAATCGCTTAGCTCAAGTAATGGTCGTTGTCTTGTGGCTCACGGGCAACACCTGCTTCATTCAGGCGTGCCAGATAATCTCGCCATTTTTGTGACCGCTCTGAACCCAGTTCGTACAAGTAATCCCAAGAGTACAAACCTGAGTTATGAGAATCACTGAAAATAAGACGCACAGCATAATGGCCCACCGGTTCAATGGCAACGATGTTTACGGCTTCTTTGCCGGTCTGCAACACTTCCTGCCCTGGCCCATGGCCTTTAACTTCGGCCGAAGGCGACATAACCCGCAGGTATTCGCAGGGCAGAGTGAATTCCTCATCTGCGTAGGTAATTTTGAGTAAATGAGACTTGCTGTGCAAGCGAATATCCGTCGGTGTATTTTTCATT
>CALKRK010000209.1 GCA_937989675.1 uncultured Arenicella sp. | reverse complement strand
GCAACTACAATTCTAGACCGCGACCACCCGAAATTATGGTTGATGGCGATGATATGCACATCGTGCGCCGGCGCGAAACACTCGATGAACTTACCCAGGGCGAGGCGATTCTGCCTTAAGTGCCGCCAAAATCGAATTGAGGTTCACCAATGAAACTGGCAATTTTCAGTGAAATAAGTTATTGATATCGCATGAAACTTGTTGCCAAACTCTCTCTCTTATCTAGCCTAGCGGCCTTTACCGCCATCTGCGCTACACAGGCAAATGCCGCAACGCTTTACAAATGGGTCGATTCCGACGGGAATATTTCGTACCAAGATCAGCCGCCTCCGGAAGATGCGAAATTGCTCGAGGAACGAGAGGTCAAAGGGTCCGGCGCACCATTACCCGGTAAAGTTAATAATCTACCAGTCGTGGTTTACACTGTCGAAAACTGCCCAAATTGCGAAGGTGCCGTCCTGCATTTAAAGAAATCAGGCATTCCTCATATCGAACGTGCCCTAAAAGACGACAGAGTGGCACAAAGCAAAATTCTACAAACGAGTAACAGCATAACGGCACCCGTCATCTTTATTGGCAATAAAATACTCCAATCACCAGGCCCACAAGAACTAACTGATCAACTCAAGAAGGCGGGATATAACATTGATGATGTTCCTACTAAGTCATCACAGTAGTCACCCGCTCTTTAAATAATTAACACAAGCTAAAACGATGAAACTAGCGACTTGGAACGTCAACTCCCTGCGCGTGCGCGTAGAGCACGTCAGCGATTGGTTGACTGCGCATTCTCCAGATTTGCTCTGTCTGCAAGAACTCAAAATGCCAGACGCGGAATTCCCGGTTGAAGCTTTTAGCAAGCTCGGTTACCACAGCGTTTACACAGGCCAAAAAACGTATAACGGCGTGGCGATACTCAGTCGTAAGCCTCTTGAGAATGTGGTGATCGATTTACCTAATTTCGAAGACCCAATGCGGCGATACATTGCAGGCGACTTTGCGCTCGATTCGGGCGACACGCTGCGCATTGTCAATGTATATGTACCGAATGGACAAGCTCTAGACTCTGAAAAATTTGTCTACAAGCGCGCTTGGTTCAGTAAATTACAAGCAGCGATGAGATCTACGCTTAGAGAGCATTCTCATACCGTATTGGTTGGTGACTTTAACATTACTCCCAGCGACCTTGATGTTCACGACCCTAAACGCTGGGCTGGCAAGATTCATTGCAGCGACATTGAGCGCCTTATGTTACAAAAACTGATGGCTGAAGGCCTCTATGATACGTATCGCCAGTTCAACCAATCAGGAGATGCTTTTTCATGGTGGGATTACCGCGGTGCTGGGTATCGAGCCAATGAGGGTTTAAGAATTGATCTGGTGCTAAGTTCATCCAGCATGCTCAAAGCCGCTGTATCCAGCAGTATTGACGAGGCTCCACGCAAGCTTGAACGCCCCTCTGATCATACGCCAGTTATTGCTGAATACGATCTATAGCACCAGCAGTACGAATCAAATAAGGCTGTAGTCATCTCGTAACCTGCACGTCATCTAACTGACACAACGCCCACTTAAGCTGAGTAACTTTGATTATTCACTTTATGGGCCCAGTTTATGCGCGCACTTCTTTCTCTGTGTTTACTATTGCTAGCCGTTGGCAGCTCAAGTGCTGTCACCATTAATGAAATTCGTATTGACCAACCGAGTACGGACAACGACGAATTTGTCGAGCTATTTGGCAATAATGGTGAATCGCTGAATGGACTAAGCTACTTAGTCATTGGTGATGGGTCTGGTGGTAGTGGTGTTATTGAATCAGTCACATCGCTAAACGGTTCAAACATCGGTAGCGATGGCCTTTTTGTCTTGGCAAGGCTCTCTACAATTTTTGGTGACATCACACCAGATTTGGTTGACAGCAATCTGGCTTTTGAAAATAGCGACAATGTCACTCACCTTATCGTCAGTGGTTTTACCGGTGCACTAAATGATGACTTAGACACCGACGACGATGGTACATTAGATACTACACCGTGGTCAGATATCGTTGATTCAATTGCACTGCTTGAAACAGACCCAGCCACCGCGGGAGAACAAGTCTATAGCAACACGCGAGTCGGGCCGGACGGCACCTTTGTACCGGGGCACGTGTATCGCTGCCCTACCGGGTACAATATTGGCGTTTTCGACCCCACTTCAATGACAGCGAAAGACAGTGCAGGCTCGGCTAACTCCTGCCCAATATTAATCAACGAAGTTCGTACGGATCAACCCAGCACAGACACCGATGAATACGTGGAATTGACAGGCACTCCGAATGCTGACTTAGCAGGATTGACACATTTAGTATTGGGTGATGGCTCAGGAGGTAGCGGCATAATTGAATCGGTAGTGGCACTTGGTTCCGAGTCTTTTGGCCCAAGTGGCTTCTTTACCATAGCGAAGAGCACGACGCTCTTAAACGATTCTGTAACACCAGATCTGCAAACCAGTGATTTGAATCTTGAGAACAGCGATAACGTAACTCATTTATTAGTATCTGGATTTACTGGTGCGCGCGATGACGATTTAGATACCGATGACGACGGTATGCTCGACACCACCCCATGGACAGCCGTTATCGACTCTGTAGCACTCATCGAAACAGACCCAAGCGTCGAAGGCGAACAAGTCTATAGCAGCACGCGAGTCGGTCCAGACGGTACGTTCGTGCCTGGGCATGTTTTTCGTTGCAACGAAGATTTTCAAATTGGCGTATTTGATATAAGCGCGATGGACACCAGCGACTCCCCCGGTGCGAATAACGACTGTTCTGATTCGGGCGGCGGCGACGTTATAGCAGCAACGATCCCTGAAATTCAATCCAGCGCCGACGAAAGCCCATTGGACGGCAATACCGTCGAGACGGGCGGCATTGTTACCGCCGTCTTCACTGGTGATGACCAGCTTCGCGGATTCTACCTACAAGATGCCGATGGGGATGCAGACGAAACTACCTCTGATGGTATCTTTGTATTCTACCCAGCCGGAGCGGTAAGTGTGGCCGCTGGAGATCAGATTTCGATTACCGCTGAAGTAACCGAATTCTTTGGCTTAACCGAGCTAACAAATGTCAGCGAGCTAACCATTGAATCATCAGGCAACGCGTTACCAACACCAGCGCAAGTTACGTTGCCCGAAACCACGGATGGCGAACTGGAGCGCTATGAAGGCATGTTGATTGAAGTTGCCGTCGATATGACAGTGTCACAAAATTTTTTCCTGTCACGATTTGGCCAGATGACACTTTCTTCGCCTGATGATAGCGGCAAGCCAGGGCGTTTATTTCAAGCTACCAACATTCACCCAGCCAGTTCGTCAGAGGCGATCGCACTGGCCGATGAGAATGCCCGCCGTTTACTCATTCTCGACGACGGTCAAGATATAAGTGGCTTTGGCGACAACCCAGACCCGGTTCCATACATTGGCAAAAACCCGGTTACGGTCATCCGCGCAGGCGATACAGTCACTAATTTAATTGGTGTTCTAGACTATGGGCGCATCAACGCTAATCCAACACCTTCGCGAGACTACCGCCTGCACCCAACTCAGACACCGGTTTTTACCGCAACCAATCCACGCCGAAGCACCCCGCTTGACCCTGGCGGTCAGTTAAAGGTGGCTAGCTTCAATGTTCTCAATTACTTCACAACAATCGATACGGGGGCGCAAGTATGTGGGCCACTTGCCAACGTGAGGTGTCGCGGCGCAGATTCCGCCACCGAGTTACAACGCCAACAAGATAAATTGGTGAGCGCCTTGGCCGCCATGGATGCGGATATTGTCGGGCTGATTGAATTGGAAAACAATGGCTTTGGCTCAAACACAGCAATTCAAACCTTAGTCGACGCACTTAACCTTGAGCTCGGCAGCGCAGAATACTCCGTAGTTCCGGTAAACGAAGGGGTAACCCCCGGCCTCGGTGGAGACGCCATTACGGTTGGTTTTATTTATAAACCCGCCTCGGTTGATTCTGTAGGTGCAGTGGCAACGCTTGATACCGGCGCATTCTCAAACTCAATCAGTGACGGAGGCTTCTCCAGGCAACCCGTCGCCGCGAGCTTTCAAGATAAGCAATCCGGCGAACAGTTCACAGCCGTAATCAATCACTTTAAGTCCAAACGCCCGCCTTCTTCAGTACAAAACAATGGCAATGACGATCAAGGCGACGGCCAAGGCTCATGGAATTTACGCCGCACTGAGGCCGCTAACGATTTAGCTGACTGGCTTGCCAGCAACCCAACCGGTGTCAACGATTCAGACATCCTCATTCTCGGAGATCTTAATGCATACGCGCAAGAAGACCCGATATTGGCGCTGAACGCCAAGGGATATAGCGATATGATCAAGCAATTCAACGGCGATGACAGCTACTCATTCACCTTTGATGGGCAAGCTGGGTCACTCGACCACGCACTTGCGTCGCCTTCTATGGCAACAAAGATCAGCGGAGTGACCCAGTGGCATACCAATACCGACGAGCCGCCAGTACTGGATTACAACACCGACTTTAACCCTAGCGGTTACTATGAGGTGAACCCGTTTAGGGCGTCAGATCACGATGCGATATTGCTTGGCTTAAGCTTCGGTGGCGAAGAAGATTGTTATGTTGTGCCAACTAGAAATGGTGCCATAGTAAGCTTTTGTCTCTGACAAAAACCCGCTAAGACAAAATGAGTTGGCTGTTTTAATCAACACCAACTCATTTTACCGATACCTCGAGCACCTAGATGCCGAGTCGGAGAAGCAGTGTCCATACCATCTGATTTATATACCCAATTCCTGACGCATACTGGCCACACTGGTATAACCGCCGAGCATAGTCTCGACAATTTTTCCACTAGCGTTTGTAACGGCGAAATACGGAACGGCCGTAACGCCTATCGATCGGTAATAGTCACCGTTTGCATCTTCATAAACAGGCACCGAATATTTTTTCGCGTAGGCTTTTACTTTGCCAAGACTGTCACTGCCAACGATCAAGGCCACCGAAACACCCTCGCTTTGTAGGTCTCGCGCCATTTGATCAATCACAGGGGTGAGCTGAGTACAGTACGGGCACCATGGCGCAACATAGATGGTAAGACAACGATCAGTCGAGCAAACACCACCAACCATAGAAGCCTTGTCAATACGTCGTTCGCCTTCGTATCGATCCAGAAAGCCTACCGGCATGTCTTTAGGCCGGTTCATCCAGTAACCCACTAGTACAAGGCACAATCCAGCGACGAGTAATTTTTTCATTTCATGGCTCGCATTAGCTCACGTTTCGGGCTCTATATTTCGCGCAACTTACTTGGCAGGGTTTACATTGGCGCTGTATGAACGAATATAACGCGTTTCATTTCCAATCAACGGAACGTTTGGTATCAGCTGAGTCAAAATCAAAGACAGAACCGCAATAAAGGCACCGATCAAAAAGACTAGGGCATTGCTGTACAGCCAAATCAGACCAAGTAAAGCCGGCAACACCACCGCCGCAATATGATTGATGGTGAAGCTTACCGCGGCTGTCGATGCAATATCATCCGGCTCGGCGATTTTTTGTATGTAGGTTTTCATGGCAATCGCAAAAGCAAAAAAGAAATGATCAATAATATAGAGTGCCCCTGCTATTTTTGAGTTCTCTACAAATGCATACGCAACAAACACACAGATCAAACCGACGTATTCGATAGTTAGGGCACGGCGTTCACCAATAAAACCGATCAGCTTTCCAAGCTTGGCGGCAAACAAAAGGTTGAACACATAATTAGCCAAAAACAATAGCGAAATTGACGCGGCCGAATAGCCAAACTTCTCTACCAGCAAAAAACCTGCAAACACCATAAAGATTTGACGACGCGCACCACTTAGAAATACAAGCATGTAATACAGCCAATATGATTTGCGAAATACTAGGGTACTTCGTTGCTCTACCTTGGCCTCAAAGCGAGGAAAACTGGCCCATACGTAAACAGTCAACAACAATGCCGCCCCACCAAATACCATGTAAAGGGTTTGATAACTCGCCTCAAAAAATTCTAAAAGCACCCAAGTCCCGCTGAACACCAATATTGACGCCGCGGCTTTCACCGCCAAAGCGGTGCCCATAAAATGAGCCGCTTTATCTTTTTCGATCCACTGTAAAGTCAGTGATTGGTTGATTGTTTCGAAATAGTGAAACCCAATCGACATAACAACCGTCGTCACATATAAACCAATCACGCTAGGAAAGTAGCCAGTCAACACCACGCCAATTGACAACAATAACAGTGAGACCATCGCAAAGCGTTGTTCACGGATAAAGGCCAATAAGAACACCGCGGTAAAGGCTAAGAAGCCTGGCACCTCTCGCAAACTCTGTAAAATGCCAATTTCCTTACCAGTAAACTCGGCCGCCTCTTTACTGAAATTATTGATAAGCGCGGCCCACGTTGAGAACGCAAGGGGCATAATAAAAGCCATTAACAACAATAGAGTGGCTGGCGAATGCCATTGACGAGAAGACTTCATGGATATTAGACCTTTGGAAACAACGTGGCGATCTCAGATTTCTCAAGAGTAGATAAATTCTAATCGCAGTACAACTGCTTAACTGAAAATGCGCCGATTAAGCCAGAATTCTTAACCCTGCACGGTCTTATTGTCTCGTATAAACTAATACGACGCAGAACTGACTCGAGGAACATTCATGGCACGTCAAAAATTTGAGTTTCAAAATAGACAAGGTGAAACCCTGGCTGGCTTGTTAGAGCTGCCAGATAATAGTCAGCCGGCGCAACACTATGCAATTTTTGCGCATTGTTTTACGTGCGGTAAAGACATTGCAGCTGCCAGCCGTATTGCCGGCGCACTCGCAAAAGAAGGCATCGCTGTACTGCGCTTCGACTTTACTGGTTTAGGCAATAGTGACGGTGATTTCGCCAACACCAATTTTTCGTCCAATGTTGACGACTTAACGTCGGCTGCAGCAGCGCTAGCCGAAAGATATTTCTCGCCATCCTTATTGATTGGGCACAGCTTGGGTGGTGCAGCGGTTTTGCGTGCCGCTACAGAACTCACTTCGATTAAGGCCATTGTAACCATCGCAGCCCCTGCCACCGCGCAGCATGTTAAACACCTATTTTGTGAGGCCGAGCCTGAAATACATGACAAAGGTGAAGCCGAAGTTAAAATTGGCCTGCGTAAATTCAACGTTAAACAGCAGCTTATTAATGACCTAGATCAACACGCTGACACCAGCCATATCAGCAAGCTCGGCGTGCCTCTACTTGTTTTTCATTCTCCGGTGGACACAATCGTTGGAGTTTCAGAAGCCGCAAAAATTTATCAATCCGCGAAGCACCCTAAAAGCTTTGTTTCTTTGGATAAGGCTGATCATTTATTGTCGAACAAACGCGACGCGCAATACGTGGCCACCACCTTGGCCGCTTGGGCAAGCCGTTATCTGGAAACGGAAGAACCAGAGGGTCGATTATCAAAACCAGAGTCTGGCACCGTTCGCATTACCGAAATGGACAAAAAGTTCCTACGCGCAATGACGACCCAATCACATGAACTGGTTGCCGATGAACCAACAAGTTATGGCGGCACAAATCTAGGCCCAAGCCCCTACGATTTACTGTTGATGTCACTTGGTTCTTGCACGTCAATGACCATCCGCATGTACGCCAACCATAAAGGCTGGCCTCTCGATGATGTCGTCATAGACTTAGAACACGAAAGAATTCATGCAAAAGACTGTGAAGACTGCGAACAGACTGATGGGAAAATTGATCGAATACATCGCAGCCTCTCGTTTGTTGGTGATCTATCAGAACAACAGGTCGAACGACTGATGGAAATCGCCGATCGCTGCCCAGTTCATCGCACGCTGGAGAACAATCCAGTCATAGAGACAAAACTACGGCAATAACCGACCCACTAGTTAGTGAGGCTATACACCAAGCTTAATAAGGTAATGGTATCCGTGTCTTTTGTTTCTAGAGCAGGATCAGTATTGTGCCTCACGATTAGTTGGGCTTTTAGCGAAAAGCGATCGCTCATGCCCACCTCTAAAGCCGAATCACTCTGGTAGAACGAGTTATCAGCCCCAACCTCAGCGCTTAGCTCCCACAGAAACTGCGTATTGTCGGTTATCTGGCTCCAAAAATCGGAGCGCGCCACAAAAGTTGCTCCGCTGATGCTAAGTTCGCTTGCAGGAATGCTTGATCCGTCCGTAACGGGAGGCAATATGATCTCGTTGGTATCGCGGTAACCCGCGCCAATACCCATTTCCCAACGGTAGGTTTCAGAATCGTAAAAACGATAACCGTACCCGAGAGCAGCACTGATTTTCTCAGTAAAGCCATCAAACTCATCATCGAGATAGCCCAAACTCAGAAACAGGTTACCGCGCTCGCCTACGAAGCGCTTTAAAGTGTAATTTGCATCAAGGCTATCCGCAGAAACTAAACCGTCATTAGTAGAGCGATACACCGACAAATCCACATCATTGAGCCAACGGTCATTTTCTTTGATGAAATGCAAACCAGCATTGATGCTTTCACTATCGGTATTGCCGCTTGCGCTGACATAACCCGCTTCAATCTCGCCACTCCAATTCTGAGCATTGGAATCATTTAGGATACTTAGTACCGCCAGTAAAACACCGAAAATGGTCTTCATGTAGGGTTCTCTAGGTGTTTGTTTGTATTAAGATGCCAGAGTGTAACTTGTCACGCTAACATACTAAACAGTGGCACTCCCTCTCACAGGCCAATCTAGTTTATGCTGGTCTATATGAACCGAAACTTAACAATACCTATAAAGCTGAATTGAATCAGAAGCTGTCAAGTAATAGCCGGTTAATCTCCGGTCGACAACTTCCACACTTAGACCCACAACCCAACTCACTTGATAATTGCTCTGCCGACGTATGGCCGGACTCAATGGCCTGCTTTATGCTTTTTTCAGATGTTTTAAAACACCCGCAAATCAACTTATTCGGCGCACCAAGCTCTCCGCGAACCAGCGTTTTTAGTTTGTTCAATGAACCTTCAAACGCGTCACCAAACCAAACTAGACTGGGTAATTCAGCAATGTTTGGCTGCACACTCAGTATTAATTCGATCTGCTTGTCAGTATGCGCGGCGATGAACTCTGAGTGCTTTATCGGATTTGTGTAATGCGTATAGCCCGTTTCCATACACACCGTTTTGACAACCCATTCACGCCAACTCATCGACTGATTAACGCCAAGCAAATAGGCAAAACCATTAGCAGTTTTGGTTTCCAACCAGTATGCCCAACCTTCTCTTTCAATCGGCTTACGGCTCATAACCCGAGCCCAGCTTTTGCAATCAAAAGGACGAATAGAAACGGCGGTCGCTTTTAATTCTGGTTGGCCAGACACCGGGTCGGTTTCAGGACTAACAACGCGACCAACAACCGCGTTTGTTGCAAAGCGATCAGTCCAATGAATAGGACTGAAAAGCTGACCTGGCGCCACCTCCTTGGTTACACTCACCTGGGCTAAGAACTCACCAAAACGACTTTCGAGCCGAGCAAACTGCTTGTCCAACAAGCTGTGCTGACTCGCATCCTTCGGGTTTACCTGAACAAACGGCACATCGTCATGCCCGGCAAGAGTCGGGGCCAAACCAGTGCGGGTCATGGTATGCCATTGATCTCGCAAACGGCCTGTATTCAACAACAATTCCGCATCAAAGCATTCGGCTGTTTGTGGCTGGGTTGAAATAAATTGCGCGCGGCCGGTAGGCGTAAAAAAACGGCCGTCGGTGAATAGCCTCTGTGTACCCTGAGGTTGAGCAGCGGTAACTGGCCACTGAATAGGTGCAAGCGAGGTGTACTGCTCTTCTGTGATATTACTTAACCCGCTGATATCGAAACCACGCGAGCCGTTATTTTCGAAGCCAGAAAGCGTTGCATGTTCGATGAATATGTCGTACGCCGATTTATAATCGAAATTAGCTTTATAACCTAGCTCGCTAGCGACTTGAGTAATTGCCCACCAATCGGGTTTTGCGGTTCCTGGCGCTTTACGAAAAGCACGTTGGCGGCTAATCCGGCGTTCTGAATTGGTGACGGTTCCGTCCTTCTCACTCCAGCCCTCTGCTGGTAACAAAACATCAGCGTACTGGCTTGTGTCTGTGTGGCATATGTCTGACACGATGACGGTAGGGCATTTTTCCAAAGCTCGCCGCACCAAATTGGAATTCGGCAAACTCACGGCCGGGTTCGTCGCCATAATCCAAATCACTTTTATCTGCCCGCTATCGACGGCGTCAAACAAGTCAACCGCCTTCAAACCTGGTTGCTGAGCGATACGGGGCGACTGCCAAAAACGCCTTACTCGGTCCGTATCCGCAGCGCAAAAATCCATATGTGCGGCCAGCTGATTGGCCAACCCACCTACCTCACGCCCACCCATCGCGTTGGGTTGCCCAGTAATGGAAAACGGCCCAGCGCCCTGGTAACCAATCTTTCCGGAGGCTAGGTGGCAGTTGATAATGGCATTGCACTTATCTGTGCCGGTAGCCGATTGATTGATTCCCTGAGAATAAAAGCTGACTGTCTTTTTAGTCTCAACAAACCAACGATAGAAGGTCAATAAATCGGCTTCGTCCAAACCCGTTTTCAGCACGACCTCGGACAACTCCGTTTTTTGAGCAGACTGCGCAGCTGCGGCAAAACCATCTGTGTGCTCATCAATGTAAGCTTGGTCAAGCGCGTTATTTTCTTGCAAATAGTTGAATAGCCCTTGAAACAAAAAGCCATCAGAACTGGGCGCTAGAGGCAGATGTAAATCTGCAATATCGTCGCTCACAGTACGACGCGGATCTATCAACACCACGCGCAATGCTGGGTTATTTTTCTTCGCGGCCACCATTCGCTGGTACAACACTGGATGAGTCCAAGCTGCGTTTGATCCAATCAGCACTATCAAATCGGCTAACTCAAGATCTTCATAAGAACAGGGCACGGCGTCAGAGCCAAACGCTCGCTTGTAAGCGGCTACAGCCGATGACATGCACAACCGCGAATTGGTATCGACATTCGCCGTGCCAATAAAGCCTTTCATTAGCTTATTAGCGACGTAGTAGTCTTCTGTTAACAACTGCCCCGATAGATAAAACGCGATGCTGTTGCGCCCATATTGCTCAATGCTGTCTTCTATCTTTTGCGCAATCGTACTAATAGTTTGGGACCAATCAGCAACCTTACCATCAATCATCGGATGTGTTAGCCGATTACCCTCTTTGACACCTACTAGTGTCTCGCCCAAAGCACTACCTTTGCTGCATAAACGCCCAAAGTTAGCTGGGTGAGTTTTTGAGGCTAGTACCAATGAATCACCGGACTCTGAGTTGATACTAACGTTTAAGCCGCACCCTACCCCACAATATGGGCAAGTGCTAGAAACTTCTGACATGTTATTACGCCTAGGCCATCAACATAATGTCATCACCTTCAAGAGTAGCAGGGTACGTTTTCACGGCAGCGTCCTCTTCAAGGCACTTGCCGGTCAGCAATGAAAAGTGCTGCTTGTACAAAGGCGACGCGACTACCAGCTCATCGCCAATATTACCAACGATACCTCGCGACAAAACATTCGCCCGGCCAAGAGGGTCCCAATTATTAATGGCAAAAACTTTCTGCTCAGTGTGCGGAAGATAAAACAAAGCGACTTGTTCCTCGAGTCCATTTACTCTGACTAGAGCGCAAACACCTGAGTCAGGAATAAGGTCGTCAACTGTACAAATTTTATGGGCGCTCATAATCTTAGCTCACTGCTTTAAACTGGGTTCGTTTTTTCTCGGCATCAGTTGCCGGGCGAATTTGACCTCGCTCTTCAACAAACAATACAGCTTCATCCTCCTTGTCGGAATTTACAAACTGGCGGAACCGTTTGAGTTTATCTTGGTCGTTGATTGCGGTTTTCCATTCACACTGATAAGTATCAACAACGTGCTGCATTTGTTTTTCAAGCTCACTGGCTATCCCCAGTGAGTCATTAATAATAACGTCTTGTAAATACTCGAGGCCGCCCTCTAAGTTTTCCAGCCAAGTTGAGGTGCGTTGCAAACGGTCGGCCGTTCGAACATAGAACATCAGAAATCGATCGATGTATTTGATCATGGTTGGCGTATCAAGATCGGTCGCAAATAAGTCGGCGTGCCTTGGCTTCATGCCACCATTACCGCAAACATATAAATTCCAACCGCTTTCGGTGGCAATCACGCCAACATCTTTGCTCTGCGCCTCGGCGCATTCGCGAGTGCAACCAGACACACCCATTTTCAATTTATGCGGAGTCCGCAACCCCTTATACCGGTTCTCTAGGTCTATGGCCTGGCCCACACTGTCTTGCACACCATAACGACACCAGGTGCTACCCACACACGACTTAACTGTGCGTAGTGCTTTTGCATAAGCGTGCCCAGTCTCAAACCCAGCATCAATTAAGGCGGACCAAATTTCAGGTAGATCATTCATGCGAGCGCCGAACAGGTCAACTCGTTGGCCACCAGTAATTTTGCTATATAAACTGTAGCGCTTGGCAACCTCACCTAACACAATCAACTGATCAGGCAAAATTTCTCCACCTGGCACCCTAGGAACCACCGAATATGTTCCGTCTTTCTGCATATTCGCCATGAAAGTGTCATTCGTATCTTGTAGCGGTACTAAGTCAGATTCGAGCACATGCTCGTTCCAGAGCGAAGCCAGAATTGAAGCCACGGCAGGTTTGCAAATATCGCAGCCTGAACCGCTACCATGCTTGTCAATCAGTTCATCAAAGCTTTTAATCTGGGTGCTTTGTACAATGGTAAATAGATCTTGACGTGTGTGCTTAAAGTGCTCACAAATATCCGTATTAACTTCGAGCCCACGCGCGCCTAACTCGAAGTCGACAACGTTTTTAAGTAACGCAGCGCAGCCACCACAGCCGGTTGCCGCTTTGGTGCAACCTTTGACATCAGCCACCGTCGTACAGCCGCCATCAATGGCCTCGACGATATCACCCTTAGACACATTGTGGCAGGAACAAATAGATGCGGTCATCGGCAATGCATCCGCACCCAGCGCAGGTACCGCACCATCGCTCGCTGGCAAGATCAAGCTTTCGGGGTTCTCTGGCAGATCTATTTCGTTAAGGTAGTACTGCAACAAGGTATCGTAATCATCACAATCACCAACCAAGGTCGCTCCCAGCACTTTTTTACCATCCGCCGAGACATTTAATCGTTTATAAACATCTTCGCGCTCATCACTAAAGACAAATCCAAGAGCACCGTCACTGTTTCCCTTTGAGTCACCAATCGAGCCAACATCCACACCTAACAATTTAAGCTTGGTGCTCATATCGGCGCCAGTAAACGACGTTTTGTCAGAAGTTAACTGAGACACTGCCGCCTCGGCCATACGATAGCCAGGAGCCACCAAACCGTAGATAAAGTTGCCAAGCACGGCACATTCACCTACTGCAAAAATATTTTCATCTGAGGTTTTGCACTGATAGTCAATTTCAATACCACCTCGTTCGCCCACTTTTAAATCCGCGTCACGAGCCAATTGATCGTATGGACGAATACCGGCTGAGAATACGATCATGTCTGTTTCCAGTTCGGTTTCGTCGGCAAACTCCATCTTTAGTCGATGCGTGTCGCCCTGAGTGATTTTCTCAGTCGCCTTACTTGTATGCACTTGCACGCCAAGCGCCTCGATTTTGCGGCGCAGCATTTGGCTGCCACCGTCATCCAACTGAACCCCCATAAGACCGGGTGCAAATTCAACCACATGCGCCTCTAAGCCAAGGTTCTTTAGCGCATTTGCGCACTCAAGCCCAAGTAGCCCACCACCGACAACAACACCTACTTTTTTTCCTTTTGCCGATGCCTTAATCTCTGCCAAATCATCGATCGTCCGATAGGCCAAGCAATGTGCTTGATCGTGCCCCGGGATAGGTGGCACGAAAGGGTACGAGCCGGTTGCCAAAACTAGTTTATCGTAGTCAAACTCCTGACCACCTTCAGTAACTACTTTTTTTGATTCGCGGTCTATCTTCGCAACGAAATCACCAAAGTGCGCATCAACACCAAGTCCTTCATAGTACTCTCGAGTCGTTAGGCCAAGATCACTCGGGTCTTTACCATCAAAGACCTCAGAAAGGTGCACACGATCATAAGCTGGGCGTGTTTCTCCACCAATTACACAGATATCTGCATCGACATCACTTTTGGCTAAGGTTTCAACATAGTGGTGACCTACCATGCCATTACCTACGACAACGACTTTTAATTTACTCATCTCAACTTAGGGTTATTCGCGACCGTCTTTTTTATAGTCACCTAAAATTTGTATTTATTAGAAAGCAATAATCGTGCCAAAAAGAAAATGAGCAACAACCCGATTAACCCGGGAGGCAACGCACCACAAGAGGACACCGCAAAGAGCAATGCACTACGTCAAAGCACTGTTTTCGTTCACAGGCACCATGAAATGCATACCTCCAACGCTAAGCTGACACATCATAAAAAAAAGCGGCCACCTAACTTGAGGCGGCCGCTCCAATGCCATCTATTAAAGGAGAATAGAATTTGTTATCAAAGATTGGTCGCGTGGAGCGTTTTAACGCTCATTAAAATTTAGCACCCGCCCATATCCAGAATTTGTCAGTATCAACTTTGTTAAATGCAGCGTCACCGGCTGAATAACCAGCGAACTTAACCCCGCCTGAAAAATTGTCACCGAACTTGCGTGAGTAAACCAAATTGATTTCATCTCCTAGGTCGTCAGCACCTAAGAGCGCTACGTCAGAAGAGAAGTCGTGATATATCGCGGCCCATTTTCCACCAGCCAATTTGCCCGAGAAAGACAAATACAGATCTTCAAGACCTTGATTAGGCGTACCTAGGAACTGATCTGACCAGCCGTTAAACTTATGTAGGGTTGCGAGCGGTGTAGCGAAACCTTTTTGGCCGTCGTCAGACCCTAATACTTCATAGCCGACTTTCGCGGTAATACCACTTAAGGTAACGCCACCTTCAAGCAAAAAGTAGTCGGTGTCGAACACATCGTTGGCCTCTTGGGAAGCGTACTCAGCCTTGTAGAGAAGTTTAGTATCTCCAAGTTTCTGATTGCCGCTAAAGCTCACACCAAAAGTGTCAAGTGAATTGTCCGAACCATTATCGATCTCGAACAAATAGGCGTAGCCCACCACTTTACCAACCGGCGTTTGATAAGCCGTATTTAGAATCATGTCCTTACTATCAATGTCGCGATCATCGGCGAAAATGCGATTGCGCTTATCGATATATGAGGCGTTGATAGAAAAGTCTTTCGACGGTTTATAGCTTAATACCGCGCCATCAAATGTTTGTCTGTCTTGACGCCAACCAACATGGCCAACAAATCGA
>CALKRK010000208.1 GCA_937989675.1 uncultured Arenicella sp. | reverse complement strand
GTAAAGCAACAGCACCGCTGTTTGGTGAAAAAAATACCAAACGCTGTTGATTGTGTAGCCAAGTTGGCTTTGCAGGTTGAGTCGAATGGTATCCGTGATGCCGAGAAGCGCAAAAATGCACATTATTTTCACTAGCCAAGTTAATTGCATATCGAGTGCGGCTGAGCTGATCGCCTGAGAGGAAAGGCTGTATTTTCTCAGCCAATAGTAGGCCGCAAGCCCATAAGCAATAAGGCTAACGGAACCGAGCCCAATAACGAGGTTGCTGTAATGTGTAAACGGTAGAGAAAACAAGGCTGGCAAGAAGTGAATTGCCTCTCTCATCGTCCAGCGGTGTTCTGGTACGACAAGATGACGAACGAATAGATAGAACGCCGGGCCAGTACAAAGAGTAAAAACCGGGGTCACTAAGTAACGCTGGCCGAACAGTTTGGTTTCTTCTGAGAAATTGAATGCCATCAACAACAACTCCAAACTTAGCAGTAAGCACAAGCCCCAGAATCTTGGCTTTGCTAACAACAGCGCTATACCAAACACACATAGCGCCATAAAGATAACCTGGATTAGATTAACGGGTTGAACTGAAAAAGCATCGATTAGACTATTCACAGCGGCTTATAATTGGCATTTTGATTGCTGCAATATCAATCAATTTGGGCTGCTTGTCACGCGCTGTTTTTGTTAGAATCTCGCCCCATGACCGAAGGCCAGAGAGTAAATCGTATATTTTGCGTTGCACCCATGCTCGATTGTACAGATCGACATGAGCGTTACCTCGCCCGCTTAATTTCTAAGCACGCGGTGTTGTATACGGAAATGATTACCACCGGGGCGATTTTTTTTGGTGACAAATCACGGTTTTTGGATTTTGATCAAGCTGAACATCCAGTGGCCCTGCAACTTGGTGGCAGTGATCCAGATGCCATGACCCAAAGTGCCGAGCTTGTTCAGCAGTGGGGTTACGACGAGGTCAATATCAATGTTGGTTGCCCGAGTGATCGGGTTCAGTCGGGTAGCTTTGGTGCGTGTTTAATGCAGACTCCTGAGTTGGTGGCCGACAATGTTAGGCAAATGCAGGCGGCGGTGGATATTCCCGTTACCGTGAAGTGCCGGATTGGCGTAGACGAACAAGAGCCACGTGAGGCGCTTTGGGCGCTGGTTGAAGCAAGCGCAAATGCGGGCTGTAATACCTTTTTGGTGCATGCTAGAAAAGCGTGGCTAAAGGGCCTGAGCCCGAAGCAAAATCGCGATGTGCCGCCGCTCGACTATGAGTTAGTGTATGAATTGAAACAGGCGTTTCCAGAGCTCGAGATTGTACTAAATGGCGGTATCAACACCATTGATGCTTGTCATGAGCATTTGCAATATGTTGACGGTGTGATGATGGGGCGTGAAGCTTATTCTAATCCCTATATTATGTCGCAGGTCGATCAGGCTTTTTATGGTGCTAACGAGGCGCCGCGCACGCGTGAACAAGTCTTGTTGGAGTATGCCGAGTACGCTGACGAGCGTATAAGGAACGGCAGCCGATTGAACCACTTGTCCAAACACGTGGTAGGTCTCTACCACGGAGAACCTCGTTCACGGCTATTTCGGCGGCACATTAGTGAGAATGCACATTTACCCGGTTCGGATACGCAAGTGTTGCACGACGCTTACGCAGCAATGTTTGACGTTTTGCCTGAACAAGTGCAATCGTCCTAGCGCGACCGTGGCATTTTTACTGTTGTTGCCGTAAACGGCGTTAGATAAGCTTTTCAGCTATCTATCAAGAAATCTATTGTCATACACAGTGCTCTTTAAGCGGTCATTCTCAATCGAGTATGTGAAGTGTTGAAAACCGTTAATTTTTGGTTCATCTGGCTTCGCTACACTTAAACCCTGATAGCATTATCTTCTCTGACCTCTATAGGTGATTTGTTTTGACCTTTTTAAAATGGCTTGCTGGCTTTCTTCTTACTCTTGTATTGCTAATACTGGTTGCGGTTATTGTGATACCGATGGTGGTTGATCCGAATGACTATCGCGAAGAGATAACTAACTTAGTAAAGCAGAAAACCGGCCGTGACTTGGCCTTAAACGGAGATCTTGAAGTTTCAGTTTTTCCATGGCTCGGTATTCGCACACAAGGCCTGACGCTGTCGCAACCTGACGCGATTGGCGGTGACATGGTATCGGTTTCCACGGCACAACTGAGGGTGAAGTTGGTCCCACTGTTGAGCAAGCGAGTTGAGGTGGATACCGTTGTGTTAGAGCAACCTCAAATTCGTTTGGTTACTCTTAAGAACGGAACTGATAGCTTTAGCGGGTTGGCCGGTGACCAAGCTGACGACGATGCGGTTGCCGATGCAGGTTCCGGAGCGGCGGTTGCCCTCGTGGTTCAAGGTTTAGAACTAACGGATGGCACCATCTTGATAGACGACCGACAGGCCGGAAGCCGTACTGAGATTAGCAATATGAACCTCGTAACTGGCAATTTGATCGGTGACATCCTAGCGCCGTTTGATGCCTCTGGGCAATACAACGATGGTGAAAGCCCGGCTCCACTAGTTTTCGAATTAGAGGGGTTGGCGAAGATAGATACCGAAACCCTTGAGGTCTCGCTAGCCGATATCCGCTCCAACCTTGAGCAGAATGGTAATGCGATGAGTGCCACTATTGATGCCATCACTATGATGTCAAATCAAGATATAGAACTCGCCGGGCTCAGCGCTAAGGTTCAAAGCCCACAGTCTCTCGAGCTGGCGGTTCCCAGTATTTCGGTAAGCTCAGAATTTCAAAATATCGTCTTCGGTGATATCACTGCAAAGTCTGGAGACCTCACAGCCATCGTTAAGAACTTGGTTGCGAAAAACGTTAGCGAGGTATTGAATGTTACTGGGCAGCTATCTATTGCCGAATTCGATGCGGCTAAACTGCTGAAGAGTTATGAGATTGATTTCGAACCGGCCGACAAAAACGCGTTACGTAGTGTGTCTGTTGAGTCGGCTTTCAGCGCAGGTCTTGATGAAGCCAAAGTGACTGATTTGACTTTAATACTAGATCAAAGCACGGTAACGGGCTCAGCGTCGATTCGAAATTTTGAGCAACCTGCTGTCCAATTTAATCTCGATTTAGATACGCTTAACTTGGATCACTATCTGCCCGCCGACGATGGTGTTGAGTCAACTGAGGAAGTGTCTGGTGGTGAGGCCTTAGCGGTGCCGATGGCGGTGTTCAAAATGGTAAACGCCAACGGGCAATTTAAGGCTGGGCAGTTCATCTCTGGCGGCATTGAATT
>CALKRK010000207.1 GCA_937989675.1 uncultured Arenicella sp. | reverse complement strand
AAGCATTTGATGGTAGCTTACTGGAGGTTGTTTCCAATGACTTACGCAACGAGACCAAGCCAACCTACAATTTTACAGTTGCGGACACACACACGTATTTTGCGGGTGAATCGGAAGCGTTGGTGCATAATTGTAATTGTGCTAGTGGTGCCGGAGATAAGCCGATAGTTGGCGGGGGTGCGGATCTTAAGAACTTGAGTCCCGGTGAGCAGAGGCGAATACAAAATGCGGCAGATCGAAGCGGCGCAGATGTATCAGTTGTCGGTAGTCAAACAACAGGTACTAATCCGGGTTCTGATTTCGATTTTATTCTTGAAGGAGGCACTTCTAGAAGTCGCGGTAAGATAAAAAACTCTCTCCCTAGCGGACCCCGTAACACTGGTGATGGTAGTGGAAGGGATTTCCATGATGGTCCAGTTCGTAAAGGTGAGCCACACATTACATTTAAAGCAAGAGCAAAACCAAAATCTAAACCAAATGGCTAATTGAAAATGGCAATCAAATTACTCACAGAACCGCACAATTTCGCTGTATGCAAATTAGAAGTTAGAAATTATCCAGGAGTGGTAATGCAAGGTGACAGTCTCTTTTCACTGTATAGTTTATTACGTAAAACTCTTAAAGAACTAGAGTCAGCTAGCGATGGAGAGGATCCGGAATCTGTGATCCCTGATTTAGAGTACGAGATAGAGAAATTTAAGTCGGTATTGGACTCATATGAACAAACTTGTAAAAAAAACGGGTACCGTTTGCCATATTTTAAGTCAGAAGCTTAATATTAAAGCCGGTGACCGAGTTATTTGTTACCGATCCGAAACCGCTCTATAACTTAGTGCTTAGAGACAAGGCAAGAGTAGAAGAAAGGCGAAAAAAATGATGAACAACTTCAAATTTAAAACAGTTTGATAGATTCAACCAAATTTAAGCTAGCAATTTAGATTCAATATATGTCATTCGAATTCGAAGCAAAGGTGTTGAAATTAACTTCTCGTCGAAGAGAGATGATCGGTGAGGGTGATAGGGTATTTACTAAAGAGAGGGTCAAGCTGGATGTTGAGCAATATTTTGATATTCAAAAGCTTTTCAGCCCAGTTGTCAGGCGAGCCGCAACTAAAGCATTAACAGAGTATTCAAAGCAGCTTGTTGTTGAGCGGAATTTTTATTCTGAGTTTCATAGAAGCTATGTAGACGAAATTCAGAGCTTAGTAGAAGATTTGCCCGTTGATGAACGCGAAAAATTTTTAGCGCGCTGTCTGCCAGGGCTTCAAGACAACGACTCTCTCCGTATGAAGGTCAACCAAGAGAAAGCGCTTTCAACAAATAAGATGTTAGAAATTGTGAGTATTTTTAACCGTCATAATGTGGAAGAGCTGGGTCAAGAAGAGCAACTAGCACTTAGTGACGAAAGTGATCATTCTTATGTAGAGCGTTTAATAGAGGAAGTAGATAATCATTTAGAAAACCAATATCAACTCGCCATGCTGCAACGAAAACGGGGTGTTGACGGACAGAAATTTTTACAGAGATTTATAAATTTATTTCGAAGTTAATGGCCACGCTTAGGAGCATTTGCGGGCATGTTGAATTCGCTCACTTTGAAAAAGTGAGTAACTTGTTTGAGCAAATCGCCTAGTGTCAAGATCAGTACACTCAGCTCTGCTCAGAGTGTTTGGTAGTTAGATAAGTATATAGATCCGCTTTTGGGTTTGGTGATGCTTTCTAGCTACGTGATGTTTTAGAAGCCCACCTAAATTAGTTAGCAGCTAACTTCAAAACTCTGACTATCAATTTTCTTATTGTCAATTCGCACCTCAACGCTCCATGGCCCAATAAATTCTTCAAGGCCAGCGGCCGGGTTTAGCCATTGCAGCATGCCTGAACCTGTCGAGCGGCGTAGGCTGAGCCATGACCAAAGGCGCATTGGTTGATCATGATTGCGCACTTGAAAGTCATACTCGGTGCGTTCTCGGTCATCACCAGCTGGGTCGGTCCAGACGATAGAGAAATGATGTTTACCAAGCGGGTAGTTGCTTAGTTCAATGGTAGTGTAAATTTTATCTGAGCAATCGAATTCACTCTTAGCGTCGTTAAGTGGGAAGCCATGTTTGTCGCCAAGGCTGAAGTGCAAGGTGTGCGACGCTTTGTTAGCTTGCTCATTACTTGTTTGTTCTGCGAATGTAGGCGCGGGTGTAACGCCTAAAATGAGAAACAAAAAGGCCAGCATTTGCATACTGGCCTTCTCAATTTTACGGATACTGATTGTTATCATGCGTATTAAAACCGCATTTTTATAATGCTGAATCTAGATTCGGTTTAGTGTCATATCGCCCGAGCCGGTGCTGTTGCTGCAAACATTGCCGGTTGTTACATAAGTGCCGGATAACGTATTACCGTTGTTGCTAATAGCGAGCTGAATATTCAGGTTGCCCGTTAAATCTTCTGACGTTGTCACAGTAGTTGTAACTGTTCCATCGGAGCCTGTTCGTGTTTGAGTACCTACGGTTCCGCTGGTTGCAAACCTAGTACTTACAGTTGTTGCTCCGGTAGGCCTGGTCGTCGTAGTTACGATCGTGAAACGAGTGCGGTTTATCTCGGACGCAATCGATAAGTTGAAGCCATTTGTTGTGCCGGAAACTGTATTGTTGCCTAAACAGTTAGCGGTATTAGATTCAAAAATAATATTGCCCGTTACCGCACCGCTATCGTCTTCTACTATGTCAAGCCGAACAGTACCACGTTGAGTATTATTGATATTTTGGAAATTACCAGCAAACTGACTATTCACCGTCGATGGCAATGGCGCTACTGTTGAACCACTGCTGCAAGCGGCCAGAAGTACGGTCATCGCTAGGGTAAGGGCTATATTTTTCATAAGATGGATTCAGTATCTTTTATATGTGATTGTTATTTCTAGAAATATATCTCAAAAGCGCAGGGCGGAGCAAGCGCTCATCGGGTATTTTCTATGATTTATAATTATTCGTGATTCGAGGCGTTGTGTCTATCAAATTCACTACATCGGGTTTTGTTCCAGTATGCCTAGGAAAGTCGCTTCAAGCGTGCAACATGCACAGATGTGTCGCGCGTTTGTACGATTTCCACTGTGTAGTCTCCCAGTTTAAAGCAGGTGGTGGCTACGGGTATGTCTTCTAACTGGTCGGTAATCAAACCGTTAACGGTTTTTGCGTTATTAGTTGGGAGTTTCCAGCCCAGTTGTCGGTTAATGTCACGCAGGTAGGTGTTACCGCGTACCAGATATGAGCCGTCTTTCTCTTCGCTAATTTCATCGTCCAGGCCTGGCACGGCGGTGGTGAAGTCGCCAACAACTTCTTCTAGAATCATTTCTAGCGTGACCAAGCCTTTAATATCCCCGTATTCATCGACCACAATTCCGAAGCGGCGACGTTGCTCTTGTAAGTTGGTTAGCGCGTGCGTGACTGACGTATTCTCTGGAATGAAGTATGGCTCGCGTATCATTGACATCATTGTGTCGGGGTTGAATTCGGCCATTTGCGAGAGGTAAAACATCTTACGAATGTGTGCGATGCCAACAATATTATCGAGCGAACCTTTAAATACTGGCACTCGCGTATGGTGCGAGGTGGCGAGCTGTTCGACGATTTCATCCCATTCGTCTTCGAGGTCGATGGCTTCCATGTCGGCGCGCGGAACCATAACGTCTTCAACGGTGACTTGCTCCATTTCGAGAATGCGAATTAGCATCTCTTGGTGAGACGTATTGATTTTTTCGCTGGATTCGTTGACCGCGGCGCGCAGTTCGTCATTGCTAAGCGCATTGGTTTGCGCTTTGACTCGCACACCGAGAAGCCCTAACAATCCGTTAGAGAAAATCTTCACCAGCCAAACAAATGGGGTGAACACAACCTGTAAGAACGCCAACACCCATGCAGCAGGGTAAGCTATTTTTTCAGGGTTTACGGCGGCGAGTGTTTTGGGTGCAACTTCGGCAAAAACCAACACCACAAAAATGAGGATCATCGGTGCATAGGCGGCGCCAATATTCCCGTATAGGCGAAGGCCTATAATGGTCGTGAGTGTCGTTGCTGCAATGTTGGCGACGTTATTTCCGAATAGAATGGTGCCGAGCAGTCGGTCAGGAGATTCTAATAATCGGAGCACTAATTTTGCACTTCGATTGCCGTTGTCTGCGCGCGTTTTCGTTCGATATCGATTGACTGCCATCATGGCCGTTTCTGACGAAGAGAAGAACGCTGAGAGCAGGATCAGCAAAAATAAGACTAGGAATAAGATTCCTATCGGGATGTCATTCAATGTGTATTCACAACCATGATAATGAGGATAAACCGCTTTATAGCGGCTTCCAGCATTGTATCACTTCAAGTTTGTGTGTGTGTATAGTAAAATGCGCCCCCGTGATTAGAGTGCTGAAAGCGTTCTATCCAATCATTTTGCTTGTGGTTTTCTTGATTGAAAATGATAGAAAAACCCAACCCACCAATCGCTAAACGCCGAGGAATTACTGTGTTAGAAGCATATCGCGCGCACGTCGCAGAACGAGCTGAAATGGGCATTGTGCCATTGCCACTAGATGCCAATCAGGTAG
>CALKRK010000206.1 GCA_937989675.1 uncultured Arenicella sp. | reverse complement strand
GTCGTGCTGCCGTTAAACAATCCGTTCCCGAGGTTCCCCTCGTTGTTTGCTACGGTACTGTTCACTAGATTGGTCTCAGCGAGTGAAGAAGTCAGAATACCGCCACCTACACTTTCGGCGATATTCCCGGACACGGTGCTGTTGAATACGTTGGCTATTGTGGGGAGGGAGGGGGTGAATCTATAGTTGTAGATACCGCCACCTGAACTGCTGGTGTTACCTGACACGGTACTGCTCAGCAATGCCAGTGTGCCTTGGGCGTTTGTGATGCCACCACCAGCATTCGGCGCGACATTGTTTTCTATGGTGCTATTGAGAACTAACATAAGTGACCCAAAGTTCTCGATTCCGCCGCCGCTGGAAGCCATATTGTTTGCTACCCGGCTTTCACCGACGGTGGTAAAAAGTACACCTGGATTGACGGAAATACCGCCGCCCCCGGCATTCGCAGTGTTGTTAGTTACCTGACTGCCAGAGAGTACCGATAGCCCACCGCCGGACACTAAGATACCACCACCTGCGCCCGCTCGATTTAGAGTTATGGTGCTATTTCGAATACTGACTAAGCCATTTTGGATGAAAATTGCGCCACCCGTGCCGCTCGCGTCGCTGTCTTCGATTATGCTGTTGGTTAGCACGGCGGTGCCACCGGTCGCGTTGAACAATCCACCGCCACGCTCGCCCGCAAAGTTGTCAATTAGACTGCTGTTGTTCATGGTCAGGCTGCCGGCGTTGAAAATACCACCCCCATCATTCACTGCTGAAAAGGCGCTCACGCCGCCTTCTACGATCACTTTATTCAATGTCAGATCACCGCTGTCTGCAATGTCAAAAATTCGGAAGGTAGTCGATGCCGTGGCGCTACGCCTGATTGTCGAATTATTACCATTAATAGTGATTGTCGACGTGATTTGAGGGAGCCCGTTGGCACCGTTAGCAACATTATCAGCAGTGGTGAGTGTGTGCACTGAACCATTGAGTAGCGCGATCGTGTCTGGCCCGTTGCCACTCCTACAGCCGCCCACACGCGTGTCGGTATTGGCTGAACTGATCGCCGCTGCTAAAGTACAGCCGCCCAACACAGTAATGGTTTCTGCGTTTGCACCTAATGCAACACTGCCGGAGATAGCAAGCGCTAACGCTGAGCGGCGCAGCGACGGAGGGAGAGATTCACAGCGCGTTTTCATAGATAAACTCCTTTAACCCAAATAGTTAAACCGCAGTAGCGGTTACAGGACGAGTCTGAGTGGACGACGCCAAACTAAACTGACCAAATCATTCTATTGTCGATCAAAATAATAGACAAGTGTTGAGCGTTCGAAAGGGTTAGTTTACGACTTCGGCAAAAAAGGGTAGTAGGGCTGAATGTCACTTACTTAAGCTTTTCGTATGTCAGCTAATTCTTCAATTTGAATTATGAAAAGGAGATATGATGCTAGCTTACTAAATAAAGGGCATCACGATGGTACGAATGAGCGCGAAAGATAAAGCTGAGTTTAGAAAAGCAATGGCGGCGAAAGGTTACTCGCGGATTCCTGTCTATGCACCGACCAACGCAAAGGAACTGCGGGCCGAGATCCTTGAAGTGACGCGAAAAATGGTTGAGGAATACGAGCGACTTAACTCCAGCAATGTAAGCTAAAGTTGTTTACAATTTTAGGCTTGTGGGGCTAACCGTTTGAGCTGAATTTCAACACCAATGCTGAGTCTGTGTAATATTAGTGAATCGCCCGACTCTAAAGAACTAGTGAAATAGCTTCCTTATTAGCCGGGCGCTGGCATTGCCGTTAAACCAATAACTCAGAAATATTCGCAGTGCTGTCTGAAAATGACTCAATGGGTGTTCCTGTTTGCTGCAACAAGGTTAACAACAGGTTCGACATAGGTACACTTTCATCGAATCGATGAAACTCTCCGTGTTTAATGCCCATATTCTTGCCACCCGCGAGAATCAGTGGGAAGTTGCGGGTATTGTGAACCGTGCTGGTGCCAGAGCCGTAGAGCACTAGGGTGTTGTCTAACAATGAGCCTTCAGCGTAGGGATCATCAGTTTCAGATAGTTGTGTTAGAAAACCGGACAAACGCTCGGCAAGGTAGGCATCGTATTGCGCCCAGCGCTCATAACCACCTTCCTCATTAAATTCATGAGACAAGGAATGATGGCCGGGTAAGCCCAGCGCCTCAGGGAAGCGGCCAGCCAATCCGCCTGGTGATTCATTAACCTTGAGAAAGTTCACCATCCGCGTGCTGTCGGTTAGGAACGCGGTGGTTATTAGTTGATACATGGCGTCAATAAACCCGGTTGGCCCATCCTGGATTGGGTCAATATCGAGCTTGAATTGATCCTCTGCTACGTTTGGTTTGGGTACGTCGAGCCAATCTTGCGCGCGATCAATGCGCGCCTCCATCTCTCTAATGGCAGTCAAATATTGATCTAAACGTGCCTTATCTTCGTGCGCCAGTGTTTTATCTAGGCGATTGATATCCGGGCTAACCGCATCAAGAATAGAGCGGTCTCGACCGTAGGCGCGTTCGATGGATGCGCGATTACCTTCTTGTACACCAAACATTTCGTTAAACACGGCGCGTGGTGTGCCTATGGAAGGGATTGGTTGTCCGCTGCTGGAGTACGACATTGTATTCGGTTCACGAAAATCACCAACACCACCCTCGGTAGACATCATCATATAAGGGTAGCGTGTATTTGCCCCCTCGTAGGCTGCATAGACTTGGTCAGCTGAAATCGAATTACCTCCAGGGCTTTCTGGGTCGGCTCCGCTTAAAAAATAGCCGCCGGTAGAATGCGAATACATGGTTCGTGTTCGCGGGTGAGACAGGCCGGATAAGATGCTCATATCTTCTCGAAAAGGCGCCAATGAGCTCAGTGTTTTAGTGAGCTTATAGTCGCGCCCTAATTCGTGTGGAAACCAGTTCCAATCTTTATGAGCTATATGGTCTTCAGGGGGGAGCGAGACACCCATACCGAAAAACACAAAACATAATCTTTTCGGCGGTGTCGCTGATTTAGCGGGCGACGCGATGGCGCTCGAGCTAAACAAACCACCAAGTGATGGCAATGCTGGTAATAGCAATGAGGAGCCAGCTGACTTTAAAAACAATCTACGTTCTGGCCGTTGCTTATTGATCTTCATTAGTGTGTCTCCTTTGCTAGTGTGTTGCCTATAGTGCCACGATTGGTAAAAGCGTCGCTTTGTACAATCGCTTTTGTTAGCTCGCTCAAACGATACCCGGATGAGCGAAATATCGAGTGAATAGTATGTGCCTCTTGCATGTCGAGAATGTCTAGCTCTCGGCCTAAGGCGTAAATCATTAGATGGTCGACTAAAGCCGCCATTAAATCGTCTTCGCGCTGTTCCAGCAAGTATTGTGTTAGCTCAGGCACAGAGTTGACTTGCGTGCCGCTGGGGAGCGTGGAACTCGCATCAATAGCCAGCGGTTCGTTTGCACCCTCTACGTTTACGTGAGTTCGTGAACGGCCGGTTGCGTCAAAACCTTCAAAGACAATTCCCCATGGGTCAATTTTTTCATGGCAGCCTGAGCACGCACTTAACTCGCGGTGATGTTCGATTTTTTGCTTAAGTGTTAGGCCTGCAAGTAAAGGGTTATTGGGGTCTAAGTCTGGCGCCGATGGCGGCGGAGGTGGTGGAGGGTCGTTTAACACTCTCTCTAACATCCACACTCCGCGTTTTATCGGATGAGATTCTGTACCATCAGAGTTAATCGTCAAAATACTGGCCTGCGTTAACAATCCGGAGCGGCCGATGTCTTCATCTAACTCTACCCGTCGAATGTCTCCACCAACAACGCCATCAACACCGTAGTGCCTCGCTAGCTGGTCGTTCAGCATCATTGCTTTCGATGAATACAACGCTCTGGAATCACGGTTGTTATGAAAGTTATCTTGAAAGGTTGCGATACTTTGTTTGGCGGTCAAAGCAGAGAACTCCACACCGTAATCAGGGTAACGCTCATAAGACACGCCTACATTAGCTAACTTGTCGAGTTGCAACCATTGCTCGGCAAAGCTCTGGCTCAAACGCCGCGACTTTGGATCACTTAACATGCGATCGACCTGGGTTGCCAAAACATATGGGTCGAGTAACTCGCCTTGTTCTGCTAACTGTTTCAAGCGCTCATCCGGCATGGATGACCATAGGAAGTACGACAATCTAGAGGCCAGATAATGGTTTTTATTCTGGTGTTCGTAATCGGCGAATTGCTCTGGCTCAGCATCGTTCGGTGAAGGCAATGGGTAGCCAATGTATAAAAAGTGAGGTGATATCAAAATGCCTGCCAAGGTTTCGCGCATGGCTGTTTGATAGCTGTCTCCTTCGGCTCGCAGTGATGAAAAGAGCTGAGTTAAATTGCTTAACTCGGCTTCAGAGATTGTTCTGCGAAACGCCGTTGAGGCGAAATTTTGCAGGACATCTTTGACAATATCTAGCTCAGCAGTAAGGTTCTCTTCTTCGTCGGGAGTGGGTACCACCCAGTTCAGTTTAGTGTCAGACTCTACCGGGATAATTTCCGCTTCTAAGGCGTCTAGATACAAGTAGGGCACACCCGCTTCGTTCCATTTCTTTAGCCCGGCCACTGTGTATTCAGCTGCCCATTGAGCTTGCTCAACAAAGGGTATTGCGGCGTCTTTAGACGACGGCAAGTTGGGATCCATTTGCCCATAAATTGACCCCGCAAGTGTGCCGCCCTCATGGCGTGCTACGTTTGATAGTACCAGTAAGAGCCATTTGTCTTTGCCTGTTTCATCCAGTCTGGCTGATTTTGGGGCAATTACATCTTCAAGCCTGAACGAGAATTCTACGGTTTGCGGTGACCCTTTTTCAGCGACGATATCGTGTTCGCCGACATTGCTCACCCGCAGGCTTTGCTTCTTGCGCCAGCCGGCTTCTAAACGCAACCTGGGCACACTAGCATCATCACCGCGGCCTGGCGACATCGCTGCGTTGACTTTAATACGCACCTCACCTTTTTCTTGTGAGGTTTTAAGCAATAAGAACTGCTCATGCAAACGCGCGAACCCTCGACCTTCGCCCACACCAGGCACATCCCCAGTTGGGATAAATCCATGCGGCAGCGGCCCATACTGCCTATCTCGGTATACAACCGGTTTACCTTTACGAGCCTCCTTTATGCTAGTTAGCGCCGCTTCTGTAAGTGGCTTAGCAGAGCGCTCGTACGATAGTTCATTGCCTTCTAAGCGGCCGAAGTGATAAACGTCTTCTATTTCAACAAAGTACTTTTCACGCTTTGTATCACGTTCCCCAAAAGTTACGTAGTTTTGTACTGCCTGTCTGGCAATGTCATGATAAAGCCGCAAGTCTGACATAGAGACCATTAATAGATTCGCGTCGCTGTCGTAACCGTGCTCAGATCGTGGGTCGCTCGGTAATCGCCCCACGAAATTGCTCGAAACGTTGAATAGGTCTTGCAGAGTATGATTTAGTTCACGTTTAGTCAGTCTGCGCAGGGGAGCGTTAGCTCTTGCTGCACGGCGCGCTAGTGCTTGTTCTTGCAATGCCTCTTGGATCCAGGCCATCGCAGTTCCGCGTTGTTTGCCATTGGGTTGCTTTGCCTCGGTTGGCGGCATTCGGTGTGCACCTAAAACGCCCAGCACTCTTTGCCAGTCATGTTGGCTTGCTTCACCACGCAGGGTGGAGTCAAATTCATCAAATCGAACATTGGCTTCTTGCAAGCTGTCACCGTGGCAACGTGAGCAATAGCCATTCAAGAAAGACCCAACCTCGCGGTTGTAGCGCTGATGCAGTTCATCTGAAATAGGGGTAAAGTGAGCAGCTTCGGTTTCGATCGCTTGAACAACTTCAGTGCTACTTTCTTTTACCGGTAGGTGGCCGTCTAAAATTGGTGCAAGCGCTTTCGGGGCATAGTCAGCTAAGTAAGTTGGGCCATGTACCAAAGACCCCCCATCATGAGCCGTTAAGCTCATCGACACAAAGGCTGCGGTGAGGCCCACAACATACCCGGATTTTATGGCTTTTGACCTAAAACTTTTGTTATCTAACCGCTTTGCAGTGAAGTAAAGGGCTGCTGTAATACACGTAATGATTGCAACGTAGATACCACGTTCTCTGTGTCGCTCGATTAAAGCACCAGAGTGCCCTTCATTCGCGCCCAGGAGAATTCCTAAAATAACAGCAGCACAGGCCGTGACAGCAGCAAGCACTATGACTGGGCCAATGAGCTTCCTAAGGTGCGCAAGCCTCGGAGATAGCCTAGTGAGTTCGAGTAGTGCTGTCAGGCATAAAAATGCGACCGGGAAATGCAAAACCAACGGATGGAAACGACCCAAGAACCGGCCAGTATCAGCACCTTCTTGGCCGTCGAGTGGTGCTACTTGAGCAATGAACAGGACTGTTGCGACCCCAAATAATGCAAAAATCCAAATCCTAACTAGGCCAAAATACTTCATTTATTGCGCTACCAGATAACTATTTACGACAACTGTCCAATGTAGATATTTAATTGTATTTTGTCAACAATGAAGGGATTGTAAACAGACAAAGATCAACGTGTTTTTAAATCGTCAGGTCTAAGCAATATGGCGTGCTAGTAGTTGGGTTTTCGGCGCCTTGAATCTACTCCTTACTTTCGAGGCTGACTAACCATTCAGCTAGGCAGCCTCACTTGTACAAAAGAATGACAGCCTTTCTACTTGGTTCGTCCGTACCGTTGTGTGTAAATCTTTTTGTTAAATGCCTTGGCTGCCTCAACCATTTCCTCATAAGGCACGTCGGTTACCGAAACAAAACCTATATTATAGTTTTCGCCATCGTATGAGCGGCCGGTAACGGGTGAGTCAATGTACTGAAACCAATGAGCGCCAACAAAATACGGATTCTCTAATACGCTCTCCATGTATTGGGTATAAAGCCGTGCTCGATCTGTTTGATCAGTGCCAATGACCAGACCTGGGTTAAATAATCCAGTGTCGCTGGCTCCCATGTGAAATTCGCCGATAATACTAGGTTTATCGATGTCTTTGAGGAAACCCCAAGATGCTGGGTGGATACTTTCTGAATAAGCATTGTAGCTCATTACATCTGAATATTTAGCGGCCGCCGCCCGTATCTCAGGTGTCATGCCGAAAGAAGCAAAACGAACCCCCATATACATGTGATTAGGCATGTATTCATCGACTTTGCCTGCAACAATTTTGAAATATTCAGAAGCGTAGTGCTCAAGCATTACGGCTAAATCGCTAACCGCCGTTTCAGAAAATTCCGTAACGCTTATGCCTTGATCAAATTCTTCCCAGGAGGCAACATTTAGCCCCCATGCTTTATTGAAAGCCTCGATCGTTTTGTATTTATCTTTTGCAATTTTGGCGAACTCGGTTTTGCTCGGGCTGTCTGAATTTGCACGCTCGAGAGTATTCAGAACAATTGCATAATGGGTTTTGACTGACCCCATTAGCCCCCAGCTTTTCTCATTATCAACGAAAACGCCAATGCACCAAGGGTTGCCTTGAACTTCAGCAGCAATTTGTTTAACCGTTGCATCAGCTCGTTCTTTGAATAAGGGGTCGAACGGATCTGGAAGAGGGCTCCAATAATCATTGCCGGTGCTTACCGTTTTGAAGTCGCCGATAATCCAGCCATTCGCGAAGTAGGGGTAGCGATTGAGCTGATAGAACATGGGGTCAATCCAGTTTCCGAAGGACGGAAAGCCCCACGTCAGCATTCTATCAACCGTAACATCGCGCCATTTCTCGATCGATTTCTGATCGCCTTGTTCGCCGTAGCGGCGTTCCAAGTTTGCTTGGTAAAACGAGTAGCTTTCACCACGCTCAAGTGGCCCGGTGTGAGTCGAGCGTCGATACCCGTAATACTGACCCATTATGCTGTCGTACTCAGGTAAGGAGCTGAACATTTTTGCGCGCAACGGCGAAACAATTTTGCGGGTCGGTATTGCGGCGTCAGGCACGCGATTTAAGCCTAGAGAATCCTCTGGTGTTAGGTCGTCTGCAGAACGCTCTTTAATTTTACTATGGTCGAAGTCGTAACCGGTGATTGTTGTGGTATTTGCCATGCGCACGTTGGCCAGGCCGTGTGAGAAAAATAAGTAGCCGTCTGGATCAACGAGAGACCATTTACCATCTACTTTTTCAGTGCGGAAGTAACCCGTTGCATTGAGTTTAGGGCCGTCTTTCCAGCCGCCAAAACGTGATCGCTCTGGCAGTGGGGTTTTACGTAGGCCTGCTAGCTCTTTATCACTGACTTCACGCAACTCTTTATCGGAAGAAATTTTTTGTGCGTAATCAACATTCGAGTTTTGACCATACTTGTCAACCAAATCGACGAGGTAGTTTTCGTCTAATGTAGTAGGAGCGATCAAGCGAACGTCATCAATAGTGAGGCTGCGGTCTTTCACTTGAGTGTTTATTTCTATCGATACGCCGGTGACTTGACTTAGGTCCAAGTTTTTAGCGCCTGAGCGCCAAATCATAGGCACATAGTTTGTTTCCCAGTTTTGTGGATTCGCTCTTAAACCCGTATCGGTTTGTAAGTCTGCACCTTTGAGCTCGATGTAGTAAGTGTTTTTCGATTTAGCCGAAACAGGCACACTACGAATGTGTGTTTGGCCTTTTCCATCGAACACCTTAACGTAGATAAAAAGCGAACTATCATCGTCGTTTTGGATATCTAAGGCTAATGCAAAATCATCCAATTCACTCAAATCCCAAGGTTCTTTCGCTTCAATTTTGAAAACGGATTTATGATGTTCCTTTGAGTGGAGCTTAATAAAAACTTCACCGTCATTGTTGCTCGTGCTTACCCAAGT
The DNA here is from genome assembly GCA_937989675.1 of uncultured Arenicella sp. Classification (GTDB taxonomy): domain Bacteria; phylum Pseudomonadota; class Gammaproteobacteria; order Arenicellales; family Arenicellaceae; genus Arenicella. The sequence continues at coordinate 203 of CALKRK010000206.1, read as the reverse complement.
GGCGTCTGCATTAGTGGTGGATATACTAGAAATACTCTTCGAGTTACTAAAGTTCTGCAAAACTCTAAGTTCTTTTACGCCTGCCGTCGCATTGACTGTAAAGGCGCATAAACTAGATGCGGTTAATACCCGTAATAAAGCATTAGAGGCCATAATAATCTTCCTTTGGTTTATAAAAAATGCGATGGTGCGACGACTACGGT
>CALKRK010000205.1 GCA_937989675.1 uncultured Arenicella sp. | reverse complement strand
ATAGACCGCGGGCCACAAGATATAAAACGAGTTAAATCAGGCAGCGCCTAAGCGCCGCACTGATTTAAAATCCCCCGATTAGAATTTACCTCGTAAACCAATTGCGTAACGCGCACCGTTATCTTCTATGTTGTAAGTTTGGTTAGCAAACCGTCCTGTTTGTACAAGTTCTTCTTCAGTGATGTTGATACCTTCGAAGAACACAGTCAGAGTGTCGCTGATATCATAGCTACCACTGATGTCAACTTGACCGAACTCGTTAGTTCTAACAGGTTCACCGTTGAACCCATTATCAAGCAGGCGCAAAAACTCTTCGCGATTGTTATATGCGATACGTGCTTGCCAACGATCTGTTTCATAGAACAAGATTAAGTTCTGAGAATCGCCTATACCTTCAAGAGCAAAACGACTGGTTGTGTCATTTCCTATGTCCCGGTTACTGTCAACAAAAGTGGCGTTAGCGGAAATACCAAAGCCATTTTCGAAGATGTGGGTTACAGCAATCTCAAAGCCATCAACGCTTGCTGATTCGCCGTTTTGAGGGCGAGCTACCGTGTAAACCTCGGTTTGACCATTTAGTTCATCAGTCGTGCCAACAATGTCAGTGCCAGGTACCAAGGCGCCAGGTGCGCAAAGTGCGTCAGAACAACGGAAGCCATTTTCTGCACTTCGGTCCGTTAAGGTAAAGGTTTCTTGACCTGTTAACGTAGTAATGAAGTTATCAACGTCTTTATCAAAGTAAGCAATTGAAAATACATTTGAATCACCGTAATACCACTCAAAGCCCAGATCGAAGTTAGTAGATTCAAACGGTTCTAGCTCTTGGTTACCTCCTTGTGCCGTTAGGTTTTGACGACGAGGTTCATTGAATGTGGTAGACGGCGACAACTGAGTTAGTGTTGGCCGGGTCATTGATTCGTACGCTGCGAAACGTATGATCATGCTCTCGTTCAACTCCAATTTTGCACTCAAGTTCGGCAAGAAATTGTCGTACTTTCCACTTTCAGTGATTTCCGTAGCTGGACCAAAACGATTTGAAAACAAGGTTAAGTCCGTTGTTGGAACCACGTCGCTGATGAAGCTTTGAATCGCAGTTACATCAATATCAGTCTCTGAATAGCGGCCACCAAGGTTCAAGGTCAATGGCATTTCACCAATGGCCAAATTGAATGTCACATCGGCGTATAGGCTGGTGATGTCTTCGTTAATAGTGAAACGGTTGTTTTGCAGCGTTGGCGTAACCGGGTTACCTGTTGATGCCAAGAACGCTTCATAAGCCGCATCATCGTACGTGTAGAACGTATCAATTAAGCCTGGAAAGAAGTTTTCAGCGGTAAACGCGCGTAATCCAACGGTGCCGTTCGGCGCTGCTGTTTGGTATCCGCAGAATGCGCATTGGTTACCGAACAACTGAAAGCGCTCGTTCTCGCGAGATTGGTTATAAACGCCGAACTTTATGCTATCGACCACTTCCGACGATTCGACGACGTACTCAAAATCCGCTTTAAGCTCATCAACTTCGTCTCTAAAAGTAACGCCGCCACGCTCGTTATAGTGTAGGCGAGTGCGGTTAGCATCGGCTAACGCGCCGTTGCCAAAACCGTCGTGCGCTACCGTTGGTATACCACCTGAATTTCCGGTGAACTGGTAGTTATTAATAATACCGATAACATTAAACGGCGCATCACCAGCATAATCGTCTTCAGCGCTTGAAGTTGATGCGTCAAAAGTGGCCGTTAGGTTGTCATTAATATGCCAATCTACGTTCAGACCAAACCCATCTGTTGTTGAATCGCGGCCATTACGACGGTGCGATACGAAGTCTGTTGCCGGGTCACCAGAACCTTGGTTAAGGCCAATCTCTTGAGTAAAATTAAGTAGCGTTCCGGTCGCCGGATCTATAGTGGCTGAACCAACACGATCTGGTTCGAACCAAGAAGCTAAGTCAGTCACCAATGAGTCGATTTCAAACTTAGATTGGAAACCATCTAGAGTAATGGTCAGGTCATCTGAAGGAGCGAATTGCAAGGTTAAGCTTGCGTTAGTGCGTGTTCGCTCTTGCGCATCAACAATTTGATCCCAGTTTCGTGGGATAAAAGCATTGGTGAACAATACGCCATCTCGGTTGTTTGAGATGGTTTGCCCAGGGCGCCAGCCTGCTGTTTGGATGCGGTTGATCTGAACATCACGTTCTTGGCGGCTGATCGCTAAGCCAACACCAATAGTGTCGTCGGCAAAGGTGTTGCTTACCAATAATGAGGCGGCTGGAGAAGTGTCTTCTGAGAGCGTCTCGTAGATGGCTTTAACTGAACCAGCAATCTGCAGACCTGGTGTGTCTAAAGGGCGTGCTGTCGTCAAATTTACAGTAGCGCCAATGCCACCTTCTTGCAGAGTTGCAGTACCACTCTTATAAATGTTCGCACCTGTGATTTGTTCTGAAGCTAAAACGTCAAAACTGAATTCACGGCCACCAGTATCGGTTGCGATTTGACGACCATTCATAAGCACAGTATTGAACTGTGGGCCCAAGCCTCGAACGGTTACCTGCTGGCCTTCACCGCCGGAGCGATCGATTGATACGCCGGGGATACGTTGTAGAGATTCGGCAACGTTTAAATCTGGGAATTTACCCAGATCTTCCGCTGCGATCGAATCGACCACGCCAGATGCATCACGCTTAACGTCTTGCGCGCGTTTAATACTGCTACGGATGCCGGTAACAACCACTTCCTCAAGAACGGTTTCTTGAGCGATGACCAACTCGGGGGCCATCATTGGAATAGCGCTGGAAACGGCAACCGCGAGCGCTGTTCTTCTAAGGGCTTTACTCTTACTTTGAGTACGGTCTATTTGCATAACTATGCTCCTTCGATAAAAGAATTTATAGGTTTAATAGTTTTGAAGGCGGGCGCAAAATACGAATTTGCACGCGTGCCAGAACGGCCTCTGCGTGGCAATTTTAGTAATGCTATCCTCCTCCAAACGATTTGCTTCATATCAACCCTCTCAGGGTGTTTGATAATCTTTTGGCGCATTGACTTCGAAATCATTACGTCAAAAAAAAGCATCAATTTTAAGGCAGCAGCTTTTCGACTATTTTTAATAAATCACCGGTACGGTGAGCTATTTATGTTCGTTCTTTGTTGTACTACCTTTGTTTGATTCATATGTTTTATCATATAAATAAGACACAATCAAACAAGTGACAGATTAACTCGGTGGAAAAACGGTCGATTTTTAATATACGCCCTGTAAATCGACAGATTGTGAAGAAATATAGGGGGCTTCAAGACGTTGATGCTTAACAGTTGACTAATAGAAATGTTCGTTTGGCCAGATGCTCAACGTGATTTGATTGCTGTGTCAGGTTAAACTGATTGAACTCCCAACCTGTATTTGATGTCTGTGAAAGTGAAATTTTCTAGTTTAATCCATGTTTCGTTTGCGCTTCTTATGGTCACGAATTGCCTGGCGACAGCGCAAGCTCGAAGCCTTTCAGGGGTAATTACTTTAGACACTGATTCAGCTAAGGCTGATTTACCAATCGACATTACGGTTAGTAATCATAGTTTTGCGGTTGTGCCTCCTTCTTTCACCATCATTCGACCGGTTACCAGCAAGCAAACCAGGCGCGTGGTTATCGTCCAAGGCGAGGTGCAAGTTGATTACTTAGTTGAGGACATTATCGACGATCCATTCACTTATACCATCAGGATGGATTGTGTTGGATGTTCATCCGTTTTTAGGCGGCAATACTATAGCCCGTCGGGTAACCGCTTTGGGCAAGGAAACTCGGTACATATTAAACCGGCGGACTTGCCCGCTTCTTTGGATTTAACACTGATCACTGATGCTTCAATTGAAGGCAAAGTCGAGTTGCAATCCGAGGTGGCCAACAAGGACTTACGTTTCGAGTTAAACGTTAGCAGCACACAAAACCGGAATGTGGTTTATCGTACATTGAGCGATATTGTTTTGGCGAAGAATGAGAGTTCGGTGACGTATTCGGTAACTGGTTTGCGGCGTTCAATCGGAAATACTCAGTTTAGAGTGAGCTTGCGTTGCCTAAATTGCGCTGGCGCTTCAGGTGAAACTCAGTTTTTCGCATCGCCGCTATCTCCTGATGAGAATCACCGGAATGTCGATTTTCTGGTTTCCAACCCGCCGCTAATAATTGTGAGCCCGATCGTCGATCTATTGGTGAGCGATTGAGAATCTTAAACATGGCCAGATGAATATCTAGCCATGTCGTGCTTGTGGACTGATTTAGACTGGTAAGGTTGGGTTGATGAAGTACTTCTCGCCAGTTCGTTTTGCGTTGTAGTTAATAACCGTCGCTGGGTCTAACGCATCTTTTAATGAAAGCTCGCCAGTGAACTTGCTCGCAAAGGTTGTGTTTATTTCGTCGGCAACGCGTTTTTGAAGCGCCGCGACTTGGCTTGGTTCAATGCGACCTAAAAAGTGCATAAGTAGCCATCCGCCAACACCCCATGACATACCATATGCTCGATTTAGGACCGTAGGTGAAAAATCCAGACCACCATATACGTAAACCTGTTTGTGCTCCGGTGAGCCGTAGGTGTTTAAGCCGGTTGCGTCTTTGCTACCAACACGTTCCATTGCCGTGAGTATGTCGCTAACCAACTCGCCGCCGCCGATGGCGTCAAAAGCTAGGGTCGCGCCGGTTTCTTCAATAGCCTTATAGAGATCTGCTTGAAAATTTTCGTCTGATGAGTTGAGAATAGTTTTGGCGCCAATACTTTTGAGTATCTCTACCTGCTCTTGCTTACGCACGATATTAACGAGCGGCACGTCGGCCGCCAGACATATGCGGTTTAGCATTTGGCCCAAGTTAGATGCCGCAGCTGTGTGTACCAAAGCGCTGTGACCTTCAAGTTTCATCGTCTCGACCATCGCCAAGGCTGTGAGCGGGTTTACAAATGAAGTGGCCGCCTGACGTGCAGTTGTCGTTTCATGGTGCGCAATGCAAGATTGCGCAGGTACACAACAATACTGAGCGTAGGTGGCGCCAGAAATTAAGCTAACCGTCTTTCCTAGCAGCGCCTGTGCCGCGTCGCTGTCGCCAGCGGCTACAACTTTGCCAGCACCCTCATTGCCAACGGGTAAAGACTGATCTAAACGGCTACTAATGCCAGCGGTTGTGCCGGGGAACAACGGCGCTTTAAGTGCGCGCTCAGTTTCGGTATAAATCAGTTCTGCTTGTCTGAGGTCAGCGGGGCCGAACATGGGCCACATATCGGAAGGGTTGATTGGGGCTGCTTCAATTTGCACCACGACCTCGTGTGATTTTGGTTGTGGAACGTCATTCTCTAACAAAGACAAATTTAGTTGTCCCTCAGAGGTGACTTTAGAAAATAGTTGTAATGAGGTGGTCATGAAATCTCTCCTTCCGGTCTTGAATGGGGACACATTGTCTATTAGAAACAGCGATTGTGCAATTTTAACCAAAGTGATGTTGGTAATACTCGACATAGACGCAGGTAGAGTGAGGGTTCCGAAAAACGCTAGTTAATTCAGCTGGCTCATTTACAATCGAGTTTTATCAAATTGTTTAAGGTTTTCTCGATGCCTGCTAAATATGCTGTTGAATTGGTTTTGCTCGCATCATTGTGGGGAGCGTCTTTTCTTTTTATGAGAATAGCAACACCTGAATTTGGCGCTGTCGCTTTGATCGAAGTGCGAGTGTTGCTAGCCGGCATTGTTTTACTGCCCTTTTGGTTTTTGCGTGAGAAACGCGAGCAACGAAGAATGGTTTACGCGAATTGGGGTACGTTGACAATCATCGGTATCTTGAATTCAGCCGTTCCTTTTGTGCTGTTCGCCTATTCGACACTTTTTGTGACAGGCGGGTTTGCGTCGATTTTAAATGCGACGGCGCCAATTTGGGGTGCGCTAGTTGCGTGGGTTTGGTTGCGAAGGACTATGCCAATGAGTGGTGTGTTGGGTTTGATTTTGGGGCTCGCAGGTGTGATCTATTTAGTTTCCGGGTCTTTAAGTATGTCGCTCGATGGTAATAGCTTAGGTGTGCTTGCAGCCTCCTTTGCGCCGTTTTTGTATGGCATTGCAGCAAACTATACATCGGAGAAAGCCGCACATTTAAGCCCACTAGCGATTGCCACCTTTAGCCAGTTAGCCTCAGCTGTTTTACTACTGCCATTGGCGCTGATGTATATGCCAGAATCACCAATCAGCTTGCGTGCGTGGGGTTCAGTTATAGCGATGGCGGTTTTGTGCACTAGCCTTGCCTATCTAATGTACTTTAGGTTGATTGCAAATATTGGTTCGACCAAAGCAATTACAGTGACTTTTTTAATACCGGTGTTTGGCACATTTTGGGGTGCGCTATTTATTGGAGAGGAGGTCACTTTATCAATGATGATTGGCACGGGTGTGATTTTGCTTGGTACGGCGTTGGTCACAGGCGTTCTTCGGCTAAAGGTTCCCTAATTTCTGGACCAAAATTGCGCGGGCGATGAGCAAAAACAACGCAGATAATTTCACATGCTCGTCGATTTCTAAGGCCATAATTAGGCCTTATTCAAAGATTAAGTATTGTTATGAGTGTACCCATATTTAACGTTGCCTCCAGTTTGGTAGCGAATGTCGAGAATGATTTTGGTGAAACTCCGCTGAAGTATTCGCCATGCGTTTCAGTTGTTGGTGGTGGTTCGGTGGTGCCGCAACAATACCTTGATGTTCGGCGTACGCTAGAGAATTTAGAGAATGTGCTGGCCGAAATTAGTGTGCCAGACAGCTTTCAATTGTTTGCTGGCCTAGATCGTCACACTCTATTTATCGAGGTGGGCATCATTGGTGAGGAAAATTATCCAACGAATCCAAAGGTAATTGAGCAGCCCAAAATGGTCTATGGGCGTCGCTGGATGATCGAGCCAACGACACCAACTTCCGAGGTTGTTCAGACGGCGCTTCTTGCCGTAAAGAAAGCGCGTGAGCACGAGTTACGTGAGAAATTTAAGTTAAAAAATAGTCAGGGTAATGGTGTGGCGACGCCATTTAACTGCCATCAAGATTTGCCACTCATGGCCAATCAACGGTTCCTATTTGAGGGCTCGAAATCAGCTGGGCTGACAGAAGCCGACTTAGGTCAATTGTTGAGGAGCACGAGTATTGGTGGTCTAGGATTTCGACTAGAGAGCTGTCTTCAGCTTGCTGGCAATCATGTATTCGAAGTGGCTTTGTTCCCTGTTAAACATGAAGGGAGCGAGCAAGTCGATAAAAAAATCGACTTTCCAGAGATGCATTCAGGTAAATTGGTAGTTGTCTGTGAGGAGCAAACTGAAGCTCACTTTCTTCACCAATTGTTTAACGCATGTTTGGCGCGCAGCGATCGCTACGTTGAAGAAAATTTTTCCTTTCAGGGTTTTCATCGTTTTAGCCAAACCATTTCACCAATCGCGATTGCTCGCTTTTCGCGCGTGACGCGCAAGCTTAAATCCCATGACGCGCGGTTTGATAAGGAATTTCAAGACATGAGTTACCGAGTTGATTCGGCTAAAGCTCCTAGGTTTAATAGCGGTAAGTTAGGGGCGCAACAGAGAGCATTGCTTAAACGATACCCGGTTCTAAACGGGTACCTGCCCAAAGAGTAGTTGCGATTTCTTTGAAGTAGCGTATTTTTGATTACCTGGCTAATCAAAAATACTGGCTCTAATCATGCTCAAACTAAACGCACCGTTGGTTGATGTGGCGCGCGTATTTGTTCTTGCGTTGTGCTTGTCGGCGTGCACCTCCTTACCCGAAGCGAAAAGAGACGCGGCATTTGCCTTGCCAGATAAATATGCGGCCAAAGCTGTTGAGCAGGTTCTAAGAGACGGCGGTAATGCTGTTGACGCCGCAGTGGTAGCCGCATTTGTTTTGGCCGTGACATTTCCTGAGGCAGGCAATATTGGTGGCGGGGGCTTTATGCTCGCGCATATTGATGGCGAAAATCACTTTCTGGATTATCGCGAAAAAGCGCCGTTGGCGGCCCATCGTGATATGTATTTAGATGCGAATGGCAAAGTGATACCGAAAGCCAGCCTGGTCGGCATCCGCGCGGCGGGTGTGCCTGGAACGGTTAACGGAATTTGGAAAGCGCATAAGAAGTTCGGCACCAAAGATTGGGCCAAGTTATTGGCGCCGGCAATTCGCTACGCAGAGCAAGGTTTCGTTGTTCACGAGAAGAAAGCTGAGGCGATCCCGGGCATTATCGAATGGCACGAAGGGCGAGTTAACTTCGCTGATCATTTTGGGGCGATGGCCGAGGGGGGATTATTTAAGCAGCCAGAATTGGCAAAGGTCCTTAGACGCATAGCCAAGCATGGCCCGAGTGATTTTTATACAGGCGAGACAGCCGCACTGATTGTGGCTCAATCCAAACGAGACGACGGTTTGATAAGCGCCGAAGATCTTGAACAGTATGATTCTGTATGGCGGGATCCACTAGTTGCCGATTGGCGCGACTACCAGGTTGTCACCGCGCCCCCGCCAAGTTCGGGTGGGTTTGCGGTAATTCAATTGCTAAAAATGAAGCAGTTCCTTGATAAAGAGTTTGACGGGCTGGCGCCAAATTCCTCGCAATACATTCATCTTATTGCTGAAATGGAGAAACGCGTATTTGCCGACCGAGCCGAATATTTTGGCGACCCTGATTTTGTGAGCGTGCCAATCGAGGAATTGATTAGCGAGGCTTATATTCGGGGTCGGGCGGCCGAGGTTAAGAGCGATTCAATCAGTGAGTTAAAGGAGGCGCAGCCCGGTCTGGATTCGCCGAGCACTACGCACTTCTCGATCATCGATAAATGGGGTAACGCGGTTTCGAATACTTATACTATCAACTGGGGCTATGGCAGCGGTGTGGTCGTTGAAGGCGCTGGTTTTATTCTAAATAATGAAATGGACGATTTTTCCACCAAGCCGGGCGTGGCCAATATATACGGCGTGGTAGGTGGTACTGCTAATGAAATACAACCAGCAAAGCGTATGTTGTCGTCCATGTCGCCAACCATTTTGTTGGAAGGTGATGACATCAGAATGGTGCTGGGTACGCCGGGGGGCTCCACTATTTTCACTTCGGTTTTCCAAGGCATTGTAAATGTGATCGACAATGGCATGACGGCCGCTGATGCCGTCGGTGCAAGCCGCTTTCATCATCAGCTGATCCCGGCTGATCTGATTACCACCAGTATTAGCATTCCGTTGGATACTGAAGCCATTAAGGAGCTTAATGAGAAAGGCTATCGCGTGGAACCACATGCTTGGGAGTTTGGTGATTTGCAACTCATAGAGAGCGAATACGGTGAAACCAATACGGCATCAGACCCTCGGGGCATTGGTGTGTCTGGTGTTGTCCGCTAAAGATTAGGCGCAGTAACTATGAGTAAGTGGCACCAGCTTGTGTTAGCGCTCTCCTGCGTGGTTATTTTAACCGAGCTATGCTCCTTGATAATTTTCCATCAGGCGATTTTTGAATGGGTTTCGCATAACTTATGGGTTGTGATCATTCCCTTTGCAAAGGTTATTTTTAAGCGTCTAATTACGATGAAACTGATGGTCGCCATGAAAGCCGTGTTGATATTGCTTTGGCATCTAAGTAAGCTGGTTTTACTCAAGTTGTTCAAATCGTTGAGTGTGCGCTACGGGGTCTTTTTCACCCAAATTCGCTGGTACTGGGCGCGCCGGGCTAAGGTGATGTTTTTGCGGCGTGGCAAGCAATTTTTTCGAGCCGCAGCGCGTTTTTGGGCGATTTTTTCGCAGCGACAAAAGTGGCTTATTCTCATCGCATTTTTCCCCGTTGTATTACTACTCTTTTTGCTGGGTTTGAGCTTTAACGTAACTCGCAAAACCATGGTTCAAAAAACTCAGGAAACCGCTGTTTTTCAAACCGTGACGGTTGCCGGTAGTAGCTCTAAAGGCATACGTTCTTGGATGTCGAGGTTGGATCGTTGGGCGCTTGAAAAAATTAAAGAGGTAACGCCGAAGGGGCGCAACTAGCTTTGTTAGCTAAGATTATTTTTGGGGTTCCATCTATTTCTTTTTCAGCACATTGATTTATTCGGTGATGGGCATTGTTAAAGGCTCGACAAAGCTAAGAATTTATCTGGCAAAAAGAACACTCTTTGGGGTTCTCATGATAAGGTAAACAGACGATCATTTTCATCGCTAAGACCCCGGACACGCCCAATGGCCCATTCCATCATTGCCATCGTCGGTGCTTCAGCATCTGGCAAAACATTGTTTACGCAAACCGTTTATCAGGAACTTAGCGAGGAGTTAGGTGATGGCTCGCTGGCGGTTCTCGAAGAAGATGCATACTATCGTGACCAAAGTCATTTGCCCGTTAAGTTACGCGAAAAGACCAACTACGATCACCCTGATGCGTTTGAGCATGAGTTGTTGTTGTCGCATTTGGAGATGTTACGTGCAGGCCAGACGGTTGACGTACCTGTATACGATTTTACCCAACATAATCGTTCAACTGAGACTCGCCGAGTTGCCTCAGCCGGTGTGGTAATTGTTGAAGGGATTTTGTTGCTGACCAATCCTAAACTGCGAGAGCTTTTCGATATAAAAGTGTTTATTGATGCCCCAATGGATATTTGCTTGCTGCGCCGTATTGAGCGAGATATGCGTGAACGCGGGCGAAGTTTGGAGTCTATTGGTAGTCAGTACGAAAACACTGTGCGGCCGATGTATTACGAATTTATAGAACCCTGTAAACAGTTTGCCGACGTCGTTGTTACCGGCGGCGGTAAAAATCGCGTTGCCATTGATATGGTAAAACACAATATAAAATCAACCCTATCCAGTTAGTTGCATCGCCCATCTTTGACCCTGCCCACAAAGGAGAAACCTCTTGACCACCTTAATCAGCCTGCTTGGCATCGCTTCTCTGTTATTGATCGGTTTCGTATTCTCAAAGTTTCGTTCCTCGATTAACTGGCGCACGATAGTAATCGCTTTCTTGTTGCAGTTTTTAATCGGCGCGTTCGCCTTGTATTTACCGTTTGGCAAAGCCGCATTAGAAAGTATCTCGGGTGGTGTGTCTGGTATTTTGTCGTACGCTCAGTCGGGTATCGATTTCTTGTTTGGCAGCATTGGCAGCAGCAGTAGTGAAGGGATAGGGTTTGTTTTCGCGTTCCAAGTTTTGCCTATCATTATCTTTTTCTCCAGCCTCGTTTCGGTGTTGTACTACCTCGGTATTATGGGGCGAATTATCCGAGTGATCGGGGGTGCTTTACAGGCTTTGTTAGGGACCAGCCGAGCCGAATCGATGTCGGCGACCGCCAATATTTTTGTAAGCCAAACTGAGGCGCCGATGGTGATTAAGCCGTTCATCGCCAAGATGTCTAATTCTGAGATTTTTGCTGTGATGGTTGGCGGTATGGCGACGGTTGCTGGTTCGGTTTTGGCGGGCTATGTGGCGCTTGGAGTGGAAATGAAATATCTCCTAGCGGCCAGCTTTATGGCTGCGCCAGGCGGGTTCTTGATGGCTAAATTATTATTGCCTGAGACCGCCGAAATTGATAATCATGAGGAAGTATTAAAAGAAGAACACGACCAATACGCAAACGTAATCGATGCGGCTGCCGGTGGCGCGACCGCTGGTTTGCAACTCGCCGTTAACATTGGCGCAATGTTGATCGCCTTTGTTGCGTTAATCGCTTTACTCAATGGTCTTTTGGGGTGGCTCGGCGGTTTTGCCGGGTTGCCTGAGTTGTCGATGCAGTCCATCCTAGGCACCGTCTTTAGGCCGGTGGCGTTTATGCTGGGAGTGCCGTGGGAAGAAAGCGCGGTGGCCGGTAGTTTGATTGGACAAAAATTGGTGTTGAACGAGTTCATTGCGTTTTTAGGTTTTGCTGAAAACGCCAGTATGCTTAGTGAGCATTCAAAAGCGGTGGTTACGTTTGCGCTCTGTGGTTTCGCTAATTTTTCGTCGATCGCAATTCTCCTTGGCGGTTTGGCGACAATCGCGCCAAACCGCCGAGCGGACGTAGCGAAACTTGGGCTAAGAGCCGTTAGTGCTGCATTTATGGCTAATTTAATGAGTGCAGCCATCGCGAGCTTTTATCTCTCTCTGGCGTAACTGCTGGAGTTTAGGAAAGTGGTAGTAATGCCCTCGTTTTGTAATCAAACTGTGTAAAAATACTCGGCTAGTTAGAATCTGTTGAGTATGAATAAATAGGAAACTCGAATGAATGATCAAGGTGACAATCGCATAACTAATCTGAGTCGATCTCAAGATGAAAGTTTTAGCGAAGTTTGTGAAAGACGTTTTTCACGCCGAGCGTTTGTGAAGACCGGGGTTGCCGCCGGTGTGGCCGCAGCAACTTTAGGCCTTGCAGGTTGTTCCAGTGATAAAGCACCATCTGAGAGTGCGGCGCAAGACAATCGGTGGCGAGAAAGTAATCCTTATAAATCAAGCTTTGACTTTCATGAGGTCGAACACGGTGGTGACGAACATCATCATGTGGCGCCAGACCATTCGGCCGAGGTGTTGATTCGATGGGGTGATCCGCTGTTTCGAAACGCACCCGAATTCGACCCAAGCGCGCAAACCGCCGAATCACAGAGCCTGCAATTCGGTTATAACAATGATTACGTCGGTTATCTTGGACTTGAGCCTAAAAAAGGACAAGAAGCCCGTGCCTTATTGTGTGTTAACCACGAATATCCGATTGCCGGCTTAATGTTCCCAAACTTCCCGAAAGATGGTTATGAAAAATTAAGCGCCGAGCAAGTAGCGATTACTCAAGCGGCAACTGGAAACTCGATTGTTGAAGTCGGCCTTAAAGATAGTGAGTGGTCGGTTAATACCAACTCCAAATACAATCGAAGAATTTCAACCTTAGACACTGAAATAGAAATTTCCGGGCCAGCCGCGGGTCACCATCGCTTAAAAACCAGCGCAGACAAACATGGCCGAGTGGTCATTGGCACAATGAACAACTGCGCTGGAGGGATGACTCCTTGGGGTACTTACTTGACCTGTGAAGAGAATTTCAACAATCATTTTCTCGGTGAGATCCCAGACAATCACCCAGAGGCGGAAAACCACGCCCGCTATAACGTGCCCTATGATTACACAAACTGGGGCAAGCACGATAAACGCTTTGACATTGGGGTTGAGCCTAATGAGCCAAATCGCTTTGGCTGGGTCGTTGAAATTGATCCGTTAAATCCAAAATCCAGACCTAAGAAGCGTACTGCGCTCGGCCGTTTCAAGCATGAAGGCGGTGAAACGATAGTGGCGCCAGATGGCCGGCTGGTTGTTTACATGGGTGACGATCAACAATTCGAATATCTCTATAAATTCGTTAGTCGCGATACGGTTAATCTTGATCGTCCCAAAGCCAATCAAGATTTGCTCGACCACGGAACACTTTACGTCGCCAAATTTTATGATGAGGGATATCTGGAGTGGTTACCACTTGAACACGGTAACGGGCCTTTGCAAGCCGAGTTTGAGTCGCAAGCTGATGTTTTAATCAACGTTCGCAAGGCTGCAGATTTACTCGGTGCGACACCAATGGATCGGCCAGAAGACGTGGTTCCGAACAAAGAGAATGGCAAAGTCTACGTGATGTTAACCAATAATAGTAAGCGTAAGGAAGCGAATAACGCGAACCCTAGGGTTGAAAACTATTTTGGTCATATCATTGAACTGACCGAGCTAGACAACGATTTCACCAGTACTCGAGCGTATTGGGATGTTATGGTCAAATGCGGAAATCCCGATGTGCCTAACCATCAAGCTATGTGGAACCCTAAAACCAGCAAAAACGGTTGGTTCGCCAGCCCGGATAACGCAGTAGTAGACCCGAGTGGTCGGCTTTGGGTGTCGTCAGATCAAGGTGGTAAGGCGTTTATGAGTGGCACCAATGACGGGCTGTGGGCGCTTGAGACGGAAGGCTCTATGCGTGGCACTGGCAAAATGTTTTTTCGAGTCCCCAATGGGGCCGAACTATGCGGGCCTGCGTTTTCGGATGACGGCGAGTCACTTTTTGTTGCAGTTCAACATCCGGGCGATACTGGCAAACCCGGTGAAGTTCGTGCAGAGACCGCTTCAACGCAGTGGCCAGATTTTGCTGACGGTATGCCGCCTCGACCTTCAATCGTAGTGATTCAGAAAAAGGCCGGTGGCCAAGTAGGCTAGCTGATTTATTTAGGGAACCTCTGATCAAATCGAGTTTAGCCTTTGTTTGAGTCTCAAAAGGGTCTCAATCAAGGCGCCGGTGTGCCGCGCCGCCGAAAGGTCGGCCCCAGGTATTCTGCGGTCAAACAGCGCAACAACGAGTGAGGGCCTTTTGAACCAAACCCTTGCGGGGCGGGCTTTTGCGTCACCCACTCTGCGTTATTACTCGCGGATATAGAATGACTATATCGCACTCGCAAATGCCTTGATTGGATAACGC
>CALKRK010000204.1 GCA_937989675.1 uncultured Arenicella sp. | reverse complement strand
GCCGTTTGTTTCGACAAACAGCTCAAGCCCTACCGTCGACACTCTGACGTTATCTTCGACTTCAATGCGAAACGGGAAGTTTCGGCCCTCGGCAACTTTGATACCGTTGTCTGGTTCAACCCGATTAAATTCAGGAGCCTGCGTATCCTCTGACACAATAAGCTCAACTGCATCAGTTGTAACAACGGTTCGCGGTTCCCCACTAAGGCGTTTTTCCGTTACCGAGGCAGTAAGTGTGAGCTGTTGAGGGGCCTGCCCGTATGGAATTTCCAGTAGAAATTCGTATGGAAAAGACAGATCCGAGAAGGTTTTATCACCACCAACCAGGTTAGCCACATTTAGAGTTACTTGATCGACAGCAACGTCATCGACCGCATTTACCTGCACTAATATAAATTCGCCCTCTAATACAGTTTCACCATCAACAGGCTTACCAATTACAACTTCTGGCGGCACATCTTCTATTACTTCGACAGCAATCGTTTCTGTTGCTCGATGCTGGTCTAAGTCGCCGAATGCGGCTCCGTATGTATCAATTGCATCAACACTGATCACCACACGGTTTTGACTAGGATCGATTCTATTAAATGCAGGCAAGCGCACACTAAAACCGTATGGCGGCTGACGTAATAATAGGTTTGATATTTCAGTTTCCGAACCTTCGGCGCCCACCTTGGCAACCATTCTTAGAGAATCAATGCCAACATCATCAAAGGCATTGACATTAATCAGCATATCAGTGCTTTCAACAACACGCCCACCATCCAATGGTTTAACTATATCGACTACGGGGCGTTCATCAATACGAACGGGAAAACTAATCTCTCGCTCGCGTACATTGCCACTCGGATCGCGAGCAACCATTCTCACCCAAATATCATAACGCTGAACGGTATCAATCGAGACACCGGCAAAGCGCTCGGCGATTTGAGCCAAGCGGTCAACATGAATTAACTGATCATAGATAAGTGTATCTATATTATTGGTAGTTACGGGCTCGTGATCTATATCGCGAATATCGTTAATCGTTCTAAGCGGCAAACCATACTCAAGCTTTTGGTAGTTGCCATCTAATAGTTGCACGCCGTACCCACTATAGACTTCCAACTGGCTTACTTTCACGTTATCGAAAGCTCGATAGCTCACAGTAAAGTCTGAAAACTCAGGTGGCCCATAGCCGATGGTTGGGCTGATAAGCGCAATTTCAGGGTTAATCTCGTCTGCTGCACCAATAAATTTAACGCTGTGCGTACCGATCGCGCCATCTGTATCTTTTATCTGAACAGTTAATTCTATTTCCTCGTTCGATTTGATAAGCCCACTTGGCACATTAAAAATTGCATTTCGAGCGATGGTATTTGGCGCATCGATACGACCATGCTCATCCGCGATTTCAATTGTGTACTTTTCCTCGAAAGCATCGTAAATGGAGTTTATGCCATTTTGAATCGCGGCCTGCTCAACTCCAACAAGCGAGTTACTATCATTATCTGTCGAGATGGGCACACCGTTTGCGAAAAGTTTGATGCTACTAACCGGCAATTGACGATCATCCGCCGCGAGCAAACCAATCTCAACTTGGAAAGTACCAGCCACAATAAACTGACCTACAGCTGGTTTGGTTATACGAATCTCAGGTGCAACATTAGCTAACGGATGCACCAGGAATCTTCGTATGGTGGTGTGGCCAAAATTGTCTTCCAGAATAACCTCATATTCAGTCGGCTCGCTCTGATTAAACACAATTTCAGCAGATTCGGCTGCTACTAATTTAACTGGAAGCGCTGGACAGCTTACCTGGTAAGACTTTTCGTATTCGGTAAATACCGATCCATCTCGGTTGAGACGATTAATTCTGTAACGCGTCAAACTGGCGTCATCAGTTAGGTTTGAAATAAGTCGGAAGCTCTCGCCCACACGAACCCAGAACTCGCCATAATTAATACGTTCTGGTTCGGTAATCACCTTTTGATACCTACCATCTACCTTATAGCTGGAGAACGATGTGAAACTCAAAAGCGGTGGCTCATTAATACTAATCGGCAGGGCAATACTTTTAGACGCGCTACGTCGGCTCTTGTCCTTAACGACGAAGGATAAATTGGTCTCGCCAGCTAAACGCGTTTTAGGGGCCGTGTATTGAAATACATAATCCCTATCAAATTGATATCGGCCTCCTCGTTCTGCAACAAATTCACCATTATCGAGTAAGGTGATCGACTCTATCGCCTCAGAGTTGTCGCTCGACCTCAACCTGATTTCGATTGTCTCACCTGGCACAATCTCAGTACCATCGGCAGGAGAAATAATTTCTATCTCTGGATCAAACTCGTCTACACCTAAGGGGTAAACACCAAGATTTACCGCAGGCAAAGCACCCCGTATAGATGAGAACCTATCGGTGGCGGCGGCAAATTGAATTACTCTATCAATACCAGCATTACTAAGAGATGGATGAAAACGATTCAAAATCACATCTTTCTCATCGACCGCTTTCATCGGAAACGAGCTGATAAAGCCTATGCCGCTTTGAGATTTAGCGTCGTCTACCAGCAAACTAACGGTATTGAGCGTTCTTACTTGGCGAGAGATTCCCTCATCATCGAATGACATTGACGAGCCAAACTCATTTTTCGCGATTCGAATTTCTCTCAAGGCTAACGCTGGCAAATCCTGACTAGAAACGGTTGGCGTAATAATCAATTGTGTGACGCCTTTGCCAATATAGGGTGCAAGAGTAAGCTCGCCATCATCAGCAAGCAATTGAGCGGCCGTCACCTCAAAAACCTGATGCTCTACCTGACAGATATCGTCCGAGAACACTTCTACCGTATAATCAATTTGCTGGCCATCGAGCTCTAACTCGATCGTGCGTATATTGCCGCTTTCTTGAGCGAAAACTTGGCTGTCAGCACCATCAAATGCCCAATAGGTTTTATCATTTAGCTTCAAACTCCCCGAGTAGCTTTGCCATTCAGGATAAACAAATTGCCAAGCTAACTCAGAAATATTACCCACTGTTTCAACTGTGAATTCGAGGTTGCGATCAGATTCCAATTCAAGCCCAGAAAGAGACGAATACAGCTCATAAAATTCGTTTTCGCTCTCTACAAAATCGTCAGTTATCTGCACACGCGTAAACAACGTTTGACCACGCATCAGATTATCCAGAGGCGCCGCCGCAACTAATTCGATGTTGGGCGCTTGATCGGGAAGTACAGTGTAGAGTTGCGATGCATTTTCTGTATTTCCAGAGGAATCAACCGCAGTGACAGCAACCGTAAAGGTCTCGCCCTCTTCAGGTAACGGTGTGTATCGCGATAGATCAATAATGTCTTTATCGGACACGCTTACTGTGTCCGTATCAAGCCCAACCTCAGAGAGCACCTCTCGTGTTTCGCTGTCGATAATAGAAACGCTATAAGATTCAAGCTGTATATTGTCCTTAATCGCAAGCCCTAATGTCGCGGGTTGCAAGTCAAATAAGGTAGTTACTGGTTCTAAGAATTCAATCGACGGTTTTTGATCATCGGCCAAAATGGTGATTTTAATTCGATTTGATTCGCCGATTTGAATCCCGTTGTCTCTTGCCCTTACAACAAACTCAAATTCCTCACCTGCTCTATCTACCAAATCTTCAGGCAAACGAATTCGGCCTTCATAATCTGAGTAAAAACGCTCTGCAGCAACAACTGAACCAAACGAATCGCTATTATCAACACGTATTTGCTCTAGTCGATCGTTGCGTGTAAAAACTTCCCAATCTAGCGCTAATTCCTCTTGGTCTTTTATTAGAAACGCGGAAAACGAATGAATGTAGATGTTGTCGCTCGCAACACCTTTTACTGAAAATGCATCGCCGGGATAAAGACTTAGGTCTTTCTCAGGTTCACTAAAATTAACGAGGGGCGTCTCATCATCATCTAGGATTACCAGGTCAAGTGGCAAATTGGTTAGCAAACCAGCATCATCGCGAGCTCTTACACCAACGACAACCTGCCCTGCATCCGGTCGATTCGGTACCCGGAGCTGGGCACTAAAGTAGCCTCCAGATCGAATAATCTCGTCAGATTCACTTGCGGAAAATGGCGTACTTGAAACAGTCACACCATCTAATTCGATATAAATTTCCGCAAAGCTAATTTTACGGTTATCGGAAATAAGCGCATTAACCGTGAATATTTCACCCTCGATTAGGCGAGAACCTGCAGCTGGGTGGCGTATTGAAATGGTTGGCGGTTGATCATTAAGGACGGTATATGTTGATTCCGTTTCACGCTCATTACCAAATACGTCGCTCGCCGTCGTAGTTAAAACTAGCTGATCATTACCACTAAGGCTGTCAGGAATGGTATATCTGAATTCCTGCACAGTCGATAAGCCGCTCACGTCAGCGGCAAAAACCTGATTTGAACCCTTATGAACACTGATTCGATTCAGGCCACTTGTATCTACCGCTCGCAATCTAAAAGTCGTGTTCTCGCCTACATAAACATTAGCCCCGGGAATAGGCTCAAAGATAGTTGCAATTGGAGCTTGTTCATCCGCCGAGATAGCGATGCTTTTGCTTAACTCGTCTGATTCCTGCCCTAGAATATCGTAAGCTAAAACACTCAAAACTAGCTGCTGGTCCTGATTATCGACACTTAGCCCAGCGAGATCTAACTCATCATTGATCTGCAATGTTGCGGCAGGTGTTAGGTTACCCAACTCTTTACTTAAAGTGCGACTCGAAAGAACATCTCCGCCCAGAGTGTACTTTAGCTCAACCCGCTCAACCGCTCGATCGTCTCTTAATAAAACATCCGTACTGATCGTGTCTTTAGCGAAATAAACGCTCTTATCTGGCGTGATGCTGACTACTTTAGGCTTTTGATCTGCGTAAACACCAACTATTACATTGACTTTCGAACTGTTACCCACGTCGTCGGAAACCGTAATCGAAATCGGGTAACGATCAAATTCACCGGCGGAAGTATTCTGATAGTTTGGTGCTCTCACTAGCTTTAGCGCACTATAAGCTCTGAGCACACCTGGAATCTTTTCAATTCGGAAATCATTGCCACTAAGCACATCGGCGCTATTCCCAGTGAGCACAAAACGAGTCCCTTGTTTTTTTACCCCCGTCAATTCAGCCCTTACAGCTCCAACATTATCAAAGCCCGACACCTTAATAACAAACTCGCTCTGTTCTAGGATCCTTGCGATGTCGTCACCGGCGTCTGTGCCGTTAACGAAAGGAGAACTTAAATTTGCGACAGGCGGCTCTTCATCTTGACCAAGAGTAACCTCGACCGAGTTACTTGTTGCTGATTGCCCTGCGCTATCAAACGTTACCGCATGGACAGTGAGGGCCTGCTCGACTGTAATATTTTCCTGTGTTTCGTATACAAAGGCATACGGCGCTACTTTATCTGAGCCAACCAATATCGAGTTTACGAAAAAATCGACTCGATCTATGCCTAAATCATCAACTGCGTTGGCGCGTAACTGTATTGGCAAACCAGACACAAACGAAGCCCCTTCAACTGGATTGGAAATCGCCACAGTCGGCTTTTGATCAGCTTTGACTGGGGTGCGTCGAACCTGAGATAAGTTAACTTCTTGATGATAATCAGTAACTCGCGCCTGAATGGCTAGTGTGCTACCGATATCCTCGTCGGTAATTGCACGCGAAAAGCGAACCACATCGGACTCCGAACCCTGCCCATTAGTGGCGATATCAGAATTCGAATATTGTTTTACTGCATAAACGTCTCCATCTATTAGCAGCTCAACTTTAGCTCCTAAAGAAAGCGACTCATCCTTGACTTCAACGGCCATATCCAGTTCACCACCCGCTGTGGCTATCTGCCCCTCAACGGGCTCTAGAATGTCAATTACCGGTGGCCTATTTTGAATTAAGCGAACTAATTTTGTTGGCGCGTTATCGCTACCACTGAAGCTTGAAATTAATGCTCCTGCGGAAAGTGAGGTCTCGTTTGTTGAAATAGAGGGCGCGGTTACTTCAGCGGACCATATTTCAATCATCTCCTGCTCAGGCTTTCCATCAGGGCTGATAACGTCACGCACTTCTATCAATGGGTAACTCGCGGTGGCAACTACCGCGCCATCCAAAAAGAAATCGACCTTATTGACTCCGCTTTTAGATTCTACATCAGGCAGATAACCGAGTGATGTTTCCACCTGCATGACGATGGGCGAGGTCTCAACAATACGCTGACCGTCTATCGGAAGAGTGAAATCGTATTCTGGAATGACCGGCTTCGCCGCAGCGATAATTTCTACCGAATGAGGCTTTGAAGCCCCCTCCTGCCCAGCCGTATCGAGAACGACTGCAGAGAAAACGATAGACGCACCTTCCAGTTCTTCAGAAATCGGCATAACGATTTCATAAGGCGAATTTACGACTCGACCTATAGAGACGCCGTTCATGAAAAATTCTACTTCAGAAATCCCAACATCGTCAGACACATCAGCCTCAAGCCGAAGTTCAGATTGAGACGCTACTCGCTGAGGCACCTTTAGTTCTATTGCAGGCTTGCTATCCAGAGCAGCAACCGGGATATCAGACTCAACACCAACCAGCTCGCTAACGCTTAACTTGAGAATCGCGGGGGCTTGCTCGGAGATAGCAACCGACGCTCTCAAAGCTTGATCGCGACCCTTTTCAAGGTAAGCAGATACGCTTGGCGGTATCGACAAAATCGGGGTCCAGTGGCCAGCGATAACGGTTCGTGAACCATCATCAAACACCCCTTGTATTTCTGGTAAGGAATGAAACTGATTAAGGCTTGGTAGGACATGTGGGTTATCGGGCCCGACGCCATCTAAAGACAGCCCCACTAATTCCTTCGAAAAGTCGGCCTCTACACTAACGTATTGCGTCGGCAAATCGGGGTAGGAAACAGCAATACTGACTTGTTGAGCGCCCGTTTCCTCAAGGGCATAGATAACCCCCGCATTGGTGACCCCTATGAGGTCAGGGTGTGAAGAACGATAGCTAATACCATTACCAGCGCCCGGCAAACTCACTAAGCCCCGAAACTGAAATTCTACTGACGGAACAATAACAGGCGTTTGCAAAGAATTATTGATAACGACACCGGCGTTCGGCACCACCAAGCGTAAAACTTCTTCTTGAATAGAATCACCGGTGAAAGCCACTTTTGAAAGCGATGATTGATTCCCAGAGGCATCAACTACTGACACATCGACTAAAACCAAGGCATTAAAGGAGATTTCCTCAGCGCTAAGTGGACTATTGACCGGAATACTGGCTGTAAACTCGGTTTGACCGTCAGAACTAGGGTATATCCTCAAGGTTTCTTGCGTAGATGCAAAAGCCTTATTTCGAGCCTCAGCTATGACTCCGCCGGAGGAAGTCAAATCAGACGCCCTCAAGCCAAGCATGCTCACGTTTAAAAACGAAATATCCGTATCGTCTGTTGCACTGATGGTAAGAACCAGTCGTTGCTCGGCACCGTCGCCAAAAATAGCAATGCCTTGATATTCGATTTTGGGCTGAATTCTCTCGCTAACGAAGGTTTCAGTAAATACTTCCTTAGAACCGTCCGCACGCTCCAGCTGAACTTTGGGG
>CALKRK010000203.1 GCA_937989675.1 uncultured Arenicella sp. | reverse complement strand
AGTAAAGATCCACGTTCATAGAACGTGGTCTTGCCCTAAGCCCCCTAAAAGGGGGCGAAGTGGAGTGCCCTCAAAGAAGGCACTCCAGAGTTAGTCCGCGTTTAATCAACTACTTCAAATCTAGAGAGCCTTGCAACTCTTCTTGTTTCTGCTGATATTTTACGTACTTTCGTACCATTTCCGCATCAATACCAACTGTATCCACACAATAGCCTTTCGCCCAGAAATGGTTACCCCAAAACGGCTTCTTCCTTAAATGCGGAAATTTATTGAAAATTCTGATCGCTGAGCGACCTTTAAGAACACCAACCAATTTTGATACTGATATCTTTGGTGGCACTAATACCAGTAAATGCACATGGTCAACTTGCACATTTAACTCAACTACTTCACAGCCTTGCTGCTCACAGAAAATCATGATCGAACCGTAAACGGCTCGACCAAGATTGCCTTTCAATATCCTATGTCTATATTTTGGCGTCCAAACTATGTGATACTGGCAGTGCCAGAGCACATGCGACGCTCGGGTAAATCTGCTCATATTTTCCTCTTGTAAAGTTATGCGGATAACTCAAACAAAAAGTGTATATGCGTAGACTTAAATCTGGCAGGCAAAGCCGACCAGTAGATGACCACGTCCTCAGGACGTGGTTTTCTTTTACCCAATAAAAAAACGGAGCATTACGCTCCGTTTTCTAAATCTAGCACTCTCAAAAAGCAAGAGTTCAAGTTTTCGATTTTCTAGCTGTGCTGTTGCCACCACTCAAGGTGCCGCAAACGCCGACAAAAACGTAGAGATGCGCTTTGCATTAGCGCCTAAATCGCTTTGGCCTATTCTCGATACTGACCGCAAATCCACCGCACGCTTGCCACCCTGTTCGGAAATTCGGATAACGACGTCATCTTTAAAGCCCCAAATCAAGGTACTTTCGGTTGCCTCTATAGTGCCTGCTTCAAGGTTTGAGCTCACAACTTCCCAACCTTCTGATTCAACTATTTTGAGCGCTCTGGCATGAGCATCAGCAATAGAGAGGTCGGTTAACAAGGTTTTCACATCGGGATAAGCTGCCTGCTGCACGCTCGCTAAGCTATCGGTGTCATAAGCTAAAGGGTTATGCTCAGCCGTTCGTATCTCGGCCACTTTATTAAACGCAGGCGGGTTAACTACATCGGTAGAAATATTATGAATAAATGGTACCGACTTGGCGGTAAACACCTGGCTCCCCAAACCGATAATTGGAATAATAGCCAAATAAGAGGCTGTTCTGGCTGCCTTAGAAAGCTCCACATTTGAACGGCGCTTTAAAAAAGTAACAACCATGCCGACAAAAAATACCGCAACGGCAAGATACACCGTCCAGCTTAAAATTTTGTAACTGGTTGAAAATTCAAACAAGCCGATGCGAAACCCAATAACAGCGATCGGGAATCCTAACAAAGCTAGAATGGCTAGCGGTTTAAATAATTTACTCATCATTTGTCTCTCTGTTTAACCCAAGATTTTAATCTACAAAAAAAATCAGTAGGTACTACGATTTCAACGCCACCAGGCGAGATAACTTACCTGACAACACTTGGTTCGGCTCAAATTCCAAACCTTCTAACAACTCATCCGCTAAATCGGGTCTGTTACATACCAATACCATATCACAGCCAGCATAGATGGCTCTCTGAGCACTCTCGACGATTGAACCAGATTGATCATTAGCATCGATAGCACCTTGCATGGTTAAGTCGTCACTAAAAACAACGCCGTCAAATTGAAGCTCTTCGCGCAAAACGGTCTGCAGCCAAAAATGAGAGTAAGTTGGTATCTCGGTATCGCATGAATCAAACAAAACATGAGCCGACATAACGCCATCAATCTCATCAATAAGCCGAGCATAGGGCACTAAATCATGATTTCGAATTTCATCCGCCGTGCGAGCGTCGCTTGGAAGACAATGATGTGAATCACCACTAACGCCACCGTGCCCAGGAAAGTGCTTTGCAATCGCCACCATACCCTCAGCGTGCATGCCATCGATGTATGCACCCAACAACTCGGCAGCAACATTTGGGGCAGGATGAAAACAGCGGTCACCGATAACATCGCTCTCCTGACTGGTAACATCAAACACTGGCGCAAAGCTAAAATCCACACCGACCTCGATAAGCTCCTTAGCCATAGTCCGGGCCGACTTAAACGCCTCCATTGGTGCTGTTTGTTTATCGCGCTGCCATAGCTCACCAAAATGTTGCGCAGCGGGTAAACGCGTAAACTCATCTTTGAAACGTTGTACTCGGCCACCTTCTTGATCGACGGCAATAAGTAACTCAGGGGTACGCAACGCCTTGATATCAGCGATTAAGTTGCTTACCTGCGCTCGAGATTCATAATTGCGAGCAAAAAGAATGACAGCGCCGACGCTAGGGTGCTGTAAACGCAGGCGCTCCGGCTCCGTAAGCTGCACTCCGTTGACGTCCAGCATGACGGGGCCTAGCGGCATACGAATTGGTAGAGAATTTTCAGGAGGCATGGCTACTCGGTAATAGTCACGGAGGTACCAACCTCCACTAAGTCAAACAACGAGATGATATCGTCATTTCGCATTTTGATACAGCCGTGCGAACTAGGCACGCCCATCTGGTGAGAATCAGGGGCGCCGTGTATGTAGATGAAGCGGCGTTGAGTATCAACCAAACCACCGCGGTTAAAATCGACTTCGTTTCCACATAACCAAAGAATACGAGTCAAGATCCAGTCTCGGTTGGGGTGCGCTATTGCCAGTGCCTCTGAATAGATTTCACCTGTCGGCCGTCTAGCAACAAATACGGTATTATTAGCTTGTTGACCACCAATTTTCGCCCGAATGCGATGTGACCCAAGTGGAGTACATTCACTACCAAATTGCTGGCCGACACCATTACTAGCCGTCGAAATTTTGCAATTAAAACGCTCTGCGCCCGTCAAATCTGTTCCCACAAGAGTTTGGGAAGCAACCTCAACGCTAATATGTGAAACTAATTCACCCATTGATGATTCGTTCAATCAAGGCATCACAGCCCATGTCAACCAATTGAAATACATGTTCGAAGCCTTGATCACCACCGTAATAGGGGTCTGGCACTACTCGCTCTTCAGTCAAGCCAGCTTCATTCGCAAACGATAAAAATAGGCAGATTTCAGCTCTGCCATTTTCCGGCGCATAGTAGTTAATCAACTCTAAATTGTCTTCATCCATGGCGAGAATAAAATCAAACTCATCGTAGTCGTTAATCGATATCTTTCGGGCCCGAATCATTTCCATATTAATGCCCTTCTCGCTAGCCTTAGCCCGTGATCGAGCATCAGATTTCTCACCGACGTGATAAGCATGCGTGCCCGCTGAATCAATACTAATTCGCCCACCCAGGCGTTGCTCATCAACTTTATGTTGCATAACACCGTGCGCCGTTGGTGAGCGACAGATATTGCCCATACAAACAAAAAGAACCTTTATCATCGCTCCCCTTTCGCCAACAGTAGGCGCGCCCGCTCAAGGTCTTCTTGAGTATCGACGCCAATACCAGTGTCGTAATCTACAATTTCGATCATAATCGTCTCGCCATTGTCCAGCACACGCAATTGTTCAAGCGATTCAGACGTTTCGATATTACTACTGTGAAGTTGATGGTAGCGCTTCAAAAAGCCGCTTCTATACGCATAAATTCCAATGTGGTGCCAAGCATTGGCCGCGCGTGCCTCGCGCGAATAAGGTATCGCCGCACGTGAAAAGTATAGGGCTTTGCCGTTACGTGCAAACACTACCTTAACCACATTTGGGTTATCAATGTCAGCAGGGTCGATGATTTGTTTTGCGGCCGTCGCCATTACAGCATCATTGCCAGAACTAAGCGACGCCGCCACCTGGTTTATCAATTTACCGGGAACACATGGTTCATCACCCTGAACATTGACGATAACTTCGTCATCAACAATAGATAGAACCTGGACAACTTCCGCAAGCCGATCACTGCCCGACTGATGATCAGCGCGAGTCATGCAAATCTCGCACTCGCTGTTGTTAAGCGAATCGGCAATTCGCTGATCGTCGGTGGCGACAATTACACGGTGAGCCTGTGATTCGTTCGCGCGTTCAACAACGTGGGCAATCATCGGTTTACCAGCTATATCGGCAAGCACTTTACCCGGCAAGCGCGTTGAATCGTAGCGCGCTGGAATAACAACGGTAAAAGTCATAAAAGAGTCTTAGTCTGTTTGAATTTCTCTTGCTTCATCTTCCAACATAACGGGTATGCCGTCGCGAATCGGATAGGCCAATTTAGCGGCCTTAGAGATAAGTTCATTGGCTTCTTTATCGTATTCAAGCGAGCCCTTTGTAACAGGGCATCGCAACAGTTCGAGCAGTTTTGGATCAATCATAATTTTTCTATTAAACGGTCTATAAAGCCGGCGCTTAGTTTAGCATCAACCGGTAGGTACCAATGCCGATGATCGGCAATTTCTCTCACTTTTACCGCGTCTTTTTCAGTCATTAAAACTTGAGTTTCACCAAACTCAATGTCTTCTTTTAGGAATTTATGGTGATCAGGAAACGCATGAGCATCTATCTTTAAACCAAGCTGTACACAAGTATCAAAAAAACGCTGCGGATTACCAATACCTGCGATCGCCTGAATGGGTTTACTAGAATCGAAAATCGCCTTGGAATCCGCTAAAACCGGTAACGGCTGTGCTGGCATTAGCTGCATTGAAATTTGCTTCTCTTGTGTATCGCTATCTCCATGATAAACAACTAAATCGACCGAATTTAACCGGGTTAGAGGTTCACGCCATGGCCCGGCCGGAAGCAAGTAACTATTCTTTTGCAGTGACGTCTTATCCACTATGCAAAGTTCGATGTCCCGCTGCAATGCATGATGTTGTAAGCCATCATCGCTGATGATCAAATCAAGTTCATGTCGTTCAAGGAGATACTCAATGGATGCTTTTCTGTCTGGCCCAACGCACATAGGCACTGCCGTACGGCGCACTATCAACGCTGGCTCATCACCAGAATAAGTAACCGGTGTGTCCGCGCCAACCTCCAACGGGTATTGTTTCGCCTGCCCACCGTAACCACGGCTAATAACTCCAGGTTTATAACCCGCCTCACGCAATGCATTTACCAAGAAAATAACCAGCGGTGTTTTGCCTGTTCCACCGACAGAAAGGTTTCCGACCACAATAACTGGCACTGGGGCTCGATAACTCTTAGCCAGACCAATTCGATACCGAAAACGGTTGGCGGAAAACACCAAGCGATACAGCAACGACAGTGGCCATAAGGCGACACTAAGCCCATTTGCTTGCTGCCAACTTTTTAGTAAATGATCTCGAAATGCCATGTACGCGTTATCGCAAACAAACTAACGATTCCAGAAAAAGAAACCTTTCTTTGTATTGTTGCCCTGGGCGCGATGTAAATCAGCGTAAACACCATTGTTCTTTAAAAGCTGCTTATGAGCGCCCTGCTCGACAATACGCCCACGATCCAAAACAATGATTTTATCCGCACGCTCTATTGTCGAAAGCCGATGAGCGATCACCAACGAGGTACGATCTTTCATTAGTGTTTCGAGTGCGTCTTGAACATAACGTTCTGACTTATTATCTAAGGCCGAGGTCGCCTCATCCAGAATCAAGATCGGCGCGTCTTTATAAATGGCCCTTGCAATCGCTATGCGCTGCCGCTGGCCACCTGACAATCGCAAACCATGTTCGCCAACTAAAGTGTCAAGCCCTAACGGCAACTCACTTAAGAATTCGTCGACATGAGCGGCTTTAATTGCCGCCTGCAGACGTTCCTCGTCGTATTCGTCGAGCATGCCATACATAATGTTACGACCAATCGTGTCGTCAAATAGCGTGGTTTCCTGACTGACCAGGGCTACCTGATTACGTAAATCTTTGAGGATGAATTCATCCAAATTATGACCATCCAAAAAAATACGGCCAGTTTGCGGCGCATAAAAACGCAAGATTAAAGATGTTATTGTTGATTTACCGCTACCGGATGGGCCAACCAAAGCAACACGATCTCCCGGTTCAATTTCGAAATCGAGGTTCTCAAGCACGGCTTGGTCGTCTAGTTCCGAGTATCTAAAGGTGACATTTTCAAATTTAAAATGCCCCTTGGTTTCTGTTAGGGGCTTAACTCCCGTATCAATTTCAGGCTCGCTGTCCACGACTCCGAACACGCTATTCGCCGCGGTAATTCCAATCTGAATCTTCTCGTTCACTTTGGCAAGCCGCTTTAAAGGGCTCATCAACATCATGCAAGCAGTCAAATATGAGATAAAATCCCCAGCCGATTCAGGGCCAGTGCGGAGAAAGTTAAGAAAAATAAATAAAATTATCGCAATTGCCGGCCCTACCGAAATAATCGTTACTGGAACGATCGCCGCCGACACCTTTGCCCGTTTCAAGTTTTGTTTTAAATTGAACTGATTTGCATTGGTGAAATTCTCAAGCTCTTGCTTTTGCCCACCGTATACTTTTATTACTTTCTGCCCTATTGAGGCCTCCTTAACGGTATCCGCAATTCCACCCATGGAATCCTGAATTTCTTTACTCGTTCTTCTAAAACGTTTGTTCGAGTAGCCTGTAATGACAACGAGTAAGGGCAACGACAACACAAAGATAAGTGTTAGACGCCAATCTAAGTAGAACAACCAACAAATCAACGCAACCGACACCACAGAATCCTTAAACAGTATTGTTAACGTATCTGTCGTTGCAACCGCTGTGGTTTCCACATCATAAATTAGTTTGGAAACGTTTTTTGCCGACGAATTTTTATCAAAATATTGCGTGGACAGTAGAATAAGGCGCGAAAAAATATCCTGCCTAATTTCATAGATCACATGCCGCCCGACCTTAGCCATCGAATAATTTGCCATGAATCCCAGCACGGCTCGAAGCAGCATCAAACCAAGCAAAAAGAAACTGACCCACTTGATAAACCATTCGTCCGCGGAAACAAAGCCGTCATTGACAATGTATTTTATTAACGCAGCAAAAGAAGCCTCTGATAAGGCAGTCAGAACCATGAACACCACGGCCACGACCAGCATCGACTTATGCCGCAGCAGGTATGCGACCAGGCGCACGAATACACCGCGCGCGTCAAACGCGTTTCCATCCCTAGACACAGCGGCTGGAAGGTTAGATGGTTCGCTCATGAAAAAGCCTTACGCTTACTCGTTAAACTGCTTGGTCGCGAAGGTAATGTTGGTGAGGCCAATTTCCTGCGCGACATCCATGACTTTGATTACCGATTCATGGGGTGCTTTACGATCAGCACGAATTATCAACAACAGGTTTGGCTGCGTTTTATACTCCGACAACGCGCGCTTCAAAGTATCTCGGTTAGAGTTGATCAGAGGCTGCGCGGCACCATCCGTACTGGCGGCGATTGCATACTCAGACTCAGCACCAACCTGCACCTCGATACTGCTCGGTTGTTCAGCAATTTGCTCACCTGAGGATTCAGGCAAATTAATCTTCAAAGAAGTTTCTTTAGTGAACGTTGTTGAAATCATAAAAAAGATTAACAACAAAAACACCACATCGATCAACGGGGTAAGCTCTATCCCCGTTTCATCTTGGTCTTCAGAGCTACCGAAATTCATTAGCTTTTCTGCGTATCTAACAAGATCAGCGCATTCTCTTCTAGCAAAACGGCTAATTCATTAATCCGGCCACGAAAATGACGATAAAACATAAGGCATGGAATGCCGACTGACAAACCAGCTGCTGTTGTTATCAACGCCTCAGAAATACCCGCTGACAACACCGTAGGGTCGCCCACACCGCTAGCGGTAATCGCCGTAAATACCTTGATCATACCGATCACGGTGCCCAATAAACCAATTAATGGCGTAACGGAAGCGATGGTTCCCAATGTGTTCAGATATCGGCCTAATCGGTGAACCACTTGTTTGCCGCTCTCCTCTAAAGCCTCGCGCATCGATTCCACCCCATAGGGCAAATTCTCTAGGCCTGCAGCGTATACGGCCCCTAATGGAGAATGCTTACGAATGGCATCAACTTTGTCTTGAGTAACCTTTTTTGACTTAACTAGGTCAACAATTTGCTTTTGAAGGTTGGCGGGTGCAACCTGCTTCTTTCGAAGTGTTAGCATTCGCTCAAAAACGATTGTCAAAGCGACTAAAGAACAAATTAGGATAATCCACATAAGTGGGCCACCAGCTCGAAACAATTCAAACATTGAGTACCTTTACCTGTTTGCTTTTATTACTTTTACGAGTATCAACAGTGCAAATATTAACAATATGAAGCCGGGATTTAGTTAGCAGTAAATCCATATCATCAAGCTAGTTTTTGCAAGCTAATAGATCATTATTATTATCTTGCTGAAAGTCTACCAAACTATCGCAGTTGATTGGATACTTTTTGGTAATGCCAAAACCGTTGTCGGGAGCGGCGATAGGTGCTAACCCACCATCCTTCCCTATCTATCTCAACCAAAATTGAACCCTCATCAATTGTTGACATAATTGAAATCCCACGCTCACGGTAACGTTGCACAATTTTGTAATGCGGGTGACCGTAGTGATTCAGATAACCCGCAGCTACCAGTGCTAACTGAGGCTGCACGGCATCCAAAAACGCAGGCGTCGAGGAAGTCTTGCTGCCTTGATGCGGAACCAGCATGATATCCGACTTCAACACACTAGAATCACCTGTTATTTGCTGAATTAAAAACCGTTCAACTTGCTTTTCGATATCGCCGCTAATCAATACTCGTTTACCATGATGCTCTATGACAATCACACAGGAATGATTATTGCTCCCCTTCGGTGTGTTTGCGGAAGGGCTAATTACATGAAAATGCGTCGCCCCATAACGCCAACCCTGCCCCGCAATACATTCCTTTGCACCCACAACCTTATCGGGCCGGCTAGTTAGCGTTTCCCTTATATTAAATGCCTCCGCTACGGCTGCGTAGCCGCCAATATGATCATTGTCGGCATGACTAATAATGAGCTTATCGATTGTGCGGACACCACGCTGCCTGAGGTAAGGCAGTAAAACAGCCTCTGCTGTCGTGAAACCAGAACTGTACTTTGGCCCGGTGTCGTAAACCAGAACTCTGTCGGACGTCTCAATGACCATCGCAAGCCCCTGACCGACATCAAGTAACACTACTCTTAGCTGATCTTGATCAATTTTTGGAACTACGCCCCAAAACACGGAAGCTATAAGCACTAGCCATAAAACGTGACGAAACCAGAAATTCAAATACAATGCCGACAATGACAGCAGCATCAAACACCACTGCCAAGGTAAAAAAGGAGTGGTATACCAACGCGCGAATTGAAATGCCGTCGCCCATTCAAGGGTCTGATAAACCCAGCTAAACACCTGCGAAAGCAGAATAAGCAACCAAGCGCCAATACTCTCCAAGCCGAATTGAACGAACACAGATCCTAATAGCGTCAACGGTATGAGGATAAGACAAAACAGCGGTACCGCAAGCAAGTTAACTAAAGGTGATACCAAAGAAACCTGCCCAAAGAACAGCACGCTTAACGGTAACATTCCCAGCCAGAGTGTTGGTTGTAGCTTTATAAGAGAGAGCTGGTTTGTTTGTGTGGACGCAAAAGCGATAATCGCTACTGCGCCACAAGACAGCCAAAAACCTATATCCAACACCGAAAAAGGGTCGTAGAGAAGTAGCACAAATACAGCTATAAGTAGTATATGGAATAAACTCAGATTTCGTGCCCAGAGCCTACAGATCACATAAACTAACAACATTACCAGAGCGCGTTGAGTTGAAATAGCGAACCCGGCAAGCGCGGAGTACGTTGTTGCCGCGGCTAACGCAGGGCCATACGCCAGCCATTGTCGAGGCACTGTGTTGAAAACGCGAGCAATCGGCCAAAGTAACCATTTAACTAAAAAGCAGACGCAAGCAAACACCAAACCAACATGCAAGCCGGAGATGGCCATTAAGTGACTTACCCCACTTTCCTGAAAAACTTTGCGCTGTTCTTTTGAAAAACCCGATTTATCTCCGATGGTTAACGCCACGATCATAGCGCCGCCAACGCCCGAATTCGGTAAAAGCATCTGGAATTGAGAGCGTATTGATTGTCGCCAACGATGCATTGAAAACGGCGGTTCCGATAACTTCACATTTTCATCCTTGGTTCGTACGTAGCCGCGGGCCACGATACGATGTCGAAACAAGTACTTTTCGTAATCGAACGCGCCCCAACTGGCGTAGCCATGAGGTCGTTTTAGCCGCACAGTAAATGACCATTCGTCATCTGGACTTATGTCGTAGGGGCATCGATAACAACTGAGTTGTACGATCTCACCGAGCAGGACATTCAGTTCAGAATTCGGTACTCGAGAAATTTGTAGCTTGAATCGGTAGTTACCCTCTTGAACCGACGGCAGATCAATAACACGACCTTCGATAAGCAAACTTTGGCGTTCAAAGCCAGCAGGAAAGTTATTCTCACGGTGCTGCTCAAATGACCATGTAGCCCAACAAAAACCGCTTGCCAAAAATACCAACCCCACAAACACTCGCACGCGAAGTGCCAACATTAGAAGAACAATAGCTGCAATCAATAACGCTCGAGTTGCAAACATGTCAGATTGCAGCGTCGGCGAGTTGACACCAAACCAAAACAGGCCCAAGCACCAAACTGGGCTTTTCAGAAACGGCGCCAATGCATTGCAACGGTTCAACGCCGCAGTTTGAAGATTCGAAAATCGCAAAACAGCTCCTTGTTTTAAACGAAAACTTTTTAAACAAAAATTTAGTGTCTATTTAGTAAAACCAGCAATAAAATATGGCTTAAAGAGCAACAATACGTGGCAGGTTTCGTGCACGTTAAACCGAGTTTAGATTCGTCGACACCCTGTCGACAGTTTCATAACTCTTTACTGTTAAAGTAGTGTATCACTTAACCAGTCAAAGACCTATAATAGAGTCGCTCCTACCGACGTTGGCTTACCCTAATCTGCCGTGAAATTTTTCGATAAGATCCGCAAACATCTACCCACCGCTAAAGAAATTCAGCAGTATCGATACCTGCACATCTTTGGAGATAGCTTAAAGCAACAAGAACTGTGGACATTTAATCGCCAAACGACCGCAAAAGGTATCGCTATTGGGCTTTTTTGCGCGTTCTTGCCAATGCCCTTTGAAATGGTACCGGCCATATTTTTGGCGGCTTTGATGCGCGGCAATCTGCCCTTCGCAATTGCCGGCATTTGGATATCAAACCCACTTACTTGGGTTCCCTTGTATACGCCATGCTATCTGCTTGGTGCCAAACTACTGAATGTTGAACCCGTAGCAATTACCGAAATAACCATATTCCAACTTGGTTGGCATTATGTTGCATTATGGCTTGGTTGCCTGATCGTAGGGATTACATTGAGCGTTAGCACGCATTTTCTGATCAGTTTTGCATGGCGCTCACAAGTGCGTCAGCGCTGGAAGCGAAGGCAACAACTGCGCTTGGAAAGAAAGAAAAATCAGATAAGTAGTTAAACAACCCTGAGTAATATCGGCTATTTTCCAACCTCTGAGAGAGTGCCGCGCTCTAGATGAAACACTTTATCCATTTTATTGGCCAAGCCAGTATCATGCGTGACCATAACCAATGCTGTATTAATACGAGTGTTTAACTCCATCATCATTTCGAACACACCTTGAGCGGTCTTTTCGTCAAGATTGCCAGTGGGCTCATCGGCCAATACAATCGCTGGCTCAGTCACGAGCGCACGCGCAATTGCGGTACGTTGGCGCTCGCCGCCTGACAGCTCCACCGGACGGTGCTCCAAACGATGGCCAAGACCAATGTCACTGAGTAGTTCAGCGGCCTTCTGTTTAGCTTGCTGAGTATCAGTGCCCCGAATAAGCAACGGCATAGCCACATTTTCGATGGCGGTAAACTCTGGCAACAGGTGATGAAATTGGTAAACAAAGCCTAAATATTGATTGCGCACTAGCCCACGTTTTGCGTCCGAAAGGCGTGACATTTCCTGACCATCGATCCAAACAGACCCCGCTGTTGGCAGATCTAAACCACCTAGCAGATGTAATAATGTGCTCTTACCTGAACCGGATTGGCCGACAACAGCAATACGTTCACCTGGTTCGATATGCAGATTTATTGAACTTAAAACTTCAACGTCATCGGGGCCTTCAGTATAGGTCATCCCTAACTGCTGGCAGTGTAGTATCGCGGTATGGCTCATCCTATTCTTACCTCTTGCCTACTCGTATCGCAACGCTTCAGCGGGCTGAGTTTTTGACGCTCGCCAAGCCGGATAAAGTGTGGCTAACATACTGATTACAAGTGAGCCAATAACCGTCATGGAAACGTCACCCCAACGCAATTCGGCTGGAAAATCGGTCACCATATAAACACTCTTAGGCAATAACTCATAACCCACTAAGCTCTCGATAAATACGATGATTTCGGATATATACAGTGACGTTAACACACCGGCGATAGCCCCGAATATAGTCCCTATAACGCCCGAAGTAACACCTTGTACAAAAAAGATACCCATTACCCGCGATGGAGACAAACCGAGCGTGCGAAGAATGGCGATATCTGAGCGCTTATCTGTTACCACCATTATCAAAGTAGAAACAATATTGAAGGCCGCGATGATCACGATCAAAAACAAGGTAATAAACACCATTCGCCGCTCAACATTAAGCGCACGAAAAAAGCTCTCGTGTTGTGTTGTCCAGTTATCAACGTAATAACGATAGTTGAGTCGTGCGGCAAGCTCGGCGGAGGTTTCGCGCGCGTTGTAAGGATCATCTAAAGTGACTCGTATGCCACTAACCGCTTTTTTTGCTTTGTATAATTTGGCGGCGTCCGACATGTGTACATAGGCTAATGCCGAGTCAAATTCATCTGGGCCGAAACCACCAAAAATACCCACAACGGTAAATCGTCGCATTCTAGGCATAAGGCCAGCTGGCGTTGACTGCCCTTGAGGCGATATAAAAGTGATCTTATCACCAACGCTCGCGCTTAGCTTATAAGCTAGGCCTTCGCCAAGAACCACATTGTATTTGCCAGCCGCGAGCTCGCCGAAGGCCCCTTCCTGCATATGCTTGGCAACTTTGGACACCTTGGATTCTTCATCAGGCAAAACACCCTTTACCAAGGCGCCTGTAACCGAACCACTTAAGCTCACCAAACCCTGTGCATAAATATACGGTGCGTAACCCTCTACGCCTTCAATCTTATCGATAGATTCTGTCAGGCTCTGCCAATCTTGTAGCCAGCCGCCTTGGCCAGTAACCGTAACATGTGGCGCAACATCAAGCACTCGCCCGCGTAGTTCTTTGCCAAAGCCATTCATGATTGACATGACGGAAATTAGCACCCATACACCTAAGCCAACACCCAAAATCGAAATAACGGAGATAAACGAAATAAAGCCGTTGCGCCGCTTAGCGCGCGAATAACGCGCGCCTATCATCATAGGGATATTAGTTTTGGCCATAATTTAGTGAGAGCTAAACGTCTGTTTCGGGGCGCATATGAGGGAACAGCAACACATCTCTAATCGATGGGCTATCGGTAAACAACATAACCAAACGATCGATACCAATGCCCTCACCCGCGGTCGGGGGCATACCATACTCGAGCGCTCGAATATAATCGGCATCAAAATGCATCGCTTCGTCATCGCCAGCGTCCTTTTCAGCAACTTGCTGCTGGAAACGACTGGCTTGGTCTTCAGGGTCGTTTAACTCTGAAAATCCGTTCGCGATTTCGCGCCCCGCAATAAACAACTCAAAACGATCGGTTACAAAATCGTCGTCGTCGTTACGACGAGATAACGGTGACACTTCCACTGGGTAAGCGGTAATAAAAGTTGGTTCGGCCAAACGCTCCTCAACGGTTTTTTCAAAGATCTCGATTTGAACCTTACCCAACCCATAACTGTCTTTGATGTTGACCTTAAGACCTTGTGCATAGTCAACTAATTTACCTCTGTCTTGAAGGTCTTCAGCACTTAACTCGGGGTTGAAATGGAGTATCGACTCCGCCACCGTCATACGCCGGAAAGGCTGATTAAAGTCGATTTCATCACCTTGGTATTGGATCACACCAGTTTCGCTCACCGCTTGAGCAATGCCTTTAAACATTTCCTCAGTGATGTCCATCAAATCATGATAATCCGCATAGGCCTGGTAGAACTCAAGCATTGTGAACTCTGGGTTATGCCGTGTGCTCAAGCCTTCATTACGAAAGTTACGATTAATCTCGAAAACACGTTCAAACCCACCGACAACCAAGCGCTTCAAATACAGTTCAGGAGCAATCCTCAAAAAGAGCTGCATATCCAAGGCATTATGATGAGTAACAAAGGGGCGTGCTACCGCACCGCCTGGTATTGCCTGCATCATCGGTGTTTCAACTTCAAGAAATTCTTTTTGGATCAAAAAGTTACGAATGAAACTTACTATTTTAGATCTAGTTTTGAACACGGTGCGACTGTCCGCATTCATAATGAGATCCACATAACGCTGTCGGTATGAGGTTTCTTTGTCGGTCAAACCGTGAAACTTCTCAGGCAGGGGCCGCAGAGACTTCACTAACAGTTCTAAATGAGTTACCTTGACGCTTAACTCGCCCTTATTGGTTTTAAACAGCACACCTTTCGCGGCAACGATGTCACCAATGTCCCATTTTTTGAACTCTTCATTGTAAAAACCTTCGGGCAATGCATCTCTAGCCACATATATTTGCACGCGATCAGTTCGATCTTGCAAATGCGCAAAACTGGCTTTGCCCATAATTCGACGGCTCATCATACGGCCAGCAACCGACACTTGAACGGCTTGCCCTTCAAGGGCTTCTTTTTCTACGCTCGAGTATGCACTGATCAGGTCAGCGGCCAAATTCTCTGGCTTAAACGTGTTCGGAAATGCCTGAGTATTATC
Organism: uncultured Arenicella sp.; assembly: GCA_937989675.1. Lineage (GTDB taxonomy): Bacteria > Pseudomonadota > Gammaproteobacteria > Arenicellales > Arenicellaceae > Arenicella. Next base: position 9,899 of record CALKRK010000203.1, on the reverse strand, counting down.
TCGCCATGCATCTAATTTTTCTCGACGCTGGCGAATTAATTCGTTCTCATCAACTTGCGGCTCATTGCCGTTATTGTCTTTGCTCACAATCTTGTTTTCTTTTCAGTGTAGTTTTCTACAGGCCTTGCTTTAAGCTGGCCTCAATAAATTGATTCAGGTCGCCATCCAGCACAGCCTGAGTATTACCGGTTTCAACACCGGTACGTAAATCTTTAATACGGGACTGATCCAAAACGTACGAGCGGATTTGAGAACCCCACCCAATATCGGACTTTTCATCCTCAACCGCCTGTTGGTCAGAACGGCGTTTTTGCATTTCGTGCTCGTACAATCTTGCTTTTAACATAGACATCGCCGCATCTTTATTACGATGCTGTGAACGATCACTTTGACATTGTACGACAATGCCCGTCGGCTCGTGAGTTATTCTCACCGCTGAATCAGTTTTGTTTACGTGCTGCCCACCCGCTCCACTGGCTCGGTAGGTGTCGATGCGCAGATCAGCGGGGTTGATTTCCACATCAACATTATCGTCAATCTCTGGGTAAGCAAACAAAGAAGCAAACGAGGTGTGCCTGCGATTACCGGAGTCAAATGGTGACTTTCTAACTAGGCGGTGAACGCCAGTTTCTGTGCGTAAAAAGCCAAATGCGTATTCACCAGCGACCTTTACCGTGGCGCTCTTAATGCCAGCGACCTCGCCTTCGGACAACTCAATTATCTCAGCCTTAAAGCCTTCTGACTCAGCCCAACGCAGGTACATGCGTAAAATCATATTCGCCCAATCTTGAGCTTCTGTGCCACCCGAGCCAGACTGTATATCAATAAACGCATTATTCTCGTCCATTGGGCCTGAGAACATACGCTGAAACTCGAGTACAGCGAGCTGTTCCTCGATTCTTTGTAGATCCTTTGTGACCTCGTCAACTAAGCCTTGATCGTCTTCTTCTGCGGCTAACTCCAACATCTCAGCACTGTCGTTTACACCAGTTTTAACGGCGTCAAGAGTACTGACTATTTTTTCCAGTGATGCCTTTTCCTTGCCAAGCTTTTGTGCAAATTCGGGGTCTTCCCAGATAGAAGGGTCTTCCATCTGGCGCAATACCTCTTCTAGGCGTTCAGCCTTGCTGTCATAGTCAAAGATACCCCCTAAGCAAGGTGCCACGTTGCTCGAGATCTTTAGTTTTTTCGAAGAGAGGGTTGAGTTCCATTTTAATATGCTAGTACACGGGCTTGCGAAGCCTCGAAAGATACCTGAATTCAGGTGAATTTAGAACCAATAGTTTTACGCAAACTTGACTATTTCTGTGCTCGAATAACTGCTTGCACACTACCAATAGGTCTTAGCCAAGGCCCATTCTCAGTTAAATTCTTAGACAGATTCTGCCGTGCAAACTCGGCTTTGTCTTTGGTGTTATACGATCCATAAATAAGTTTGAATAATATACCTGCGGCCGTTTGCTCCGCGAAATAGGCCGCCTTACCCTGTAAATCGTGCTCATCAATAAATGATTCAACTTTTACACGGTCTTTAAAAGCCAAGATTTGGATAGTCCAGTTAGAAGCAGGTTTTGTCTCAATCCACGATTCAGTTAAGTACGCTGATTTGCCATTCTGAGACACTGTCGCTGTCGCTTCTGGCATCGGCTCGGTCACCGCATATTGTTTACGCCCGCTCAATCGGCGCTGCGCAGGCGCGTAACCCGCATTAGCGGCTTTCTCAATTCTCGCGTTCGCCTCTTCGTCTCGCCCTCCTTGTGCAAGCCAGCGCATTGCCAAATGGTAGTCAGCGGCCACATAACCATGATTACTGGCTTGAACAAACCAATTATCCGCACTCTCTGAACTTGCTTGCGGAATACGCTTTTGCTCATGCAATAAACCAATATTAAACATGGCACGCGAGTCTTTAGCTTCCGCCGCCTTCAACCAACTTTGGTACGCGTTGGCATAGTCTCCATCGATATACGCCGAAAGGCCATTTTTATAATCAGTATCATCGTTAGCAAATACCGCCCCACAAGCAATCAGCGTGCTCAAAATAATGATAGCTTGACTAAAACTGTGGCGCATAAAATCGTCGAAAGAATGTATTTTTAAGAAAGATAAAAAAAGAGGCTGGTCAATGCCAGCCTCTTTTTACAACCAAGGTTTGAAACTCTCTACAAATTATAGCCTGTTTCACCATGTTGAACTATATCCAAACCTTGTTGTTCGGTTTCAGGATCAGCCCTGAGCGGCGTTAGAAGCCCGATTAGTTTCAATAAAATATAAGAAACGATACCGGCATATAAACCCGTTGCGACAACACCCAGCACCTGCACACCTATTTGACTACCAAGATTCATACCTTCGGCATAACCAGCGCCACCATAAGCAGCCGACACAAATACTGCCGCCAAAATGGTACCCAGCGCGCCACCAACTCCGTGAACAGGAAATACATCAAGTGAATCGTCAATTTTTAGGCCGCTTTTGATCAACTGGGTGGCAAAATAACAAATCGTACCACCACACAAACCAATAACCACTCCGCCTACTGGCCCGACAAAGCCAGATGCAGGAGTAATGGTACCTAAGCCAGCAACCATACCGGTGACGATACCGAGCACGCTTGGCTTACGAAAACGAATCCATTCAATGGTCATCCAAGCGAGGGAACCCGCCGCTGCACTCAGGTGAGTTACGAGCATCGCCATACCAGCACCGCCATTGGCTGCGACCGCGGAGCCACCATTGAAACCAAACCAACCAAACCAAAGCATACCGGCACCAGCTACCGTCAGTGTCATGCTGTGAGGTGTCATCGGCTTCACTGGGAAACCTTTGCGATTACCGATAACGATGGCTGCTACCAGAGCACTGACACCAGCAGTGACATGCACCACAGTACCACCAGCAAAGTCGAGCAAGCCTTTTTCAGCCAGCCAACCGCCGCCCCATACCCAATGGGTAACAGGCACATACACAATCAGGCCCCATAAAACTGAGAAGATCAACATGGCGCCGAAATTCATGCGTTCGGCGAAACCGCCAACAAAGAGTGCTGGCGTGATCATGATGAACGTCATTTGAAATACCACAAACACGGATTCAGGAATCGTTCCGCTCATCGAATCAAAGGTCACACCAGATAAAAAGGCTTTATCGAGATTACCAATCCAGGCACCGTCGCCGCTGAAAGCCAAACTGTAGCCAACCGCAAACCACAACAGCGACATTACGCAAGCGATGGTGAAGCACTGCATTAACACCGACAATACATTCTTACTGCGCACCAAACCTGCATAAAATAGTGACAGGCCCGGTAACAACATAAACAAGACCAAAGCCGAAGACGTTAACATCCAGGCCGTATCGCCAGTATCGAGTTCATCAGCCATTGCCGACATTGGCAATGCAAAAGACACTAGCGCCATTGCTAGCAGCTTATAAATTTTCATGAGTAGATTTCCTACATATTGTTTTTATTAGTTGTATAAATATTCAAAGTGTCTGGGCCGCGCCTAGATCGCTTCTGAACCAGTCTCGCCGGTGCGAATACGGACTACGTTTTCAAGTGCTGTAACGAAGATTTTCCCATCGCCAACTTTATTTCCTTTGGCTGACTCAACAATGGCGTCGATCACTTTATCTAGTACATCGTCGGCAACTGCTACTTCGATTTTTGTCTTAGGGATAAAATCAATCGCGTATTCGGCACCGCGGTAAATTTCGGTATGGCCTTTTTGACGACCAAACCCTTTTACCTCGGAAACGGTCATCCCCATAACGCCAATGGCCGATAAGGCATCCTTAACGTCGTCCAACTTAAATGGGCGAATAATGGCCGTTACTAGTTTCATACAATGCTCCTGATCCTGAATTCCTACGTTGGAATTGTTATTTTTGGTGTCGAAATAGTAATAAATCGGCGGCAAAAAAGATAGCTGATAGTCCTAAGCACAACAGGCTAATTGAGCGATAGTGGGCAAACCATCTACCATTACTAGCAACTTGAGCCCCCTATAGTTTTCGCTCTATAGCGCAAGCCGTGCACGGGCGGCCGTATATTCAGCCCGCAATGCAGCAACCCTCGCAGCAACGGTTTGAATTTCGTCCACTGCACCAATACCTTGCCCACAACCCCATATATCCTTCCATGCTTTGGCGTCGGACCCTTGATCGGTTAATTTTTGCATTGCGCTAATATCGCCCTTAGGCAGATTGTCAGGGTCCATCCCTGCACTCGCGATACTGGGTTTTAAATAATTGCCCGCAACGCCTGTAAAATAGTCTGAATAAACGATATCTGATGCATCGCAATCAACGACCATGTTTTTATATTCCTCGGCGGCGTTGGCTTCCTTAGTGGCAATAAATGCCGAACCAATATAGCCAAAATCAGCCCCCATCGCTTGTGCGGCGAGTATCGAATCCCCAGTGGCAATACAGCCAGATAACGCCAGAGGGCCATCAAACCATTCTCGGGTCTCCTGCACTAGCGCAAATGGACTCTGCGCACCAGCATGCCCTCCCGCGCCAGCCGCAACAGCAATCAAACCATCCGCTCCCTTCTCAATCGCTTTTTTTGCAAACCGCTGATTGATGACATCATGAAATACGATTCCGCCGTAAGAATGAGCAGCGTCATTCACGGCTTCATTCGCGCCCAGCGAGGTGATAATGATTGGTACTTTATATTTCACACATAAAGCCATGTCTTCATCTAAACGCGCATTACTCTTAAACACTATTTGGTTCACCGCAAAAGGCGCAGCTGGCGAATCTGGATTACTCTGGTTATAACGATCTAACTCATCGGTAATATCAATCAGCCACTTTTCAAACTCGCCTTCACCGCGTGCGTTCAGCGCTGGAAAAGACCCTACGATTCCGGCTTTGCACTGCTCAATCACCATTTCTTTGCTAGAAACAATAAACATAGGCGCCGCAATAGCGGGTACAGATAAATTTGCTAGAATTTCTGGTATGGCCATTAATAGGTTCTCTTAGGTCTGTAAAAAATGGTTCAAACTACGATATGGCTTGCTAGACCATAAACCGTATTAAAGCGGTAATTTTGTGTTGCGCCAAGTGAGTGCTGAGTGATGTGTGACATTCAGATAACGAATTATCACAAATTAATTTGAATATCCTAGTGCGATTTGTCATAACTCTAGACGTTAGTCTACTATTAAGGATTCATCTTCATCGCTACAATAAACCAATACATCAACAATAAGTGAGCAATCGTAATGGCACTAGGTAAGCTCTTTGTTAGCAAGAAAAAGGCAAGTATACGGGCTGAGAAGCAACTACAGCTCGCGGCGGCAATACTGCTTTATAAAATGGCGCGCGCCGATGGCTTTGTTGATAACGCAGAGATCTTGCACATGAGAAGCTTGCTTACTAAAGAGTTTTCGTTGACGGAAGACGAATTAGAGTCGACTTTAAAATTAGCGAAAAGCAGCGCACATGAATTTGCAGATCTGAGCAAAATCACCGAAGAAATAAGAAATAATTGGGGCAATGCCAAGCGCATTAAGCTGCTCGAATATTTATGGATACTCGCCTATGCAGACGATGCCATTGAGGCCGACGAGGTATCTTTGGCTCGCAAAGTGGGCGAATTTCTTTACCTAAATGAAATGGAAATGGTGAGAGCACAAGAGAACGCGGCAAGTTACCTAGGTCTCGATCAATTTTAGGAACTGGTATCGATACAAAACTAGTTCAGATCAACACTGAAACGAGTACCACCACCGACGGCATTTTCGACAATTAACTCACCGTTGTAGGCCTCTACAATGCCTTTTACGATGTGTAAACCTAAGCCATGACCCGGAGTTTGGCTGTCTAGACGCACTCCCCGCTGTAAAATTGTTTGCTTAAGCTGATCATCAATTCCGGGGCCGTCATCTTCTACAATCAACCGTACCCCATTGCGATGCGACTGACTGTCATTTAGCGATAAACTTGTTACGCTAACGGATACCGACTTTGCTGCCCATTTAAACGCGTTATCCAGCAAGTTACCCGCTAGCTCCATCCAATCACCTTGGTCTCCGTAAAAATGGAGGCCTTCATCCATATTCAAATTCGCCTGTAGCTCCTTGTCTTGATGCAATTTCTTGAGACTATTCACTATCTGTTGGGTCGACTCATAAATCGAGACAGGCTTAGCGAAACGCCGACGGCCAACCGCCGACGCGCTCTGCAACTGGTAATCGATAATTGTTTGCATGGTTGAAAGTTGGGCGCGAGCTTCAGAATCATTTTCCTTTGAAAAAGCTAACCCGCTTAATACCGCAATGGGGGTTTTAAGGCTGTGCGCGAGGTTACCCAACACTTCTTTTTGCCGACCAATACGCTGCTCCTCAAAATTAAGTAACTGATTAAGATTCTGAGTTAACCTGCTGACTTCTAAAGGATAATCCTCATCAAACCGTTGGCGAATACCTTCTTCAATTTCACCAACCTGCGTAGCAACCTTGTTTAACGGCTTCAGAGCCCAACCCAAAATAATTAGTAACAACACGATTAAGGCAGACCCAAGCACCAGCAACCAGAACCCTACCTGACGCTGATATCGAGCTAAGCGCTTTTCATATGCTTGTGAGTGCTCAGCAACTTGCACAACGAACGGAAAATCGCCGTCATCGGTCTCCCATTCAATACCCAATGTCGTAGTGTATATATTTGGTCTGCTTGGCCATTTTAGCTTTTCGAAGAAACGAAATTGGCCTTGCGAACTCTTTGCCACTGGCAATGAGGCACCGAGCAAAGAACGGGAGCGCCAGATCACATTACCCTTCGGAGTTTGAATTTGAGCGAAAAGACTGGAATCGGCTTGCGTTAAGCGGGCTTCAGGTAAAAATGGCGGTACTACTACTTCGCCGTCAATAACATCAATATTCGCGATCAGCAGCAGCACTTGGTTACGCAGGGCATCCTCAGCGTTACTCAACACACTTTGCTCGAATGCGCGATTCAAACCTAGACTCATAAAGCCGAGAAACACCAATAACACCAACGTGGCGGATATCAGAAGTCGGCGACGCAGTGAATACAAGGTGATCAGATCAGTCGGAGTTTCTAGGGAGCCTGAACCGGTAGCCGCGCCCGCGCTGCGTTTCGATCGGTTTTAAAGAATTTTCAGGGTCCAGCTTTTTGCGCAGCCGACGGATAAACACCTCAATAGTATTGCTATCGCGGTCATCATCCTCTTCGTATATGTGATCAACCAATTGGCGCTTAGAGAGAACCTTGCCGGTGTGCATCATTAAATATGACAACAAACGGTATTCGTAAGCCGTAATAGTCAGTGGCTCGCCATCTAGAAATACTTGCTTAGAAGAAGTATCAATTTTGATAGGCCCACAGGCTAAGGAGTTATCCGCCAAACCAACAGAACGACGCAACAGCACCTTAATTCTGGCGGAAAGTTCTTCCGGATGAAAAGGCTTAGTCAAATAGTCATCGGCACCCGCCTCAAGCCCTTCAACCTTTTCCTGCCAGCGATTACGAGCCGTTAAAATGAGTATCGGATATGAGCGCCCGCTTTTTCTCAAGCGTTTAATCAGTTCTACGCCATCCAGTTTTGGCAAACCAAGGTCAATAATGGCCAGGTCAATTGGGTATTCTTCTCCGAAATACAGACCTTCTTCACCATCGCTGGCAACATCGACCACATAATCTTGTTTTCGTAGGTTGTCGGCCAACTGCTCTTGCAGACTGAGCTCGTCTTCAACGATAAGCAAACGCATAAGCTTCCCTGTTAGCGCCGAGCGCTGATAGTCAAATTTCGAACCTTACCGTTCGGCATTAAAACACGCACTCGATATACCTTACGCGCTTCATCGAAGCTAATTCGCAGAACTTCAGCGTCATACCGTTTCTTAACTTCTCGAATTACGTCGCTACGAGATTTAAGGTCACCTCCCTGAACCAATTCATGATCACTAGGTGACCAAGCATCTTCATAACCGATGGCGGCCGCCGAGCCAATACCCGCAATCATCAACACAACGCCTAATAACGTTGTACTGATTGCCAGTGCTAGCTTTGTTTTAAACGCTGTCATCACAATAACCACTTTGATTTATGAATAAGTATGCTACTAAAACTATAATAAATACAGGTTTTAAGAATGTGGCTTGAGGGTGAGCTAAGCCCACCCTCAAGCCACTCAGGTTCTATTTTATACCGGATCAACGGTAACCTTCACTTTAATTTTGTCACCAGGATGTTGGTCCATTTGTGTATGAAACACGTTACCTCGGTATTTATACGACACATCATAACCAACAACCTCTTCCTTAGTAACATACGATTCTTTCACTTCGCAGCGTTGCACCGTCTCGTAACGTACCCGCTCATAACGGTCATCATAGTCACGATGACGTCGGTTGTTTTTGTGCTTCACATCACGGCCTACTGACCCACCAAGTACAGCACCGGCAACTGTCGCCACATCTCGGGCTTTACCACCGCCTCGTTTACCAACCTGGTTACCGATAACACCGCCGATAATTGCGCCCAAGATTTCCGGTGTTTTAGACTTATTACGGTAGCCACGGTCGTATGCTGTATCACGAACTGGCACACGTTCATCCCAACAACGCTCAACCGGATTACTGATCTGATATGTCTCAACCAAAGGTTTAACATCAATCACTCTGGCGTAATCTACAGTCGAGTTGTCATAGCTTGACTGATTCCGGTAGTTACCTGCTGAAGCGGGTATCGCCACTGCACCAATCGTTGTGGCTAAAACCGCTGCGGCGATCACCGTACGAGGAAGAGCTCTATAAGTTGTGTTAGTTGCTATAGTCATTATTGACTCCTGGTTATTACCTTATTGGTATTTCGATGGAGCCAATGTATATGAACGATGCTGAATGGTAACTGAATTGAACCTTAAGCTAAGCTGAACAACCCTATTTTAGGGTTCGCCTTATAGCAATTAAATCATCTCGGCACGCAAGTACTCTATAAGAGGTTCTCCGACCAAGTCCTTACGCCAACCTTTGAGCACCTTTTTCGATTGTCGATGTCGATATAACGCCTCTATGTCTTTTCGAGTAGCTAACAGACCTTGCGCTACCTCATGCGATGATGCCAATTTTGCTAACTCCTTCATCATCGCACTACAAATACCTCTTTCTTGTTTGGTTAATGGCTCTACCTTACGCCATAGCGCAGCTTCCTCGGCCTTTACCGCTTGCATTAATTTAAATGTTTCGGGAACTAGGTAGCTGGCTGATTTTCGCCCAAAAATGCCCATATCGTGGATTTCCTGCTCAGATTTCGGGTTCTGAGTAACAAGCTCGTACAATTTATCGTCCTTTAGCACCCAGGTTCTTGGGATATTGCGCTGCTGCGCTGTCGACTCTCGCCATTCGGCCAACGCTTTTAGCAAATACTGCTGCTTCAATTTGAGATTACCTCCGGACAAGCGCTTATAGGCCACCGCAGGATCTATTACATATTTGTCCAGCTCGTAATACGTTTGAATTTCCTCTTCGTACCACTCGGTCTTGCCATTGCTAGCTAAATCATTTTTTGCAAGCTCATACAAAGTCTCTAGATAGGCAACGTCTTCGCCCGCATATTTAATTTGGTCGGCGCTCAAGGGCCGACGTGTCCAGTCTGTGCGTGATTGAGTCTTGGGTAACTCCACTCCGGTGCGCTCGGCAACCAAACCGCCGTAGCCAATCTGCATATCAGCCCCGCAAAACGCAGCCGCTAACTGGGTATCAAAAATTGGTTTAGGTAATACATTAAGCGTCTGATAGATGACCTCCATGTCTTGGCGGGCAGCATGAAACAATTTAAGAACACGTTCATCGGCAAATAGGTCAATAATTGATGAAAGATCGTCAATCGCCAGCACATCGATACAGTACTGATGTTCA
>CALKRK010000202.1 GCA_937989675.1 uncultured Arenicella sp. | reverse complement strand
TGGATTACACCATGACCGTGCGCAGGCACAATGATATGCTTAGAATTGCTAAACATATTGGCGGCGATTTCGCCGTTACTGGCAGGTGTGATGGGGTCGGTCTCGCCCGATAAAATTAGCACCGGTTTTTCGGAATCGAATGGTTTGAGAAAGTCATCGTCCATCACTCCTTTTGGCCAATGCGTGCAAACGACATTGATTCCGTCGATGGTGGTACTGCCGAAGTACGTGTCGTCCAAATTTTGCGTATCGCTTTCTTCAATAAACGGGTAGTCCTCGGCACAAATCACCGAATTTTGCATACCCATGGCAAAGCCCTCAGTGAAGGACTCGCTCATCATCAAGGTTTGAGCGGTGATCGGAATGTAATTGCCGTCAAATGCTTCTGAAATCATCAGCGGCATAAGCGCAATGCCCTCGGTAGAATACGGTAGCATTCGAACGCTTGCGTAGAGGTTTTGTTCACTGACCGTTTCAGTTTGCATCTTACCGGTTTGCGGGTGTGGCAAGCTTATTTTTTCTGGTTGTGCCAACAGTCGTTCGCGAACCGCTTTGAATTTAGCTCGAATATCACCAAAGCGAGTACGGCAGTGCTCTTCGGCTGAACAGCGATCAGCCATGCCATCAAAGGAGTGTTGTGACTGCCTAGCAATCTCACCACCAGCTAAATTTAGGCCGACGTGCGCGACACCATCAATAATCATCGCTCGCGTTTGTTCAGGAAATCGGCGCAGATAGTGCTGCGCAACGCGTGTGCCGTATGAAACGCCGTACACGGTTAGTTGCGTGTATCCCGCGGCTTCTCTTACCGCATCAAGGTCTTGCACGGCGACGCTGGTGGTGTAGAAACGCGGGTCTGAATCACTGTTTTCGGCCAAACATTTTTTGGCATATTCGGCTGCAATGATTGGGTCAAATCTAAACACCTCGTCGTTGTCCATCTCTGGGCAAGCTAGCTTGTTAGATCGCCCGGTACCGCGCTGGTCAACGACTAATACATCGCGTTTTGCGCGGATCGATTCGAGCACCTGCTGCATGCCGATCGCCATATCAATGGATGACCCGCCTGGGCCGCCTTGAATCATGGTGAAGGCGTCATCCGCGGGCTTCGCAGAACGTGAAGCAAACTTTGCGACAAAAAGGTCAATCTGCCGACCAGCCGGTTCGTCGGGGTTTTCGGCTCTCGTTAATGTGCCGCACTCGGCATCAATTTCAACTGCATTGAGTTTGACCTGACAATTCTTGAATTCAATTTCTGTTGCCAGTGTCGCCGTCGGAAATACGCAAACGGCAATCAACAAACCTAGACAGGCTCGCCATAATCGTTGTGGTTTCATTCAATTGATACCCTCGTGGTGTTTTGATGAGGGGAATTTAACACAGAAAAATCCGACAACGTAATTGCGGTGCCGTATGGTTATAAATCGCGATGACTGGCCGATTCTGATGACGTGTGGTGGCAGAAAAGAGGTTAAGGGTGTGTGTGTTCTCGGAGTTGGTTCACCAAGAGCTACCTAATTAGCGAGTGCGTTTGCTGAGCTTTTCCTGCTGTGTTGGTGACACAATAAATTTGGCCAAGCTGCGTTGGTCAAATTGCTCGCTGTTGATCAAGATACGAATTTCATTCTTCAAAGATCGGTAAAGATGTTGTAGATCTGGGTTATCAGTGTTGTGCGCTTGCTCTACAATTTGGCTAATCACATTTTTATCCTGCATGCGAATAACTACCCCATTGTGCGCCTGTAACGCACGTGCAAATTTTGAAATCCAAACCAAGCAGGCGCTATTGAGCTGCGTTAGTTGGATGTCCTTCATATCGATTTTTGATTTCATGTTCACCCCCCAGTGAAATTAGGAGGATCGGCGAATTTGAGCTAAGGATCAAGCAAATTAAGGTCGAAATTGGCACAAATTTTCTCGCGTGCCTCATGCTATTGTTAGCTTCCTTTGAAATTCAAAGACTTACTACTTTTTATACTTTTTCCGATAATGGCCCGGCGATAAGCCTGTGATCTCTTTAAATGCTGTATAAAAATTTGATTGAGACTTAAACCCGGTCATCATGCTAATAGAAAGTACCGACGCGCTGGTCTCGGCAAGTAATAATTTTTTTGCTTCTCGAACTCGGTGTTCCCGCACGAAACGAGGGAAACCATAGCCATAATGTGTATTGATTAGCTCGGAAAGTTGGTGAGAAGTAAGGTCCATTAGCTCCGATAAATTGGATAAGCTTAAATTCTCGTTTTGGAAATGTTTTTCGTATTGCATCAACCTTTCCAGGTCTTCGACTTTTGATTCTGTGTCGATCCCCGCAAGCTTTGATTTGGCATAGGCCAGTTCTGTAATCAGCAATATATCGCTCAACAGAGCCGGGAAAAAAATCAATGCAGCAACGATTAGAAACATCGCGATTGACACCGCATTGGCGTAGGTTGTGTAGTAAATGTGATGGTCGAGATAGGGGAGTGATAATCCTAGGATCAAAGCCGTGATTGCCATTAGTGCGAATAGACCGAAGAAGAACATCTCAAATTTGAATCTGTCGCTGTGAGTTCTCAGCCTTAATACCAATCGTGCAAACCAACAGGTGTAGGCGGTGCCAAACAAAAAGGCAACGGGTGGCATAGCGCTTACCGGAATAATAGCGCTTAGAATCGGTGCGCATAAATGCAGTAAATCTTTCTTCTCATAGTTCACCTCAGGGATCAAAATGACTCGAGCGAAAAAGAAAAATGAGGCCGGGATGCTCATTAACAGCATGCCGTAAGCTCTGTATGATAGTAAGTCAATGCCACGGCTGAAGTATCCATAGTGAGCCATTTGCAGCAATATCAAGCTAATGAGCAAAAATGCGCAGGCGATTTTACCGCCACGACTTTTGCGCATGTCAGGCAGGTAAAACAAATACGCGACAAGTAAAATGGCGATGGCGAATACGCTAAAGCCAGTCAGTAGAATGCTTAGGTCCAGAGTCATGCTGAATTTCATTAGTTTTATTGTTCAATATTAGTAATACCACGATTAGCGAGCTAAACGAACCTTTGTTCTGCTATAGAAGCTAGGCCCAAGCTTTGGCTATTCGCCGGCCCTACGTTTAATTTTTATGAACAGGTGTTGGTTCGAACCTGCTTTGAAAATGTTGGCTTAGATAGATTTTATTGAATAGGCGCGTCATAATCGTCAGTATGAACGAGAACAACATGGTTAAACGGGATCCATGAAAAATATCATTTTGATTTTGTTGCTTGCTGCTGCCATTGTGTTTGGTGGTAAATTTTTTGTGGAAAAACAATATGAAAGCAAGCTTGACGACCTGATTGCGATGGCAACGCCCTTTGTTGCAATGCGTTATGACAAAGTTAAGCTGGATTTTGATGGGTCACTGTCGCTTTTGGGTTTTCAAGTCACGCCTCCCAAAACGGAGGAGCCCATTAATATTGCACGCATAACAGTGAAGTCCTCTGATCGGTTTGCCGCGCTCAAGGGTGATAAGCTGTTTGCCGATGGACGTTATCCCGAGTCTTTTTCAATTGAAGTAGATAATGTGTCATTTGACACGTCCTTGGTTAAGCACCTGAATCCAGATGCGGTTAATCCTGACAAACATTGTCGAGATTTTGATACGACCTTTAATTACACCGAAATTAGTTTACCCAGAATCAACTCGGATATGTCGATGTCTATTGATTTGAGTGACCCTTTTAATTCTACGTTTTCGGTGTTCTCCGCTGATCAGGCGATGACCTTTGATCTAGATGGTGTGTTCGACGCGAACGGCATTGCTCTGGCAGTTGGTGGTGGCGAGCAACCCGAAGTCAAACAAATAAATTTTACTTCTGAGATCGGCGCAGGTTTCGCAGAAAGATTTATTGCTTATTGCGCTGATAAGTTTGGTGTTTCTTCTGATGTGTTTCTTGAAAAGGTGGTCGGTTCTCCTAAATATTCGCAAAATTCATTTGGGGCCGACTTAGGGCCAGATTTTCGCAAGGCATTGGTGAAGTATTTTCGCGGAGATTCGAGGTTGACGGTTCAATCGAAACCATCCAAGCAATTGCAAAACTTTAAAAACGCCAAATTTTTTAAAGCTAAGGACGTCGTGCGCTGGTTGAATATGTCGATTACGTCCGAAGGCGAGCCGGTAGCGATTGATGTGAGCGAGCTCGTGAAAGAAGCTGAAGAGGCGGCGTTAGCAAAAGCGGGTGAAAAGAAACGCGAGAGAGCCTTTCAAACGGTGCCGGTCTCTCAAATTCGTAACTATAAAGACAGTAATATTCAAATATTCAGAAGTGGTGACCGTTCGAGTTTGAAAGGGCGGCTTCTGGGTGTTGAAAAAAGCATTGCGTCAATTGAGATCTTTCGTCATAACGGTGTCATGACCTATACAGTGCCGGTATCAGATATCACTAAATTTCAGGTTTACCAATAAGCGTTGATGAGGTTTCCTGAAACGGATCTTCTGGAAAATTTCACGCTAGAGTTAGGGCGTAGCTCTGAGATAGGCTTGGGCGTGGCATTAGCAATGATGATGTTTGCCGTTGCCTTAGGTCTTCGCCCGGCTCACTTCGAATTCTTTAAAAACTCCCCGCGAGTATTTGTGGCTGGCCTAGTTGGGCAGCTGCTGGTACTGCCTGTGCTAACGCTGGCTTTGTGTTTTTTACTGGCGCCTCCCACTTCAGTGGCATTAGGTATGATACTGATTGCTTGCTGCCCAGGTGGGAATGTATCGAATTTGTTGGTGTTGATGGCGCGTGGCAATGCGGCACTGTCGGTCTCTTTAACCGCTACGTCGAGTATCGCGGCCGCATTCATTACGCCGCTAGCCATTGTGTTCTGGTGTGGCCTGTACCCACCAACCGCGTCACTACTTACTGAAATCGAGTTTGACCGCACTGATTTTTTGATTCAGACGGCCATCGTACTGGCCCTACCGCTAGTCTTGGGAATGTTATTAGCGGTCAGTCTACCTGACCTAGCCGCCAGAATTCGTAAACCGCTGGTATTATTGGGTGGTGGTGGTTTGCTGGCGATTATTGCCTTAGGTACTTGGAAATACTTAGAGCAATTCCTAACCATTGGTGTCGGCTTGATAGGGCTTGTACTGCTGCATAATGCCTGTGCGTTTCTAGCTGGAAACGGGGTCGCGAGATTGGTTCGAGCTGGCCGCTCATCGTCCATCGCGATCACCTACGAGGTTGGTATTCAAAATACTGGCTTAGGAATTGTGATTTTATTAACTCAGCTCGGTGGTTTAGGCGGAGCGGCAGCGGTAGCCGGTTTGTGGGGTATCTGGCATATCATTGCTGGTTTATTGCTTGTTTTAATCTTTAGAGCAAGTTCGAAAAGGGCAGAGCGCGTATGATAAATTTGTCTTGGAGGCGGTTATGTATGATCTGAAAATTGTAAATGGTTTAGTCTATGACGGAAATGGTCTGGCTCCGGTTAAGACAGATATAGGCGTTAGTGGTGGTGTGATTACCGAGATCGGACGCTGTGCAGGGCCTGCGAAACACACAGTTGATGCCAATGGTGCCATTGTGACACCAGGGTTTATAGATGTGCATACGCATTATGATGGGCAGGTATCGTGGGATGAAGAACTCAAGCCTTCGGTAAATCATGGTGTGACTACCGCCGTGTTAGGAAATTGTGGTGTTGGGTTTGCGCCATGCCGAGAGAGTGATCGTGACCAGTTGATTAAGCTAATGGAGGGCGTTGAAGACATTCCGGGCAC
>CALKRK010000201.1 GCA_937989675.1 uncultured Arenicella sp. | reverse complement strand
CTCTACAAACACCAGAGCGAGAGCCGATAGTAATCACATCACCCCAAGATAATGGCTCAACCAATAGCAATGTCGTCGATGTGGTGGGCACCGTTGAAGAGAACATCAACCTAGACAGAGTTGAACTGCAAGGCCAACGAGTTTTTCCAAACTCCAGCAGTTTTCAAGGCAACGTAGAAATCGGCGATGGCGCAAACATCATCATTGCGTCAGCCAACTACGGGCGTAGAAGTTATATCGCTGAAGTTACTATTGCGGTCGATACAGTGCAGCCAACTGTGGTGGTCGCCACGTCCAGCAGTAGCACGTCAGTGGTTTTACAGTTTAGCGAGCCTATGAGCAGTGAATCTGCGGCTGCTATCAGCAACTTTAATATTGTGCGTGATGCCAATAATGGCACCTTGCCGGTGACGGCCGTTCAATTCGTTGATGAGTCGCACACGAGCGTCTTGCTCAACACTGGCCTACAAAGCGATGTTGCCTACACCATTACCGCCGTTAATGTGAAAGATCGCGCGGGCAATACCATTTCTGGTCCTATCCCTGAAGTCGAAGTTGACCTATCAAAAGCTCAGTTTGTTGGCACCGCACCAAGCGGTGATGAAGTTGTCGACACCGATGAAGATGGCCTGCTCGATCATATTGAACTAGATGGTTGGCCGGTAATTGTGGTGCGTACCGATGGCACCAGCGAAACCATCACTGTTACCTCAGACCCATTCAATAGCGATACCGATGGCGATGGCATTTCCGATGCTGAAGAACGCCATGGTGGCATGAACCCTCGTAACAACGATTCCGATGGCGATACCTTGCCGGACTATGACGAATGGAACATCATTTACAGTAACCCAGTTGATCAAGATACGGACGACGACGGCATTCAAGATGGCTTTGAGTATCTATTTTTCAAAACCTCGCCAATTCTAGCGGATACCGATGGAGATCAAATAGACGATCCGACTGAATTAGCGGCCGGTAATAGGAATCCATTGGTAGCCGACATACCAAGCCCTGATATCGACGTTGGTAGCATTAATTTGCAATTGGATACACGCTTCACGTTTACTGATAGCGAAGGGCAAACTCGCTCAGAATCTCAGACCTCTGAAGCAACGCTTTCGCAATCCGAAAATGATTCCTTGTCGTCGTCCAATGAAAACTCAACCAGCAATACTATCAGCAACAGCAGAAGCCTAAGTTCAACGGTGTCTGGAGAATACAATTTTGGTGGTAGTACCACCGGTGGCTTTGGTGCTCGCGCGACTGTTGGATTTAGTGTCACTGGAGAAGTGGCTGAAGAAGAAGGCTCAGCAAGAGGTGCAACCGTTCAATTTGGTGAGGAATCTTCACGATCTTCGGAAGAGGCTTATCATGACTCCTTAACATCGTCATCGGAAGTTAGCGTTGACGAAACCGTGACTCGCGAGGTAGTAGATGCAGCGGTCCGCGTAGACATCAGTGTCGATAACGCAGGGGACATACCATTTACAATCAGTAACCTTGAGCTTACTGCGTTGACGCAAGACCCAAGTGATCGACGTAAGCTAATCCCAGTGGCATCTCTTACTCCGCAGAATTCGAATCTAGACTCGGTTAATATTGGTGCATTGGGAGATACGGCGCGCGGACCATTTGTGTTTGCAACCGAATCTGGTGCCGTGTTCCCCAATGAAATAGAGCAACTGCTTAAAAATCCTCGCGGGCTCATCGTGCGCTTGGCTAATTTTGATATTGTCGATGAACAAGGCAATAACTTTGCCTTTACCTCACAACAGGTACTTGACCGCACTGCCGGTGTCTCATTCGATTTAGGCGATGGCCGTACCGAGCGTTACCGTATCGCAACCGCCAGTGACCATGACGAGTCAACCGGTGAACCACGTGGTATTACTATGAAACGTGCGCTTGAGATTATTGGTTTTACTAATGAACCAACTATCAGGGATGGTGGCAATGGCATAGTAGAAACGTTCGCTCTTGTTGATGATGTCGCAGTGGCCGAAGTTGGTAATTCCCTAGAGCCACTTTCCATAATCATTGAGTCAGGTGAAAACGGTGAAATAGATTCCATCATCCTCGGTGGAGATGATGTCTTGGTACTACCCGATTACGAGACCACAGAGTCAACACCATCCGCTAGAATTATCGATGGGGGTAATGGTCGAGTCGACACGATGGCCGATGCAGACGACATTCAGATATTCCCCGTAGGCGCAATAGTGGCTCCCGGACAATTGCTTGTTAGAGCCGGCGATGATGGTGACCTGCAAACCACGGTTGTCAATGATCAAAATAATGATGATATCTTGTTGCCTGCAGGCTCTCCACGAGAAGAGCTCACTCGCTTTAGAGACGTAGAAGTAAATGGGGAAGATTCTAAATTCTGGGTTTTGTTTACGGGTGAAGAAATCGGCGCTGTTGATCTTAACGATATTGTCTTGAGATCAGGTCAGCAATATAACTTTACCTACGTTCAAGACAGTGACGGAGACGGCGTATGGGCTCGCGAAGAATATTTGCATGGTAGTTCTGACGAGTTAGTGAACACTGACGGGTGTGATATTAATTCGCCACCGCCGGTATTGCCTTTAGACCCAGAAACCCCGTTAGATGAACAAGTATCCTGCGATACTCTAACAGATGCCGAAGAAATTCAGGATGGTTGGCGTGTGCAGCTGCGTACTTCGCCACAGAGTTTTCTTGTCTACTCAAACCCAAATCAAGCTGACTCAGACCGAGATTTCTTGCTTGACCACCAAGAATCTGCGTGTGGGCTTGACCCGAGACAACGCGATACGGATTTAGACGGTCTCACAGACTACGAGGAATTGACTGGTAATCGACTCGAAGTTAATGAAGACCTCGCGACAATAACTCCGTACAGTGGCAGCAATGGAAGCCTAAGATTTCATATCGAAAACCCAAATTGTGATGCAGCATTATCTATTAACGGCTACGCCACAGACCCGCTCAGTGCGGATACTGATGGCGACCGAGTTAGTGACTTAGTTGAGTTGAGAATAGGCTTAAATCCAAATGACCCTAATGATGGTGATGCATTCTTGGATGATGATGGCGATGGCCTATCAAATGGCGAAGAAAGACAAGGCTATGATGTTTTTGTTAATGGCTCTAGCACGCCGATTTCTGTGACGTCTGATCCGAATAATGTAGACACTGACGGTGATCTTTTACCTGATTTGTTAGAAAAATTCCTTGGTAGTAACCCAGATGAGGTAGACACCGATGGAGATGGCATTCTCGATACTAATGAATACAGAGTTGGTGGCGATGTGTGTATTGGTGATGCGGCAACTACCTGTATTACGTTTTCGGAGATAGGCATGCTCGATTATAACGCCTACCTTACCGCTTGTGACGCCGCTGATGTCTGTGACAACACTCAGATTGAGAGCAACCTTTTAGGTCAACAAGGGTATGGCACAAACTTGAATCACAATGATACCGACAACGACGACCACTTTGATTTTGATGAAATCAGACCAGGCCAACGGCGTGTGGTGAGAGGTGACTTTGCTAGTGGCATTCGCACCACCGGTACAGGCTATGACGACGTGACCTTGCCTCGTGTTGCAGATAGTGACGACGATGGTTTAGGCGATGGTTTAACAGATGGTGACGAAGTCTACGAATTCCTCTCCAATCCTGCTAATAGATTTACTGATTCTGACGACGATTTGACTGACGGTCAGGAAGTCGCTATTGGCCGCAGCCCAAATCATAACGATAGAAAGGTTAGGATTACACCTCAGGATATGTCTGGTAATATCTCTGCATCTACCGCCGCAGTTCGCACTGAGGTCACAATTTTTGATGATACGCGAACGGGATCTTTTCCAAATGGTGGTAGGCAAATTTGTACCGGATCTTCTCTCAACAACGCATTTAGTGACCGACCACTTGACACTAACTGCGGAGATACAACTCTCATTGTAAGACAAGATGGTGGCGGTACACCTCAAATAAGGATAGCGGGTAGATTGTTTTTTAATGCTGAAGTGAATCCGCGTGAAACCTGCGGCGTGACGTTCGAATTATTGTACGCATCGAATCTATTTGAGGATGGCGACACCTACACATCGCGTGATTGTGATTTTGGGGACTTTAATGGCGGGTCTAGAATTACAACAGTAGACTTCTTAATCGAAGACGTCACTAATTAATATAGCTATTCATTAGTGACAATAGAGCCAGTAAAATGGACACCCATCGCAAATACTTGAGATGGGTGTCTTTTTAGTGGTTTAGTGATTAGGTAGTTATACGGGCACCCAACGCCAAAGCTTCAAATCTGCGATGCTCTTTTTAGTTTTTAGTAGATTTTAGAGGCGATTTTTGCAAGCAGAAGGCGGGTGAAGTGGCCAGAAGAATACGGGTTTGATTATTCTATTGGCAGTGTTCTTGAAAACAAAGATTCCAGTTTTCTAAGGAGTGAAGGTTTCCGCGACTATGTTCTGCAACTACGAGACCTTTAGAGCTTCACCTATCGTAAAGCGCTCTCGTAGCTGCGATACCTTACGTTTTGTTGCTTCAACGGCTTCACGCTCAGACGCGTCATGCATGGCTTCAAGTAAATCAGAGAAGTGAGCACGCATAGCACGGCGGGCCTCAAGCACATCTCCGGCTGCGATGGCATCATAGATCGCCGAATGATCTGTAATTCTAGTGCTGGCATCTGCCACACAAACTGATTGATGGGCTTTATAGATATGGTCGAAATTTTCTTGTATATCCCACAAATTTTTAATTTGCTTAGCAATAACTTTATTGTGTGTTGCGTGGGCGATAACCGAGTGAAAGCGCCTGTCTGCGCTTGATGATGATATATCCTCAACTCCCTCGCGCTGGAGATCTTGTAATGCATCGGCCAGTTCTTCAAGTTCGTCTTTTGTAATCATTCGAGCTGCCAACGCGGCCGCTTCACCCTCAATAAGCACTCTTGCCTCTAATAATTCAAAGGCGCTGATTTCACGGCTAAAATCATCATCAATAAGGTTGTTACCCAGCACGTAAACGCCGGAGTTTGCCTTTACCGATACCTGTTCTTTGGCTTCCAATGCAATGATTGCTTCACGGATGGTTGGCCGACTCACTTTAAAGCGTTCTGAGAGCTCGCGCTCTGTTGGGAGCCTACTACCAACGGGAAATTCACCAGCCTTTATTAGCTTAGCTATTTCATTGTAAACGGTAATGTATAGTCGTTTTTTGTTAGACATGTCTATCTGTATTTGTAACCCATTGTTTCATTAACTATAGTGGTTTTAATCGGAAATTGTAAGACAATAATGTAAATTTTCATTCGTTGTTTTGTGTTTTCTGAAGAGTTACTCCGTATCCTGACCTCCTTAAACACATTAGAAAGCGCGCTTAACTCGCTAATAATTATAACTTTAGAGCTGTATAGTGAATTGGTCATACAATATTTAATTACAATTATTAACTTTATTGTCAAATAATCGTTGTAATTGTTTTAGTATTTTGTAAGTATGTCTCGGCGATGTCGATAATAATATGTAAGACAAAGTCAAACAAAAAGACCAATTTTAAAAATCAGTTATGAGGAGATTAGGATGAATTTAGTTCGGAGGAGGGTCGCACAAGCTATCACGCTTATGTCGACCAAAAACCTAGTAGTCGCCGGCGTAGCGGCCAGCATGCTTGGTGTTTCTACTGCAACGTTGGCCCAAACGGCCACGCCCGACTCAGACGAGGGTCTCGAAGAGATTGTTGTAACGGGTATTCGTTCATCGCTGCGCAGCGCGCTCGCAGAAAAACGATCGGCAGATAACCTCAAAGAGGTGATTATCGCTGAAGACATCGGTAAGCTACCTGACCAAAACCTTGCAGAGGTTCTTGAGAACGTTACGGGAATACAGATTACTCGTACGGCGGGCGTTGGCACAGGCGTGCAGATCCGCGGAACCAATGCAAACCGCACTGAAATCAACGGTGTGTCTACCTCTGGTTCCGGAGCCGGACGCAGTGGTATCAATTTTGAAGATATTTCTGCCGGCATTATTTCGGCCGTTGAAGTTACTAAAGCGTCGGAAGCGAAAACCATCGAAGGGTCCGTCGGTGGCACCATTAACTTAAGAACAATTCGGCCGCTTGACTTGAAAGAGCGTGTTGCATCGATTCGAGTGCAAGCAGAAGATAGTAGTCTCTCGACCGACAGTGCAACGCCTAGAATATCAGGCAGTTATGGCGACAATTGGACAACAGACAGCGGCGATTTTGGCCTAGTGGTTAGTGCGAGCTATACCGAACAAGACGTTACCGCGTTTCGCCCTCGTGCCGACCGGGATAACTTCATTGGTTCAGGCAGTGGGGCCGCTAGCGCTCAGGGTTTTGATTTTCTGCCAATTCAGTTCTTTGTTCAGGATTACGACAATCTTGAATTTGAAACCACGAACATCGCGAGTACCTTTGAGTGGTCGCCGAGCGACAATTTGAAGTTCTCTTTCGACGCGATTATTAATGAACAAGAACGCATACAACAGAGTTCACGGATTCAGGCATCGGGTGTTAGCAGTCTTAACAATATTTCAGTTCCTAGCCAGTTTGAAACGGTCAATTTCGGTTCCTTGGATGGCTCAAATGGTTTGCAGAACCTTGGTTCTATACAAGCCGCAACTCGCGGTGTAATTGGCGTTGATTTAGAAGACGATGATGACGATCCAAACTTTCGCTCATCAACAGAGACTGGCTCGCGTCTGACAGACAGTGAGATATTCAGCCTTGGTGTTGACTGGCAAATAAATGATCGGCTTTCCGCTAATTTTCAATTTGCATCGTCTAACTCGGATACAACGACACCAAGTTTTAATACGGTACTTAACTTTATTAATCCTAACGCGCCTTTGGACGCCGGTGGCGGAAACGATAACAGCACACCGTTTGAATACGATTTGACAGGCGGTTCTCTTACCTTTGCTGTTGCAACTGGCGTGCCATTTGCGCC
>CALKRK010000200.1 GCA_937989675.1 uncultured Arenicella sp. | reverse complement strand
AGGGGCACTACTCACCGGCATTGCTTTCGTTGATATTGTCTTTATTCGTGTATTGGCTGCGTAATTCTCGTTTGAGAATTTTTCCTTGGCCGCTAATCGGTAGCCCGGGCACAAACTCGACAGACTTGGGCACCTTGTATTTTGCCAGCTTGTCTTTGCATGCCGCTAACACTTCGTCTTCGCTTAATTGAGCGCCTTTACGCAGCATGATGATGGCTTTACCAACTTCTTGCCACTTACTATCTGGCACACCAATAACGGCAACCAGAGCAACACCGGGTAGTTTTGAAATAACGTTTTCGATTTCAATGGGGTAAACATTCTCACCGCCAGAGATAAACATGTCTTTAATGCGATCGACAATGTAAAGCGTGCCATCGTTGTCCATGCGCCCGGCATCACCGGTACGGAACCAACCATTGGCGAACGACGCTTGAGTTTCTTCAGGCTTGTTCCAGTAGCCAGGCATTAACCCGGGGCTACGCACCTGAATTTCGCCAGTCTCGCCATGCGCAACCGCTTTACCTTTGCTGTCACCAATTTGTAAGTCGGTATACATCACTGCCTTACCGGCCGCCTTAGGGTTCTTGCGGGCGGCTTCTAGCGGTTGATAGGCCACACCAAATATTTCGGTCATGCCGTAAGACTGAGATAGCGGCACTCCTTTTCTATGCCAGCGTTCAATCAGTTCGGAGTTTGCCGGAGCGCCTCCAACACCAATGATTTTTAGGTTGGCAAACTGAGCGTTTTCAAAGTCTGGGTGCTGGCTAAGCACGGTTAAATGAAAAGGAACGCCCAATGTGTGGGTAACACCGGTCTCT
Organism: uncultured Arenicella sp.; assembly: GCA_937989675.1. GTDB lineage: Bacteria > Pseudomonadota > Gammaproteobacteria > Arenicellales > Arenicellaceae > Arenicella. The sequence continues at coordinate 4,620 of CALKRK010000200.1, read as the reverse complement.
TCATCATTCAGGTATTTCATGGCGATATCCGCATCCCAGCCGCGCATCACACAGACTGTTCCGCCAAAATGGAACAACGGCAAGGCGTAGCTGTTTAGGCCCGCAGTATGAAAGAGTGGCGCGTAAGTTAGGCAAACGGAATCTTCATCAATAATCGAAGATTGTTGCAGCACGCTGGTTTGGGTCATTCGGTAAGTGCCGATAACGCCTTTCGGTGCACCGGTCGTTCCAGAGGTGTACAGCAGGGTGTTGATGTCGTCGAGAGTGACATCGGCCGGCTTTAAACCAGCGCCCTGTTGTTGGTGCGTGCTGATGAATTGCTCGTAAGGGCTAGTGGCGAGATCAAGGCTGCGTTCGAGCATCTGGATATGGCTATTGGCAACTAGAGCTGAAAATTCATCGTCGTACAAAATGACACTGGGTTTGGCGTCATCGAGAATCTCAGCGGCTTCTGTTGGGCTAAGGCGCCAGTTCACTGGCATGAAAATCGCGCCTAATTTCCAACAAGCAAAAATGATTTCAAAGTAATCGGTGCTGTTTTGCGCAACAAGCGCAACGCGATCGCCTTTTTGAGTATTGAATTGGTTTTGCAAGCCAAAGGCGAGGGCATTGGCGCGTTGATTGAATTGTGAATAGGAGAACCGCCGGCCAGTGTGGATATCTATGGCGGCAATGCGCTGCCCATCGAAGTGGTCAAAGTAGCTGAGCCAGTCTGCCACAAGGTCACGTTGTTGATTGTTCATTGTTTGTCTCAAAGTCAATATTGCTTGCTGTGCGCCACCGCGTGCAACTCATTCCCAATATTATCAACTTGTATTAAAGATATAACAATATACTTTTATGTAAAACATCTAAAGAATCCAGATGTTTGATTGTTTTTTGTGCTTCCTGCACGCGCTTACTGGCTAAAGAGCGGTCAGCTTCGATTGCTAGACTTTCTCGCTAGTGATCATCCATCACCTTAAATGCACGTAGCTTGGAATCATTCGCCAGGCTATCGCTCATGAAGTCCATCGACTATATTGGATTGATGGCATTGAAAATTCTCTTATTCGGATTGTAAGAATTTTCTACTTAAAATGACGATTAAGTGTTTTTAGGGGGGGCTACAATGTATTCGATTATCGAATGAACAATTTTAAAAGTTATAAAAAAGGCGATCGACAAAAATACCAAACCAAGATAGCCGTCATTATTGCTAAGTATTTGGAAACTTAACATGAACAAACCCATCGACATAAATGCACTTGGGGTTAAAAGTAAAACAAATCTCCAACCTCGGATACTGGCCGGCCTTCGCTTTGCAGAAAGGAACCAATATGTTGCTAAGAACATGATAGTTAAAAAAGCGTAGAGACTAAGGAGCGCTAACCTAAATAACAGCGCATTTCCGAAAACCTCTGGATCAAAAGCGTAGGCAGGCTCTGGAACTAAGAGCGTTATAAAAAGTACCTGTGAAAGGCAGAAGATAACGCGTCGCGGGAATAGGCCGAGCGGCGGCGATACCCACTTAGTTGCTTGCCTTGTCATGGATGCGGCCTTGATCAATAAAATAGTTATCGAACTCGTTGACGATGTGTTTTAAGGGCTTAGATGATTCATAATATTTTGAATCATCTCCCATGATCTCTAAGAAACTCATCTTAGTCATTACGTCATACTCACCTAAACTTAAGTCTAAAAAGAGAAAACCAATTCCTGCGAAGGCCTCATATTTATCTTTGCTATAGTTTTTAAAAAAAAGAGCTACGCCTAATTTTCCGTCGTTTTCAAAAGTTAGGTAGTTGACGTCTTTATATTCGATGAGTTGCCCCTCGTAACCTAATTTAAAACCATCTAAGTCAGTTTTCCTCTGTTTGAATTTCAGAACTTCCCAGTTTTTTAACTCTGGAGCCGACGCATGCAGTATTTCTACCGCCGGAATATTAGATGCAATTCCACCAGCTGAGATCGTCAATTCCCGTTTACCATTGTCTTTAACATCGCTAAATTCAAATCCAAGTTCAGCATCGAACAACGCCAACTGCTTTGAAAATTCGCTGAATATTGGCTCATCAGACTTTTTAAACGAATATATTTCATTCTGATTCTCTACAAACCAGCTCCAAAATTCATTTTCTGCTGTGGAAGCATTAACATTAGAAAATGCGATGCCTATTGCAAAAATTAGATATTTAATTTTCATATTCTATTTGAATCCCTTGTTTAAAAATTGCGTGTATTACGTTTGTATTAGGAGTGCGTTGAAAATACGCTCAACAGAGCAGTTTGCTGCTCTGTGAACTTTGATAACGTTTAGAAATTCTTTACGATCAAAGCATTATGCTTTCGGTAGCGCGTGAAGGAATAAACGAAAAGTGGTTGGTTAACTTGCTATGCATTTTCATTATCTGGCCTATAGAAAATTGCGATCTTGTTACCATCTAAGTCTCTAAAGTAAGCACCAAAATATGCGCCACTGTTTCTGTGGCCGGGCTGCCCCTCACATTGAGCACCCAACTTAATAGCTAAATCATAGGTATCATTTACAATTTCTGCGCTTTTTAGCTGTAACGCAAGCATGGTTCCGTTTCCCCCGGTAGCTGGCAGGGTATCAAAAGGCTTGGTAATGGATAGCTTGGTTGGTGAGTCTGGAAATTGATAAAAGATAACAGACTCGGATTTATAAATTTGTTTGGCATAACAAGATGCTAGGATTTTAGAGTAAAAATCCTCAGCTTTTTGTATGTCATTTGTACCGAGAGTTAAATGTGAAATCATTGAAAATTTCTCCTAAGTTCACGCCTTGCAAACAGGCGCCGGGTCTTCCTGGTACCCTTATTAGCCTGCGGTGTGTTAGAACTTGCTATGCTTTCGGTTCAGGTGTCTTTTTAAATACATCTATTAACCACCAAATAATACAAACTATGACTCCTAGCATACTAAATGGAAGAGAAATAAGAGTGAACCAACCCCAAAAACCAAAAAAATACAACGTTTCACCTAAATCTATACCTAAAATAACACATGGGTTTACATTACCTTCATGCAATACACAGCCATTTACTTCTGCGATTAATCCAGCGCTCATTGAAACTAGAAGCGGAAGCACGCCCAAAAATAAACAAAGGAATATTCCTAATATTGGTTTCTTATATTTCATTTATTAAAGAAGCATAACGCCGTGGTAAGCCGCAGCTGGAGCGAAGCGGAAGGTACGAAACGCGCAAGCGTTTTGCTGTCGACTTGACCACCTTGGTATACGTTTTAACACTGCCATAAAAATTTAGCTTGTTCACTGCAAGAGCTGCAACTAAATAGATAAGCGCAACCACCTCCGCCAAAGTTCATTTCTGTCTGATACTCAGGGCCAGTTTCTAGTTGGGTAATAAACGACATTTCTTGATTGCAAGCTTCACACTTTGGTGTCTCATCATTTTGTAGCCACTCTGGAGAACCACCAAATAACCCTAGGACATTGCGAGGAGTTGTCTTGTTTTTCTTTGACCAATTAACTCTGGCCTCGTTATAGCTTAAATCTTTAAAGTTTGCAGTTTCACAGCCATATTCAGTATTTCTAACAACTTCACCTTGTTCGGGAGGGTCTATTATTTGCAGGGTAGTCGGTGCGAACTTAATAACTTTATTACCCCCTTCGTTAGGATCCCATTCATCACAGCAACCTGGGTCATTTTGACACATAAATATTGAATATATGTATTTGCCATCATTGACTTTGCCAAGGTACTGCATATTACCTTGGCAGCATACGCATTTAGGCCAATTAAAGTAAAGGTTTCGCCTTTGTTAAATACAGGAAGCCCACCGAAATTTGAATCTACAGAAAGTTGGTCAAAACTTTGTGAAAAAGTCATTAAGCTGAATTGCTCACCTTTAAGTATTCTCTTTAACATCGCGAATTTCCTTTTTTATCGTATAACGCCTTTAAAACGGGCGCCGCGTTTTAAAGGCGTCCGAGCGCACGCAGTGCGCGTTTACGTTTTTAATCTTGCTAGACATCATTCATCACCAAACCACTCATTAATGGTGTGAAACTCATACATATCCGGTTCAGGACCCCAGCTAGCAACCAGACAGCCATACTGAATAAACATCTCTTTATTGAGATACTTATATTCACTAAAAAATTTGTTTTCTTGGCAAAGCATTGCTTCATCTCTTCTTTTTCCATATCCGTCTAGTCCACGAAAAACTAACTCCGGCTCTTTGTCACAGTACCAGTTCTCATAATCATCATATTCCGTACTGCAATGATGGGAAGGCTTACTTATCTCGACTCTGAATATCTTTAACAACTGCTTCTTTGTAGAACCCGAGGCTTCTATATAAACAATTGTCCCCCAAACTATGGGGTTGTACATCACAAGACCTTCCAATTCGGATGAATCTTGAGCCACTGAATTGCTGGAAAAAAGAAACATGGCAAAAATTATCAATCTAAGCTTCATATGGATTACTTCCGTATGCCTAACGCCGCGAACACGGGCGCGCGCTTTTTGCGCGTCCGAACGAACGCAGTGAGTGACAGTGTTTTGCCTTGTTATATGTTTTTATTTCCATGATTTTTTTAGGTTTTCATTTAACATTGGAAACCATACACCTCTGAAGTTTGGCGGATTC
>CALKRK010000199.1 GCA_937989675.1 uncultured Arenicella sp. | reverse complement strand
GGCATTGAGCAAGAAGAGTTTATGATATTGCCGCACAAACAAGTTGCTGATTTCTATTTAAACCGGGCAACAAACCCCAAGCGTTGGGTTGCGAGTATGCGTGGTTATCGGTCTACGATTGTGGACAAAAAGGGCCGAGTCGATTTTCGCAAAATATTTGGGATATAGTGTTATCGCAAACAGCATATTAGAACGTTCGAGGAGTAATATTTATGAGTACTGTAAATAGTCAATTAAAAATTTATGACGAGCTAATTTCTCGCTGTTCTCGATTTGAAAGAAAAGGCAAAACAATGTTTTTTACTTCAGCAAACGGCTATATGTTCTCAATCCTAAACAAAGCAGGTGAAATTGGCATTCGATTTTCCAAAAACGTGCAAGGCGACTATCTGGAAAAATACAGTACAACGATTATTAAATCCTACGGTTCAGTTATGCAGGGTTACATATTGATTACTCCAGAGATGCTAAATGACGAAGAGAACGTTGTTTCTCTTTTGAATGAAAGCTACGATTATGTGATGTCTCTTGATCCGAAATAATAGATTTAAAAAGCGTCTAATTTCACGTATCAAATTTCCAAGACCAGTTCTAAACAATTCTAAGCGCGACGGATAAAAGCTATGTTTCCGATTAGAGATGACAACCCGCAAATCGGAACCCCGATAGCGACCTATGTTTTGATCGCACTGAATGTGCTGGCGTGGTTTTTCTTGCAAGGCTATGGAACGGGTGAAGCGCTTAGAGAATCGGTGTGTCAGTATGGTTTGATACCAGGAGACCTATTTTCGCAAGCCACTTTAGGGGGATCTGGCGAACGCGTATGTACAGCGGTCGGCGGCTGGAGTGGCACTATCAGTTCCATGTTTATGCACGGTAGCTGGATGCATATTATCGGCAATATGTGGTTTTTATGGATATTTGGTGACAACGTCGAGGACTCCATGGGGTCGGTGCGGTTCGCAATATTTTATATATTGTGTGGGCTAGCCGCTGGCGCTGCTCAGACGGTGTCTGATACTTCTTCAATGATTCCAATGGTAGGGGCGTCTGGCGCCATCGGTGGAGTGATGGGTGCCTACATTGTTTTATACCCACGCGTGAAGGTTCATATCCTCTTGGTGCTAGTCATTATTTTTACCACCATACGCGTGCCGGCAATCGCTATGCTTGGTTACTGGATCGTATTGCAAGTACTCGGTGGTGTGTCATCGATGGGAGCCAGTGGCGGTGGAACGGCCTTTTGGGCGCACGTTGGCGGCTTTGTCGCCGGGGCTGTTCTAGTTTGGGTTTTCAAGGATAATGAAATGTTGGTGAATCATCCGCATTTTGGTTGGAGTAAAAAGCGCGATCCGGCGGATATTTGGAACGATCCGGGTAATCGAGAATAACCACGTTTAAACGAACTAACTAATATAGAGTTTTAGGAGAAATTAGTGAGTGAATTAGTTGACTCAACTCAAGTGCGCGCCATGTACATGAGTGACCTGCATCGGGTGTTGGAAATTATTTCAAATCATGATGAAGACGATGGCGAAGCCGCCGAGTCGGAGTTTGATGATGAAGGCATAGAGGGCCAGTTTGTACTGGTTGAAGATGAGTTGGTGTTAGGCATAACCGGATACCGAGAGATCGAAGCATGTGACGGTTCGTATTGGTTGTCGTGGACGTATCTTGATGCGGCGTATCGTGGCCAAGGTTTAGGTAAGAAAATGCTGAACGATGTCTTGGCTCGTTTGAAAGAGCAGGGCGCGCGCAAAATTTTCGTAAAAGTGTCGGACTACGAAGAAGACGGCGTGAATATCTATGCAACCGCGTTGGCAATGTACCAATCCTTGGGGTTTACCATTGAGGTAGTCAGTAAGGATTTTTACGACGAAGGCGAGAGCCAGACGATTTTAGGTTTGTATTTATCGCCTGATTCTGAATCGAGTGAACAAACGATTGTGGCGGATGAGAAGCCAGTCATCCGTTTTAACGGTTTATTTGAAATAGTAGAAACAGACGGCGCTTTTTCTTTTTCATGGATTGTCGAAAAATCTAAAGGTCTGTTTGGAAACCGCAGTTTTTCCACCGAAGATTTAGATATTGGTTTACGAGAAGTTGCCAAGCAAGGTGGCCGGAAAGTCTTTTTGACTTTTCCATCCAATTTGGTTCTAATTCATCAGCCCCTTCAAGCCGCAGGTTTCAAGTTTGTTGGGCAACTTAAGGATTATTACGAGGTTGGGTTGCACGAGTTACATTTCTCGCACAGCTTAGATTTTCTTGGAGATGCTGAGGCTACAGTTTAATAGCCTAGCTTCCATTTAGCTTAACCCCAAACTAGTAAGCTTAAGCAAGCTGATCATTGATTTTCAAAACTTTGGACGAAAACGGAATACACCATGAGCAACCTTTTACGTTATTTACCGATCTTGGCCATAGCAGGCTATTTTATCTATGTTAACTCCGGCGATTCTGGCACGAGTTACGTAGAAGACGATATCGACCTTAATCGTGTCTTAGATGTAACCATTGAAACCATCTATGCGTATGACGAAAAAACACAAGGCCGTAACACAGATGAAAGCGACCCGGATGCAGCGTTTTTAGAGTTTAGTCAAGATTTGCAAAATGACTACAACGCGGCCAGCCCTGCGCTTTACAAAGAACCAATTGCGGTAGAGCCAAGAGGCGATGCGTCTTTGTTAGCCTACGTAGAAACCAACGGTAACGGTGAGTTTGATCAAGATTCGGAAGAAGCACTGTACTTGATCGAAGTTGACGGTGAAAATTCTCGTGTTATTGCCACTAGCCGAAGTGGTGCCGTAGGTGAGCATCGTATTAGTGGTACAGGTATTTTGACTGGCTTCTTGCTTGGTAGCATGCTGAGCCGACAAAGAGCGGCTGGTGCAAACCCCGCCAACAAGAAAACTCAAACGGCCAAGCAGGCTGCGAAGTCTCGATCAGGCTCTGGTAGCCACTCGAAGGGTAAATAGTTACCTACAAGCAAACTCACGGTACGGCTTAGCGTTCTTTATAAGCCGTATCGTTATTTACATTTCGTTGCGGCTTTCGCTGCA
>CALKRK010000198.1 GCA_937989675.1 uncultured Arenicella sp. | reverse complement strand
GGTTGACGACCTTATTTTGCCTGTGTTTGTTATTGAAGGCGAAAGTAAGACCGAGCCAATTGAATCGATGCCCGGTGTTGAACGCTTGAGCATCGATCTATTGGTTAAAAAGGCGGTTGAATTGGATGCACTTGGCGTTCCAGCTTTGGCTTTATTTCCAGTCGCTAGTGAAGACAAAAAATCTTTACAAGCTGAAGAAGCTTTTAACCCAGACGGATTAGCACAACGCGCTGTACGCGCGGTTAAGAAAGCCACACCAAACCTTGGGGTGATTACCGATGTTGCTTTAGACCCATTTACTAGCCACGGACAGGATGGCTTATTGAGCGACGCTGGCTATGTTATGAATGACGAAACCATTGAGGTTTTGGTACAGCAAGCGATTTCTCATGCCGAGGCCGGTGCCGATATTGTCGCACCCAGCGATATGATGGACGGGCGCGTTGGCGAAATACGTAAGGGGCTGGAATTAGGTGGCCATACTAATACGCAAATATTGGCATACTCAGCTAAATATGCGTCTGCGTTTTATGGCCCGTTTAGAGATGCGGTAGGTTCCGCAGCTAACTTAGCTGGCGCCGACAAATACACTTACCAAATGGACCCAGCTAATAGTAACGAAGCCTTGCATGAAGTTCACATGGATATAGATGAAGGCGCCGATATGGTAATGATAAAACCAGGCTTACCTTATTTAGACATTGTTCGCCGCATAAAAGATGAGTTTAAAATGCCAACGTTCGTCTATCAGGTAAGCGGTGAATACGCGATGTTAAAAGCGGCATCACAAAATGGCTGGCTTGAGGAACGTGCCGTGGTTATCGAGTCACTAACAAGTATCAAACGCGCAGGCGGAGACGCAATACTCACCTACTACGCAGAAGACGTAGCACGTTGGCTACAGGAGACATAACATGAGTTTACAGTATTTACACACCATGGTTCGCGTGGGCAACTTGGAATCTGCACTGGATTTTTTCTGTGACAAACTTGGTTTAATAGAGACCAATCGTTACGAGAACGAAGAGGCACGATTTACCATTGTGTTCTTAGCGGCACCGTTGGATTTAGATTCAGCTAAAGAAAGTTCCGCACCGCTACTTGAGCTGACCTACAACTGGGATGAAAATGAGTATACCGGCGGCCGCAATTTTGGGCATCTGGCATACCGCGTCGATAACATTTACGAAATGTGCCAAATGCTGATGGACAAAGGCATTAAGATAAATCGCCCGCCACGTGATGGCCATATGGCGTTTATCAAGTCACCAGACGGCATTTCAATCGAATTACTTCAAAAGGGCGATAATCTGCCCGAACAAGAGCCCTGGGCTTCAATGGAGAGCAGCGGTAGCTGGTAGTCTAGGTAAGAGCAATTCAGATTGAATTTGAATCAATTAACCCCATATTTTGATAAATAGATAAGGAAACAAAGAGGCACTATGCTCATATCTAACATGGAAATTATCCCGGGCCAAACTATAGAGAAACATCTTGGTTTAGTTCAGGGCAGCACCGTACGCGCCAAGCATGTTGGCCGCGACATTATGGCAGGGTTCAAGAATATTTTGGGTGGCGAACTGGTTAGCTATACCGAATTGATGACCGAAGCTCGCGAAGAAGCCAAAGAACGCATGATTGCGCAAGCGGAATCAATTGGCACTAATGCCATATTGAACGTACGCTTTGCCACGTCTTCAGTGGCCCAGGGAGCGGCCGAGCTTTTTGCCTATGGAACCGCCGTGGTATTGAGCGGCTCTGAACAATAAGGCTGCGTCATGATTGAACTCGCAATTGTTGTTGCGCTGCTTTTGCTTGGCTACGGCTTTGGCTCATATCGCGAACGCTCACATTACCAATCCATTCAAAAGCGCGAGAACTTACTGAGCGATATTCTAGTTTTCGAATCTAAGTATCCGGCTAAAGAAACCGCTGGGCACGGCGGCCAATTAGTGCAAGGAAATGTTGTCATTTCAGCAGACTATTTTAAAACCTTCGTGGCTGGTTTACGAAAGCTGGTCGGCGGGCGGCTGCGTAGTTACGAAACACTGTTAGATCGTGGTCGACGAGAGGCCGTGTTGCGCATGAAAGAGGACGCCAAACGTCTCGGCGCAAACCACATATTCAACGTGCGCTTTGAAACCGCATCAATATCCAAAGGCGCTGAAAGCCGATTAAGCTCCGTTGAAGTTTTGGTGTACGGCAGCGCCGTAAGCCGTTAATCGCGCCCCAACGGCGATGCGCTACGAAAACCACCAACCGCCAGAAGGTATTAACGTCACCAATGAGCACCCTCTTAAGGAGTTTGCGCAACTTGCTGTCGGCATCACCCTTGTTGCACTTATTGCCATTTCGCTGCTCACCTTTTTTGCTGGTGCATTGGCTCGCCATATCCCCTTTAGTTATGAGCGGCAGATGGTTGCAAGCATCGACTACTTTCAAACTGACGCAAAACCAGAGCAAGCAAATGAACAACGCCGCCTGCAAACATTGGCGAATCAACTTAGCCAACATATGGCTTTACCAGAGGGTGTGGCCGTTACGCTACATATAGATGAAAGCGACACCATTAACGCCTTTGCCACCCTAGGTGGCCACATCGTGTTCTTTCAAGGCCTATTGGATCAGATAGAATCAGTGCAGGAATTAGCAGCGGTAATGGCTCATGAGATCGCTCACGTAAAACTACGCCACCCAATAGTTGCCACTGGTAAGGGACTCACATTGGTCACGCTCGCATCAGTTGTGTCCGGTTTTTCAGCCAGCTCCGCCGGGGATTGGTTGATTAGCAACTCTATCAATCTCAGCATGCTCAGCTACTCACGCACCCAAGAGCTGAACGCCGATGCCCAAGCGGCACACGCGCTTCAGCAGCAATACGGAAACATCTCAGGCGCTAAGTCATTGTTCGAGCGGTTCGCCAAGCTTGAAAACGAAAGCGTCACCAGTTCACTGACGGCGGAAGCTTTTCGTAGCCACCCCTATTCAGAGGACCGCTGGCAAACGTTGCAAGCACTCGCTAAACAAAAAGGTTGGTCGCTTGAAGACAAGTGACATTCGCAAATGTGTATAAGCCCGACCTTAAAATCAACACAACTTAGCGGCAGTCAGACAATCTGAAAATTTCAAAACTGCGTTTGTTGCTATTCAGGAATGGCTCTACAATATTCATTCCGGCTACTAACGAATACTCGTTACATAAGGAAATGATTTCAGACCAGCTTAACCTTTATCAAACTTCAGAATCGGATGCTGATCATGCAATTGCGGCTTGGTCGTATTCAGCGCAAAGCAGCTGTGTTAGCAGAGTTGTGCCTGATGGGTGTTGCGACATCATAATTTTCGTGGGCTCTTACTCACAATCAGCAAGTTGGTTTGTATCAGATTTGAGTAGCTCCGTTTATAGCGTGGTGTCTGACGCTGGTGATGAAATGAAGGGGATTAGGTTGCAACCAGGTACGCAACTAGATCAATTAGCGATGAGTCGATGGATGGAGTCGCATCATTTAGACGAGCTATTCGTGTCAAATCAAATAGACGAATTTTGCGAACGCTCAACGTCGTTATCCGAGGCTTTGCAATGCCTCTCTAGCAAGGAAGTAAACAACGTTCAGGCTGCCGCTAATAATTTAGGTGTTTCGCCCAGGACATTGCAACGTATCATAAAGAGAGGCACTCAACGATCGCCATATTTTTGGCTCTCATTAGCGCGAATGCGTCGTACAGCCAAGTCATTAAATAAATTCGACAGCTTGGCGGATGTCGCAACGGCTTTTCACTTTTCCGATCAGGCGCACATGACTCGAGAGATGAAGCTGTGGCTAGGTTTGGCCCCTAGCCAAATCAAAACAGACACGGAGTTGCTGTCACTGTTAAGTGAACCAGGCTACGTTTAATTTTTCACTGGCGAGCATATCTCTATATAGAAATTATCAATGTCTAACACGTAAGAAGTAGTTTGCCCCCATGCTTCCTCTTTCAAATCTTGAATTAGCGTTGCGCCAGCATCGAGCGCGCGATCCAAAGCCGTCTTCACGTCGGATGTTTCAAAAGCAATTTCAAAGGTAGGGGAATCTCTACCTGCTTGCCCCGGGGACTTGCCTAATTCAGACATCAATTTCAGCGACGAAAATGACAGTATTGTGCTACCGGTGTCTAACTCACCATAGTCACCACTTTCATGTAGCATTTTTGTTTCGAAGCCAAATGCTCGTTGATAGAAATCTAATGATTTAGATACGTCTTTTACATAAAGTATTGTGTACTTAAGCCTCATGCTTTGATCTCGTTCAAATATCGGAAAACAAATTATCTATCTTACACCGCAGGTGAGTCTTGAATATTTGCGACAAAACGTCTCATAGAGAACATCCCCACGATTACATTGGTAGCTTCTACTCGATCACAGATCACAGTAGTTTCCCCAGAAACGGCGAGACACAAGCCGTTTTGTTAT
>CALKRK010000197.1 GCA_937989675.1 uncultured Arenicella sp. | reverse complement strand
ATCTTCCGATGGGCGAGAGATCATTAATTTCGGCTTTTCTTCTGGCTTTTCAATTCCATCAGGGGCAACGTTTCGAAAACGCAGCGCACCCTCTACAACGCTCGAGAACACCGGCGCTGCAACCAAACCACCATAATAGTCGACACCTTTAGGGTCATTAACTGAAACAACCAATACAATTTCAGGGTCACTAATCGGTGCAAAACCAGCGAACAATGACATATAACTGTCGTCTTGATATTGGCCGTTCATCACTTTATGCGCCGTGCCAGTTTTACCGCCCACACGGAATTGATCAACTCGCGCTTTCGGGGCAGTACCCTTATCGCTAACCGCAGCCTCGAGCATTAGCGCAACCTGATCCACCACTTCCTTGGAAAACACGCGCTCACCCTTTGGCACCTCTTCAACTGGGTGCATACTTACTGGCAACAGCACCCCGTCATTTGCAAGCGCCTGATAAGACCTTGCTAACTGGAGCGTATTTACCGACAGGCCATATCCATACGACAAGGTCGCATGCTCGACCGGCTTCCACTTTTTTCTCTTCGCTAGAATGCCTCGTTGCTCACCCGGCATCTTCAATTTATTTGTACTGCCAAAGCCTAAGTCACGATAAGTGTCATATAAATCACGCGGCTCCATCATCATGGCAATTTTGGCCGAGCCGATATTACTGGATTTTTTAATAACGTCGGTGACGCTGATCTCACCCAGTGCCTTGGTATCGTTAATTCGACTACGGCCGATATAAAAGAACCCTTTTTCCGCGTCGACAATCGTATCTGCTGAAACCACGCCGTCATCCATCGCCATCGCAATCGTGAACGGCTTCACTGTTGAACCAGGCTCGAAGGAGTCAGTAATAGACCGGTTTCGAAACTGTGGGCTTTTTAGATCAGAGCGATCATTCGGGTTGAAATCTGGCATGCTAACCATCGCCAAAATCTCACCGGTTTTCGCATCTAAAGCCACTAAAGAGGCCGAACTCGCCTGATGTTTTTTAACCGCGGCTTGCAAATGACGATACGCCAGATACTGAATCCTCGCGTCAATGCTGAGCTTGATATCGTCGCCGTGTTTCACCCGACTCAACTGCTCAACGTACTCGACAATGTGGCCAACCTTATCGCGCAATACATGGGTGCGACCAGCTCGCCCCTTGAGCTCTTCATTAAACGCCAGCTCAAGCCCTTCCTGGCCTTCGTTATCAATATTCGTAAAACCAAGCACATGCCCCATTACTGGGCCAGCCGGGTAATAGCGCTTGTACTCACGCACCGAGTTAATGCCTGGCACATCCAAGGCCAATATCTTGGCCGCTATTTGCGGCGATAGGTGCCGCCGCAAATAGCTAAATTCTTTTGCCTTGGCTTTTTCTGCTTTCATAAGCAAGGTTTCTCTTGATAAGCCCAACAAAGCACATAACTGTTTATACGAATACTCTTGCTTTTGACCCAGAATTGTCGGCGGATGCATCCAGATCGAATCAACTGGCGTGCTAATCGCCAAAGGCTGATCATTGCGATCAACAATCATCCCGCGAGTGGGCTTTTCCTCTAGCACGCGCAAGTAGCGAGCATCGCCTTGCGACTGTAGATAGTCGTTATCAATGATCTGCAAATGAACCGCACGCACGGTCAGGCCAATAAATACCGAACCAAATATCAGCGCAATCACTTTGTAACGCCAAGTAGACACAGGCGCTATTACTTCTTTGCCAGCACGTTTGTTTTTTCGCGTCGAAGAACTGTTCATTGAGTTTGCTCGTGCCATCGCTACTTTCCCTGGCTCTTAGCCAATTCGACACCAACATATTCAACGTCGCCCTTTTTAGGGGCACGCATTGAAAGTAGCTTGCTAGCATCACGCTCTATGCGATGCGGGAACGCCCACAAATTCTCCTCTACGAGCAATTGGCCCCATTCATCGTTAAGCGCATCACGCCTAGCCTCCTCCGTCTGGAAAGCCAAATAAGCAATACGATGTTCGTGCCGAATATTCACCACAAATAAAGCGGTAACCACGACACTGCTAACCAGAAACCACATAACACTATCACGCATGTCGCCCCCCGGCATATGGCACGCCAGTGCGCTCTGCGATTCGCAGCACCGAGCTGCGTGAACGCGGATTATCAACAATTTCTTCGCGCGAAGGCTTAATCGCCCGACCAATCATTTTCAACGGTGTTAGATAAGCTTCCTCGGTAACCGGAATGTTTTTTGGCGGCAAATTCGGGGTCGACAAGTCACGAATGAAACGCTTTACGATTCGATCTTCTAAAGAATGAAAGCTGATCACCGCCAAACGGCCACCCTCTTTAAGCAACTGAACTGCCTGCGGCAACGCGGCCGACACCTGACTCAACTCCTGATTGACGTGCAAACGAATTGCTTGAAAGGTGCGAGTCGCCGGATGCTTATGCTTTTCTTTTTTCGGAATCGCCTGCTCAATAATGGCCGCGAGTTGCAAAGTGCTTTCAATTTTAGTCTCGGCACGCTCCAGCACGATCGCACGAGCTATTCGGCGTGCAAATTTCTCCTCACCTAGCTCAAACAAAACCATCATCAGATCTCGCTCTTCAACTTGCGATAACCACTGCGCAGCCGATTCACCTTGCGTTGGGTCCATGCGCATATCTAATTCGCCATCACGCATAAAACTAAAACCACGTTCCGCTTGATCAAGCTGCGGCGATGACACACCCAGATCCATCAGCACGCCATCGACATTTTCCACATCAACGAATTCGCGCAACATGTCCTTCATCCGAGCGAACTCAGAATGAATAATGCTAACTCGAGAATCACCAGCAAACACCTCTTTACCAAGCTCAATCGCTCGCGGATCACGATCAAAGCCAATCAAACGACCTTGCGGGCCCATAGCCTCAGCGATTGCCTGCGCATGCCCAGAACGCCCCAAAGTGGCATCAACGTAAACACCACCATCGCGAATCGCCAACGCGTCGAGCGCCTCTCGCTTTAGGACAGGAATGTGTTGTTCGGAGGTCACTGTGAGCGCCCTAAAAGGAGAGGGTTTCAAGCTCGGCCGGCAATGCGGACTCATCGAGCTCAACGGTCAACATGGAATCTCGCTGCGCAACCCAATGCGCCTCATCCCATATTTCATACTTATCGCCTTGCCCTACCAAGACCGCTTTTCGATCAATACTCGCAAACTCTCTAAGCTGTGGAGGCAATAGAATTCGACCGCTGGCGTCCATCGTGCAGTCATCCGCATGACCAATTAACATGCGTTTTAGTTGGCGAGTTTGAGCATTGAGTGTCGGTAACGCCGTGAGCTTACGCTCGACGTCTTCCCAGTCTTCCAACCGATATAAAAGCAAACAACGGTCGCTCGGGCTAATAGTCACCACCAACGAGCCATCCGACTCCCCTTTCAGGGCGTCACGATGCTTAGTCGGAATCGACATCCGCCCCTTTGCATCCAGACTTAAATGGTTACTGCCTCGTGCCACTTTTATTTTTGATCCACAATCAATTGGTTTAGCGCTTTTCTGGGGTGAGATTTGGGTTACTCCAACCACTAAATCCCACAATTACCCACATTTCGCCACTATCTATGACGCAGGCATGGCTGTCAAGGATTAATTGAACAAGAAAATCGTTTTCTATCAGTAAGTTAGCGCACTTT
>CALKRK010000196.1 GCA_937989675.1 uncultured Arenicella sp. | reverse complement strand
ACCGACTCGGTGGCCGAGTGGCCATAGGTCATCGACATTGATGAAATAGAGGTATCCACATTGTCGATGCCGGCTTCCACACATTTAGTGATGGTTGCCGTGCTCAGGCCAGTTGTGGCGTGCGCATGCAACTGAATCGGTATATCGACGCATTTCTTTAACTCAGTTACCAATTCATAACCGACGTATGGCTTGAGTAGCCCTGCCATGTCTTTGATGCAGATAGAGTCTGCGCCAGAGTCTTCCAGCTCTTTGGCCATATCAAGCCATAGCTGTGTGTTGTGGACTGGGCTAACGGTGTAAGACAAAGTGCCTTGAGCGTGTTTGCCCACCTTGTTAACAGCTTTAAGCGCAGTGGTGATATTGCGCATGTCATTCATGGCATCAAATACGCGGAACACGTCAATACCGTTCACCGCGCAGCGTTCAACAAACTTGTCGACCACATCATCAGCGTAGTGGCGGTAGCCTAATATATTTTGCCCACGAAACAGCATTTGCTGTGGAGTGTTCGGCATTACCTTTTTGATCTCGCGGATACGATCCCAAGGGTCTTCGCCCAAAAAACGAATACAGGAGTCAAATGTGGCACCGCCCCAAGACTCCATTGACCAGTAACCGATTTCATCGAGTTTCTCGGCAATCGGCAGCATGTCGTCGATGCGCATGCGGGTAGCGAGTAAGCTTTGGTGAGCATCGCGAAGAACGACCTCGGTGATTGCTAATTTTTTTGACATGATTCGTTTCTATTAAGGTGCGGTGTGAAGGATAAACTGAGCTTTAATGCTCTAACTATATGTTTAGGCTTATCGCTTACGATGAGCCGCAATCGCTTTTTCGATTGCACTCATAATATTGGGAGTGGGCTGGCTGGCAGCGGCTGGTGATGAAATAGGCGTATTGGCCGCGGGCACGGGCAATTCCTCTTCACTTGCAAATCGCGACACCACTTTGGACATGAAACTGGTTGCGAAAACCAGAATGGTTAAGAACACGAACACAGTGCCCATGCCAAAAAGCATGAGATTGACACCCTGATCGATCAATGTTTCCTGCATGATTTTCCTCGGTAAATAAGAATCGCCAATTGAAGCGCTGGACAATTCTATGGCTAGAAAAGCGGCCTGTATTCTAACCCAAATGAGCTAGGGGTATAAGTTTCGCAGCGCGGTTGTGAGCGAAATCAGTGGCTGAGAACGCTTTTTTTCTTAAAATCTATTGAATAAATGCGCAGACGGCTTGATAAAGATACTCGCAGTCTTTGGTTCCCGCCGTCTCCCTAATCGAGTGCATTGCCCATTGTGGTGCGCCGATGTCTAAGGTTTCAATGCCCAATTCGGTGGCCGTGATAGGGCCAATTGTGCTGCCACAGCCCATGTCGCTGCGAGTAACGAACTTTTGCAGTGGTAGGCCCGCTTGCTGGCAACGTTGTTGAAACTTGGCTGAACTCACACTGGTGGTTGCGTAGCGATGATTATTATTGATTTTGATAACCGGGCCTTGATTCAAAATAGGGCCATGGTTTTGATCATGTTTATCGGCGTAATTCGGGTGAATGCCATGAGCGTTATCACATGACAATAAAGAGGATCGGCTGATCACCTGGGTGAGCTCAGGCGCGTTCTGTGTAATACGCTCGAGCACTGACTTTAAGAATGGGCCCTGCGCGCCGCAAGCGGAAGCTGAGCCAATCTCTTCGTGGTCAGTTGAGATAAACAGCGCTGCTTGATTGCTGGCGCTATCCAACAATGCTCGTGCCCCTATATACGTGCTTAGTAAGTTGTCCAGACGAGCCGCGCATACAAATTCTTCGTTTAATCCAACCAGTGCTGGGGCCTGTGTGTCATAACAAGAAAGCTCATATTCGAGAATGGTTTCAAACTCTCCAACACACTGCTCTTTCAGCAGCTCAGTGAATTCGCTCGTCTCGCCTTGGCTTAGAATAAGCGGGAGATTGGTTTGCGGATTAATCACTCGCTTCTTATTAGCATCTCGTTCGAGGTGAATCGCCAAGTTAGGAATCACGGCGATGGGCTTCTTAAAATCAATTATCTCACTAATAACATTGCCGGACTTATCTACACCGCTTACCCGGCCCGCAATGGAGAGGTCTCGGTCTAACCAGGGATGAAGCAATGCGCCACCATATACTTCGACGCCTAGCTGAGTGTAACCGTGTTTAGTGAGTGTTGGATTAGGTTTGATACGCAGGCAAGGGCTATCTGTGTGTGCGCCAACCATTTGAATGCCTTGCGATAAATCAGCCCCAGTGCGAAACGCAATAATGGATGAGTCATTACGGGTGACTACATAAGCACCGTTCTCATCTATTGACCAATCATCGCCTTCGTCTAGATGTGTAAAGCCAGCTTCAGTGAACAAAGTGAGTAAATTCAGCGTGGCATGAAATGGGGTCGGTGAGCGCTCAATAAAAGCGCAAAGGTCTATGGCGATGGAATTAGGCATGCTGAATTAGTTTGAAAGACATGAAATAACCCCTATTATAACTGGTAATTCGCCACCAACCCATTGTTCGCCGTGCTTACTTCGTTTGTTATTGTTGCTGCTATCGCTTCTTTGATTTATATTGGCAAGCGTTGGCAGTCTCTTCCTGAAGACGAACGTAAAGGTTTCGCTAAGAAATTTGGCTTATACGCCGTCGCTGGTGTGGTATTGGCGCTGGTGGTCACTGGCCGAGCGCATTGGCTAATGGGTGTTCTCGCGGCGCTGTTAGCCTTGGCCGGGCGGCTTGCACAATTTGCGCAATACGTTCCATTGTTCAAGAAAATGATGGATGGCGTAAGCGGTGATAGCCAGCCGGCGAACCCGGTGGCAACGGCAATGACGCGCAAGGAAGCCGCCGACATTCTCGGTGTTGATGCGAATGCCAGTGAAGAAGATATTCGTTTAGCGCATAAAAAGTTGATGCAGAAAATTCACCCAGACCGAGGCGGCTCAGATGGTTTGGCAAAGCAACTCAACCAGGCGAAAGAAGTTTTGCTAAGTTAGCTTGGTCTACTGTAGCGTTCTGTTCCTGACCGGTTTAAGGAGTTTTAGAAAGCTAATTCTAATTAGGCAGAAGATTCTAAACATGATCCGTATGATGCTTTTCATCGATTCTAACTGATCATATTTGGAGGCCCATCATGGCGACTAAAACGACAAAGACATCTGTAAAAAAAGCATCGGCTAAAGCAAAAGCTGAGGTTATCGAGGCCGTTGACGCGGTTGAAGAAGCCGTAGAGACAGCCGCTGATACTGTACTTGCTCGAGTGAGCAAAAATCTAGACCGTGTTCAGGGCGTAGCTAAGCAAGCTTGGTTTGCATACCTAGGGGCTGCTGGGCGCACTTATGACGAAGTAACTAATCGTTACGTGCAAGCAGGCGAAGAGCTACAAGAACGTGTTTCTAAATTGAACAAAGGCAGCCAAAATCTTGTTGGTGAGCTGGTTTCTCGTGGTGAGAAAGTTCAAGATGAAGCTGAAGCACGCATTAAAGAAGGCCGTGCAACCATTGAAGAACAAATCGAAGTTGCTAAAGGCCGCTTGGTTGGTTTAACTTCATTTGTTGACGTGCCTGCGCGTTTGCAAGACTTATCAGACAAGCTTGAGTCACTAAGCAAGGATTTAAAGAAATCGGCTTAATTGACTGAATTATTTCACTGCCTATCGTAGTGAAAAAGAAAAAGGGTCGCCTGTTCGGTGGCCCTTTTTTATTGTGTGAGTTAAACGAACGTCATACACTGTTGCTATGGCGAAAATGCGAACACGAGACTTAATTCTGGAAGTGGCTTTAGTGCTGCTAAACGAGCGCGGTGAAAGTATTGTCACCAGTGTTGATTTGGCTAATGAGATGAATATTAGCCCCGGTAATCTTTATTATCATTTCAAGGGCAAAGAACAAGTTGTTGAAGAGTTATACGCACAGTTTCACGCGCGAGTCCTGATTGCTTTGCAAGAAATAACATCGCAAGCCCGAGGTGATACAAAAGAGACCTTGGCCGCGTTGACGGTTGTTTCAGATATCCTGCAGCAGTTTAAATTTATTAGCCAAGACGTTCGAGGTATTCATGAGCGTTACCCAAGTTTAAGAGCGTCGCTCAGTAAGTTACTAACGCTGCTTTTTCAAACGTTGGCGGGCCTAGTAAAGTTGGTGATGGATAAGTCAAATGTCACCGATTCAAGTAATGCGTCACAATTGCTCGCTGGCAATTTGTTATATACGCTAGTTAACTTTGGTGGTTTCGATTCTCTAATTCAGAGTGATAGCGAGCCGCCAGCAATAGAGGAGCATCTCTATCTGCACTTTTTACCTTTTTTGGATGAGTAACAAAACCTATGAGTAAACTTCAAATTTGCCGTGAACACGACCTGGACCAAGACCAATGCCAAGAAATGGCTGAAGAGTTATTGCAGAAATTAGTCGGAAAGTTTGGTGGTAGCTACCGTGCTAATGGCCACAATTTCAACTATAAACACACCGCGGGCGTGAATGCCGAAGTAGAGCCGAAAGATGGAGAGCTGGTTGTTAACGTGAAGCTCGGCATGATGACGCGGGCATTAGCTCCGCAACTGGAAAGGGAAATGAATAAAGTGCTCGACGAGTATTTGGGTGCTTAGGCTGTAACTTGCACGAATGATTTAAGCTAGCACGAGTCTCCTTCAAGGAAGTAATTTTCCTTAACTATTTTTTCTAGTTCATTGTATTTGCCTAGCATTTTATAGGGTAGCTGAACCATAACTCGGTCAAAATTAACCTCATAAAACACGTGGCACGGAATTTCTGCTTGAGCGACATGGGCGCATGATGCAGCTTCGTTCGCTAAAAACCAAGCGCGTGTGTTTCTATAAACGTTAGAATGATACAAAGTCAGATGCTCGAGTTCGTACCCTGTTCTCACGCCAAATAAACCGGAGTGAATAGGGTCGGCTGACAAGCCTCGAGTAGATATAGCTTTATGTTGATTTGACCTGCTGTTTTTATACCCGGGCCCTGATAGATATTTTTGAGGGGTATACCGGCCAAGCAGTTCTTTTCCTCCGGGTGTCGTCAATAAAAAATCAGCTGATGCTAATTCACCAACGTCGGTAAGTTCTTTGTAAAGTAGTGATTTTTCGTTGACGCAAATTGGGGATCCGCCAGCAGTATGATACTTAACTAATTGAGTACTATTGTTTACGTTACATCCGCTAAGTGAGTGCGCACTCAGTGCAAGCGCCGCAATTACTAAATTTTTATATAAAGCCATAAACCTATCGGGCTGCTTTTCTAAATTAGGCTGAATTTTACTGCTTCATTGAATGTGCAAAAATTGTTTTTCACGTTTAACTGGATATTAGTTTCACATTTCCAATCGACTCTAAACGAATGAGGTTCGTTGGTTGGTTTCATGATTAGTGCAGCGTCATGGCCAAAGGTAGTTGAGAGGTCGGCTGAAATAACTCCTGCTTTCAAATTGACGTTATCAATATAAGGAGATTGCGTAAACATAGATTTATCTAATCGAAGTTCCTCTAGGTTTGCCGGCCAATGTCCTGTGTCCTGTGCTAATTCTGCTACTGAAAGCTTGAGATGTTGCATGAGGCTAACAACCTCGAAAAACATAGCGTTTTCCGACGCAGTTCTTATCGCGGGTTTTTCGTACCCTGACCCTTTCATCAACGGAATTCCTAAGACGTAAATTACTAGACCTAAAAAAATGCTAATGAGCAAATACATCATGCCCTTTGAACTCATTTATGTACTCCCCCTCAATATTTTTGTGAAAGGAATATATCATGCATTTTATCAATGGTACTCAAACGTTTTTACAAAACGACTTTTCAAAAGTTTTTTTTAGAAACAGGATTCTAATTAGGGCGCTAATTCTAAACTACGTTGCTAAACTAAACTCATCGGAAATTTATCAATAGGTGAGCATCATGGCTGACGAAAATAAAACTGCAGTAGAAGCGAAGGTTGAAGAAACTAAAAAGGTGGCGAAAAAGGCAACTAAGAAGGCCGCCAAAAAAGTGACTAAGAAAGTAACGGCCGCTAAGAAAGCCAGTAAAAAAGTAGCTAAGAAGGCAACCAAGAAGCCGGCCGCTAAGAAAGCGGTAACTAAGGCAACTAAAAAGGTTGCTAAGAAAGCCCCTGCAGCGAAAAAGGCGGCCAAAAAAGTAGCTAAAAAGGTTACGAAGAAAGCCAGTAGCGTTAAAAAAGCAGCTACTAAGAAGGCGTCTTCAAGCAAACGAGCAGCGAAAAAAGAAGCTGAAAATGTAGAGAACCGCATCGAGCAGCTTCAAGCTATGTTGAAAGATAATCTATCTGGGTTGAGTGGTGACAAAGCCGAAGTGATGGCCAAGAATATTTGGTTAGCTGGTCTAGGTGCTTACTCTAAAGCCTATGAAGAGCTATCTGAGCGTTATGAAGATGTTCAAGACAAATACGAAGAGATTAATGCTGAAGGCCAAAAAGTATTTGCCGGATTGGTTGAGCGTGGTCAGGAAATGCAAGGTGAATTCGAAGAAACCGTTAGCAAGAGTCGTGAGACGCTTGAAGAGCGTGTAGAAGAATTCAAAGAGCGCTTTGGTGGCCTATCATCTTTTGGAGATATTTCAGACCGCTTACGCGATGCTGCTGAAAAAGTTGAAGAGATAAGCAAGAAATTGCGCGGCAAGAAAAAGTAAGAAGCAACATACTTTTGCTTTTTAACTCGTTAACGAGAGTAAAAAACCAGCTGGGTATAACAGCTGGTTTTTTTGTGATTGGCTTTTCTTTATATGTTGATTTTGTTGATCCTCTTTTTAAGGCTCACTTTGCCTAGTATGGGGGTGGTAGTGAGGCCAAATTTCGACAGAACGAATAGAGTAGGAGATGTAGCCAGCGAATAGGCAGCAAGCCGCGACTAGCGGTATAGATTGAGTCGAATGCATTAAGGTTCAACTTTTTAGCCTGTTGCGAATTCGAATTTCACCAACGGTTAACTGCGAATTTTTTTCAAATAGTAAAAAATCTTTTTCCTTCCTAAAACCATTAGCACAAAGAAAAACAATTCTAATATGGTCGAAAACATCGAAGCTGATGGCTCAAGACCAATCTCCGTTAGACCGTATTTTTCATGATTCAGATAGTAGTAAAGCCAATAACTACCGTCTGAAACAATTCTATAAGCTAGGTACAACGACAAAACAAGAAATGTGATTGTGGAAAATTGCTCGGCTGACATAGGGCTGGATTCGGATTCGAGTTTACCTTTGTATCCAGTCAATGATCTGGCCAAGGTATATGGCATAAACCAAATAAGTACGCCCGCAATCATTATCGAAATCGGTATCGCCAGATTGGCTATCGATAACCCGTTCGGTTCAGATAAAAGCATTCCACTATAGACTGCATTGTTTATTGAATAAATAGTTAAACAGATAGCAAAAAAACGAACCAACAAGATGATTAGGTGTGACGTATTCATATTAAAACCGTGTGGCACTATTAGGAAAGAGTGCGGTGATTGAAAGGAATGAATTGATGCTTGGCGAGAATGTTACAAACCGACTTTGGGGAGCTTTTCATTATTAGTTATCGCGAAGCTTTCTAAATTAAGAATTGCTGAATATGAGATGCCGTCTTTCTGATAAATTAATAGCAATTCTCTTTTACTTATAAGCGAGTGATCAATAAGTAGCTCAACGTCTTTAAATAATTCTTTATAGTTAGAGCCATCTGCTTTTGTAATTGCGATGGTACTTAAGTCATCCTTCGTTAAACGACTATTGTGATCGGAATCAAGTTTGACAAGCTTATATAGAATGGCGATTGTAGGTTCCTTTGAATCATATTCTCCACGCCTTAATCTGTTTGTGGATTCAATAAGAAAATCTGTATGCCTGAATAACCAATTTTTCTGAGAAGTCTCTGAATCTATGAATAAATAGTTTCTAGTTGAACTTGATGATTTACTAAAATAGGCACGATTGAAAGATTGGTCTGAATGCAATGGAAGCATAAAATGTTTTGTGCCACTTATCTTTATAAGTCGACCATAGCGCCACTTTTCCTTTATCTTTGCTTCTTCATCTATGCTGACAGTGTTAGGAGTGGATCTTTCTCTTGTAGCACTTTTATAAATTTCATATGAAGCGAAAACCAGCACACCGATCGCTAAAAGGCCAGCGATAGAAATGACTAAGCCATTAAAGCGCCATACCAATTTAAAAAATCTATTTTCTTCCATAATTTTCAGAACTCTCAGAAGCTTATAACGCTGTTAAAACGTGGCGCGTTGCATTACGCCCACTATACGGGGGCGTAATAAGAGGTTCAAGAGTTGGGAAGCTAGAGTGATTTTTGAAATAAGTTTTACTTAACGAACCTACTTCGATACTAGTTCGAGCTTCTCAACTTTTTTGCGTTTTGGGTGCGCGGCGCGTCGGCCGCCATTGATTACGCTTTCGTCGAGTTCATCAACTAAGCGATTCAGGGTTCGGCTAATGTGCGTTTGAATACGGATTCGCTCCATGTTGGGCCATGTTGCGCGTTCGCCTTCCTGGATCAAGGCCATCACTTCTTCTGAGTTAAGAGCAGCTAAAACTTTGGTAGGGCTTAGGAAGCGTTTTGACGGCAAAATGTTAATGTCGCCAGTGTAGGTTTGTGAAACCAGAGATATGTAGCCGTTAATCACTTTACTCACATACGAGTCGGATGAAAATGGTTTCTGCATTAAGTGCGACGCGGCCAGCCCCCAATCTTTCATGGTTTTGAGTGTGGTTTGACTGAGTGTCGTAATAACACCTTCGTTACTTTTCTCTGAGCTTAAAAACGGCAAGGCTAAAGGGTTAGTCTGGCTGACGATAAAATGATTGGC
>CALKRK010000195.1 GCA_937989675.1 uncultured Arenicella sp. | reverse complement strand
CCAGAACAGCTTTCGTTGATATATCAAGGCGTAATGGAGAACCTGCTACTCGACTGACTAGTTCAATCGAGCAGCCGCTAAGTCAATCTACCGAAAGGTACGATAAGATTGGCTTTGCCTAGGACAAAGCTACCTAAAACTCCTAAGATTCGGGCCGATTCTCATCCAACGCCATTTTGTTCAGGCTATTATTTTTAAATAGGTGGAACGCGCGGTTATTAGCAAACGCGACAGTAAAACCTTCATACTGCCATAAGGTGTAGCTGGCGTGCGTACCAACAGGTGATGTCTTACTCTGGGGCTCACCTAATATCGCCTCCACCTGACTTTCGCTCTTCCAGCGAACTTGCTCCACATCTTGCGCATTTACCACACTATTGGTGGCCAGAAAGGCTAACGGTGCAAGCACAATGCCTCTAATATATTTGTGATTAAACACTGTAATTTCCATTTGGGTAGTTTGGGTAGACGAAAACAGTAGCAAAGTTAATTTCACAGGGCAACGTTCTCCTTAGCATTTCCCAGATAATGCACAACGGGTTATTATGCAGTTTGCCCACCAAATTCAGCCAAATACTATGCCGAAAACCCTGCTACTGATTACTCTTAGCCTATTGATATCGCTAGCATCGCTCAATGTCAGTGCTGAAAATGAACTCACCATATCAAACGTAGATGCGCATTTGAAAAGCGCTGAGAGCCAATTCGATGACATCGTCGAGGGCACTGAAAAAAATGTACGTTGGTATGCGAATAGTAAGCGCAAGCGCGCCATCTCCATCGTCTACATTCATGGTTTTTCAGCCACCCGCCAAGAAATCAGCCCACTCACCGAAAAACTGGCCGACCAACTCAAGGCCAACGTCTATTTTACACGCTTGCAGGGCCATGGCCGAACCGCCGATGCCATGGTGGAAGGCACTGTCGCTGGGTGGAAAGAAGACGCGCTTACCGCGTTAAAAATAGGCGAGCTACTTGGCGACGAGGTCATCGTTATTGGTACTTCCACTGGCGCAACGCTGGCAGCCTGGTTAAATGCTCAAGAACAGACCAAACAAGTTGCTGCAACCATATCCATATCACCTAATTTTGGTGTGAAGAGCAAAATGGCTGGGATGGCCCAATCCAAACTTGGCCTTTGGCTAGCCAAAAAAATTAATGGCGATTACTATTCATTTGCACCGCTAAATGAGTTTCACGCTCGCTACTGGACTGAACGTTATCCACTGGAGGCGGTGGTACCTATGTTAGATTTGGTAGATGAAGTTAGCGAGCTAGATAAATCACGTATCACTACGCCACAGCTAATCGTCTATTCTCCAGATGACCAAGTAGTCGATGTGCAAGACATCCGCGAAACTGCGTTCAAAATGACCGCCGCTAGCGTCACCATAACGCCCTTCACAATTTCCAAAGACCCCGTGCAACACTTGCTGGTTGGGCAAGTCTCATCGCCTGATGAGGTTGATGATTTACTTGAGATGGTTATTGGTTTTTTAAGGCAAGTCGGAATCGACAACTAAGGTGATTTTCTAATCGAAACGAATATCATCGTAAATTCAGTTTCAACAATACCTCATTGCAAGGCTTAGTAAGCCACTTTCGTTATACTTATGAAAAGGACATCAGACAGCAAAAGCGCCCTGGATACGCCATTCAAATCTCTCAGCTTTTGCTATCCATGGCGCCCCTATCAAGCTCGTGTAATAGATGCGATTCAAGATCATATCGACGATAAGCGTTTGCATATAGTTGCAGCCCCAGGAGCAGGTAAAACGACGCTTGGGCTAGAAGTATTTAGGTTACTCGAAAAAAACACATTGGCACTTTCGCCCACTCGTATTATTCGAGACCAATGGATAGAGCGTCTCGAAGATTTCTGTGATGCCGATGCCCCTCACAAGCTAGCTTGGGTTAGCAACTCAATTCATGCGCCGAAATGCTTTACGTCAATAACATATCAAGCTTTACATGCACAATTCGCTGACCAACTTAACAGCAATGATGAAGATGTTGAGGCATTTGAGGAAGATAACAGTCTAAACGACCAAGAACTCAACAGCTTTATAGAAATCATAGAGAAGAACAAAATTGAGGTATTAATTTTAGATGAAGCGCATCACCTTAGGTCTGAATGGTGGAAAGCGCTTGATAGCGTCTGTCAGCGCTTTCCCGATTTAACACTTGTATCATTGACTGCCACACCGCCCTACGATTCGCAGGGAACAGAATGGATGAGGTATGAAGAGCTATGCGGGCCTATCGATGAGGAAATTTCAGTACCTGAATTAGTCAAAGCCAAAACGCTGTGTGCTCACCAGGATTTTATATGGTGTTGCGATGCGTCCACCAACGATAAACAACAAATCAAAGAATACGATGAGCGTGTATTGACCCTATGTAATACCCTAATCCAAAGCGACGAATTTGAGGCCTTAGTATTAGCCCACTCATGGCTGCACGCTAGCGAAATAGAATCAGAGGTTATCAGGCAACCTGAAATAGCGGTATCAATTATGAGCTTTATGCAGGCCAAGTCTCTGCCGCAAAACAATACTTTGTTAGCGATGCTGGATCTGGAGGAAAAAGACATTCCAGCTTTGGACCGTAAATGGTGGCAAATAATCGTTGAGGCCATGCTATTTTCGAACACCACAGATCACAATGAACAACAACAAAAATTTATCGCAGCACTGAAGAAGCAACTTCGAGCGTCGGAGCTATTGAATAAACGAGACCTCGCACTAGTAAGATCTCGCCGCATGGAGCGGTGTTTGTCTCTGAGCTCTTCAAAAATTGAAGCGTGTTCAGAACTTCACCAACTGGAGTACCAACAACGAGAAAAGGACCTAAGACAAGTCTTTCTAACGGATTATATTAGAGATGAAGCTCTAAACTCAGAACTCGATACTGGCGAACTAAATTTAGGCGCTTGGCCAATATTTCATCGCATTACGTCGGAATCCCAGATACATCAAGAGGTTGCACTTTTAACCGGCCGATTGAGCATTTTACATAGCTCTAAATTGGATTCTCTTTACAAGCACGTCGATAAAACTAAAGTACAGGCTAAATCAATATTAAGCAGCGCAGAATACAAGATAATCACCGGTTCTAGCGCCGACCTTACAACCGCATTCACAGCGCTATTAATCGATGGCGACATCAAAACTCTAGTCGGAACTCGCTCACTATTAGGTGAAGGCTGGGACGCTCCCGTAGTGAACTCTCTAGTATTAGCCAGCTCTGTAGGTTCATTCATGCTCACCAACCAGATGCGCGGAAGAGCGATTAGAATCGATCGAAAAAATCCTGAAAAAATCAGTTCAATATGGCATTTAGCGGCAATAAACCCTGAATCCTACTCTGGGTTCAGCGATCTAACTAGCTTAAAACGTCGCTTTAGCACCTTTGTTGGTTTATCTGAAAAAGCACTCACAATCGAGAGCGGGTTTGAGCGCCTGAATAGTGATGTGCTCTCGGATACATTTCTAATACCGCAAAATTGGAGCACTCTCGTTAATCAAAACAATCGGGAGATGTCTAAGCGGCTGCGTAAATTAGATCGAATTAGAGAACGCTGGCAAGAGGCTCTGATACTTGATCACGGTGCTAAGGTAGTGCCCTCCGTCAAAATAGAAAAAACACCCAAACTACGTTCATTGTTACTCAAGCACTCCTTCGCATATTTATTGGCGCAGTCTGGCTTCGCATTTATACTAGCGGTCTGCGCTTACCTGCATATAAACTCACACACTGGCGAACTACCCTTTCTGATCATGGCGCTCTTGTTGAGCGGCGCCATACTTTATAAACTGCCGACGACCTTCTCAGTACTAAAAGTCGTGTTTCGCCACTTGCCTGTTGACGGTTCAATCAAGCGGATTGGCTTAGCCTTGAATGAAGCACTCTGCGAAACAGGTTTTATAGAAACTTCCCATAGAAATACTAAGGTCAGCGTAAACAAGAATATTGATGGCCAATTTCATATTTGCCTCAAAGGCAGTACGTTCTACGAATCATCACTATTTGCCGACTGCTTAGCCGAGATACTGGCGCCGATCGACAACCCAAGATACATTGTATTAAGAGAAGGTCGCTTTCTCGGTTCTAAACGAAATGACTACCACAGTATACCCATGAAGCTAGCTACTAAGAAAGAGTATGCTCAAGTCTTTTACAAATCATGGTGCAAAAACGTCAGCTTATCCGAACTGATTTACACTCGAACTGCCGAAGGCAGAAAAAGATTATTAAAAGCAAAAATGAGAGCGTTTTCTTCCACCTTTCAAAACGAAGTAAAGCGGCAAGATCGATGGCAATAAAACACGGACAATCCTTTCTAGTTAGCTAGGTTTCGTCACTAAACGAGGTCACTAACTTAGTACAATTATCTACAGCTAGTTGTATTTTCCCTAGCAAAAGCCTCAAGTATATGAAACCAATCAGTTGTTATAGATACTATAGCCAAATGCAGCGCGAGTTAGCCGTCAATCTTCATATCACTAGCGATGTTAAGATTCATTGGCAATCACTGGAATCGGGTACTTTGCATCAAAAACAAAAGAAGACGGTGTGAAAAAAATAGATGTAGAGTGCGGTAGAATGACTCCGGGAGCATTGCCGAAAAAATCTACACGAAGCAAGCCGCTGCCCTTCAAGCCCTCGTAAAACCCGTATCCCTCAGCATTATCACAGATCAGTATTCCGTCTTCAGTCATGTGACTGAGGGCAACTTCAATCATATCCTCTCTATATAAACCATCTATTACGATCACATCGTATTTAGAATATTGTCGAGTACTAAGCACCTCCTTCACTTGTGAGATATTGTCTTCTCTACTCGCCATAGATACGCTACACAAATCGACGTTATTTGGCATCCCATCTTTTATGCTTTGATACCAAGTTTTGCCTCCCTCCAGTGCTACAACATATTCGGCTCTTTCTGCCCACCATAGTGTCGATTGCCCTGCACCAAATTCAAGAACCTTTCGCCCCTCGTAATTTCGATACTTTAAAAAATCAATTGACGGATAGGTATACCAGGGAAGTGGATCGCCATTCTTAGAGACCGCTTTCATTTTGAAAGCACTGCGCAAAAAGCCTGTGCGATACGCGAAAATAATTGGAGTCAAAAAAGCCGTTACTGCACTACGAATAGGGTTATATACCCAGCTGGGCAGATACTTTTTAAGAGGCGCAAAAGACCTTTGAATTACAGTTTTTGTCATCTTGGTTTTTAACTTATTCTTGTATCACCACAACCAAGCCTTCAGCGCACTAAGTAACATAGTTGTATGTTAAGCCCCTAAGGCCAGAAAAATGAAAGATTTAACTAAGTCATACGCTCCTAAGCAACCCACTTTCTTGCATTGCGGAACATGCGCATCCAAGGCCCATATTCTCCCCACGATTCATCACGCCAGGAGTTAGTAACGCTTCTGAAGATCCGCTCTGGGTGCGGCATCATAATCGTAACACGGCCATCTTGATTGGTAAGCCCGGCGATACCTTTTGGTGACCCATTCGGGTTAGCTGGATAGCTCTCCGTCGACGCACCCGTATAGTCAGTGTAACTTAACGCCAGCGTTGAAGTGTCGACGTTGTTTGAGAATTCAGCTCGGCCTTCTCCGTGGGCTACAACAACCGGCAAGCTTGAACCTTGCATACCATCTAGCAGAACTGAGTTAGTGTCTTTTGAGACTAGCGATTGTACAAGGCGTGCTTCAAACTGCTCCGAGGCATTTCGCACGAAATGTGGCCAATGCTCGGCGCCTGGGATGATCTTTTTCAGATTAGACATCATCTGGCAGCCGTTACAAATTCCCAGCGCGAACGCGTCCTCACGTTCGAAGTAAGCTGCGAATGCTTCCCGAACCTTCTCATTAAACAGAATCGACTTGGCCCACCCCTCGCCCGCGCCCAATACATCGCCGTAGGAGAAACCACCGCAAGCGACTAAACCTTTAAAATCATCAAGCTTGACACGCCCACTATTGATATCAGTCATGGTGACATCAATGCTTGAAAAGCCAGACTGTGTAAACGCAGCGCCCATTTCAATATGGCCGTTGACACCCTGCTCTCGAAGAATGGCGACTTTCGGTTTGGCGCCACCGATAAATGGTGCTGACACATCGTTTTTCGGGTCAAAACTCAATTTCGAGCTTAAACCAGAATCCTTGGTATCAAGAAGGCGATCATATTCTTGTTGTGCGCAATCAGGGTTATCGCGCAAGCTTTGCATTTGGTAGGTAGTGTGCGACCAGATTCGGTGCAAATCTACGCGCGAGGCCTCAAGAACTTGCTGACCTCCAACGTTCACTTTAATTTCATCACCCGCAATTGCATGCCCTATTTCGAACACTGAGCCAGACAAACCGAAATCCGCAAACGCGGCGTCAACCGCTGCTCGGTTCGAATCACTTACCTGAATGACCGCACCTAGCTCTTCATTAAATAAAATCGCCAGTGCGTCTTTCTCATCACCGGGCAGAGTTACCTCTAAGCCACAACGACCGGCAAACGCCATTTCTAACAACGTGGTCACT
Organism: uncultured Arenicella sp.; assembly: GCA_937989675.1. GTDB lineage: Bacteria > Pseudomonadota > Gammaproteobacteria > Arenicellales > Arenicellaceae > Arenicella. The sequence continues at coordinate 5,832 of CALKRK010000195.1, read as the reverse complement.
AAACCACCATCGGATCGATCATGGTACGCTTCTATCAACTGATCGTTAATCAGTTTTTGAATCGCGAGGAAACCATTCTTCAAAAGGTCAGCGTTATCGACATCAGGAGTTATTGCTCCTACCTGATTATAGACCTGGGCCAATATCGATGAACCAAGGCGTTGCTGCCCTCCGGAAAGATCAACAAATAACAACGTTGATTCTTTATCAACCTTCAAAACCGGTGTCAGCGTCTTATTCGTGTCGTCAACCGGCGCAAAGGCACTGATCACGCATGAAACCGGTGCGGTAACACTGTGCTCAGCGCCTTCTTGATCACGCCAAACACTTTTCATCGACATCGAATCTTTACCAACTGGGATAGCGATACCTAGCTCAGGGCAAAGTTCCATACCGACGGCTTTCACCGTGTCATAAAGTGCAGCGTCATCGCCAGCATGGCCCGCAGCTGCCATCCAGTTAGCGGATAATTTGACTTCAGAAAGGTTTCGAATATTGGCTGCACAAAGGTTAGTTAAGGCTTCTCCAATCGCCATACGGCCACTTGCCGGCGCATTAACGGATGCCAACGGTGTGCGCTCACCCATCGACATTGCTTCACCGCTCAAGCCAGTGTAAGCGCTAGTGGTTACGGCGACATCAGCAACCGGTACCTGCCACGGGCCAACCATTTGATCTCGCGCTATCATGCCCGTTACGCTGCGATCGCCAATTGTAATCAAAAAGGTTTTATCGGCCACAGTTGGGCAAGACAACACGCGCTTAAGCGCGTGTTCGACACTCACGTTTGAAAAATCGAGCGCAGGCGCATGTCTATCCACACTGGCGACGTCTCGCAACATCTTGGGAGGCTTACCAAATAGAGTTTCCATCGGTAGGTCAATCGGCGTTTGTTGGCGCTCGGAGCCATCGGCAAAGTGACTATCATGCAATACCAACACTTCATCATCCGTCGCTTGGCCAACAACACAATACAAACAACGCTCACGCTGACAAATTTCTTTGAATTCTTCTAAACGCTCTGGCGCAACCGCAAGCGTATATCGTTCTTGCGCTTCGTTACACCAAATCTGCATGGGCGACATACCAGGCTCATCATTAAGCACATCGCGTAAATTAAAACTCCCTCCTTTACCTGCATCGCCAACCAGCTCAGGCAAAGCATTACACAAACCACCTGCCCCAATATCATGTATTGATACAATAGGGTTCTGATCATCCAAAGCCCAACATGAGTCGATAACCTCTTGGCAACGACGTTGCATTTCAGGATTACCACGTTGTACGGACGCAAAATCCAACGCTTCGGAACTCTGGCCAGATGCGACACTCGAGGCGGCGCCACCACCCAAGCCGATTAACATAGCTGGGCCTCCAAGCACGATGATATAGGAGCCGTCAGGAATAATATTCTTAACAACGTGCTGTTCACGAATATTACCGAGCCCACCCGCTAACATAATTGGTTTATGGTAGCCGCGTACATCTTGCTCATTCGCAATTGCTTGCTCGTAGGTGCGAAAATAACCCGAGATATTTGGGCGCCCAAATTCGTTGTTGAACGATGCACCGCCAATTGGGCCCTCCAACATAATTTGTAGTGGCGAAGCAATGCGCGCTGGTTTTGATTCTGGCCCTTCCCATGGTTGCATAGCCTCAGGAATACGCAAATTAGAAACCGAGTAACCTGACAAGCCAGCTTTAGGTTTTGAGCCTCGCCCAGTAGCACCCTCATCTCGAATTTCGCCACCTGAGCCCGTCGCAGCGCCTGGAAACGGCGAGATCGCAGTAGGATGATTATGTGTTTCGACCTTACACAAAATATGAATTGGTTCTCTTTCTCCCTGATATTCTTTGGTACTCGGGTTCGGGAAAAAACGCTCACCTTCCGAACCAGCTAAGACGGAAGAGTTATCCGAATACGCCACCAAGGTGCCTTTATCGTTCTGCATGTGGGTTTCACGTATCATTCGGAACAAAGAATGCTCTTTAGATTCACCATCAACAATCCAATCCGCGTTGAAAATTTTGTGTCTACAATGTTCTGAATTCACCTGTGCGAACATCATCAACTCTACATCGGTCGGGTTTTTCTCTAAAGTTTGATATTGAGTAAGCAAGTAGTCGATCTCATCAGCTGAGAGCGCAAGGCCGAGCTCCTGATTCGCCGCATCTAACGCACCGCGCCCATTTTCTAATACCGGCACTTCCATTAGTGGAGCTGGCATCTCATGCCTGAACAGCTTAGATGCATCGGCCAAATTTGAGACCACCGACTCGGTCATCGGGTCATGCAGCAAGGTTGCTAACTCGTTCAGCGAGGCTGTATCAAGCTCTTCATCTGAATTTATATAAAACGCCACGCCTCGTTCAACTCGATTGACGTTGTCTAAACCGCAGTGCTTAACGATATCACTGGCTTTGGTCGACCAAGGCGAGATCGTTCCAAACCTCGGCAATACATAAACACGCTGACCAGAATGTTCAACCTCATTCATTTTGGGGCCGTAAGTCAATAGTTGCTCTAACTTAACGAGTTCAGCTTCACTAAGTGCGGCGCAGCCTTCACGTAGCTCTACCAGATGTTGAAACTCCGAATTCAAGCTTTGGACTTTAGGAAGGCGCTCCCGAATGTCACTCAATAATTTTTCAATTCGAAAGTCAGATAGGGCTTGGCTGCCACGCAGTCGCAACATGATAATGTCCGTAAATAATAAAATTCTAATTTAAGTTTCAGAGCAGAAGTTGGTTTACCCTATTCTGAAAGTTTTGCGCCAGATTGTCTGTCGACGAATCTGGCGCATTAAAAGTGGTTCTTGGTAAATGTAAAACTTAGATAGTCAAACCGAGCCGTTCAGCAACTTGTTCATAAGCTTCGACCACACCACCGAGGCCTTTGCGGAATCGATCTTTATCTAACTTCTCGCGAGTCTCGGCATCCCAAATTCGACAACCATCAGGAGTGAACTCGTCACCCAAATAAATTTTTCCATCTTGTCGTCCAAACTCCAATTTGAAATCAACCAAGATCATGCCAGCGTCAGCAAACAATTTACTCAGGATAGTGTTTACCTTAAAAGTCTCTTCCTTCATAACCCGAGTGGCTTCGGCATCAGCCCACCCAAACGACTCAATATGATGTTCGTTAATCATTGGGTCATGCAGCGGGTCATTCTTTAAGAAGAATTCAAACGTCGGTGGCGTTAAGTCGATACCATCTTCAACTCCCAAGCGCTTACAAATAGAGCCCGTGGCAATATTTCTAACGACACATTCAATAGGAAACATATCGAGTTTTCTCACTAAGGCTTCTTCATCAGAAAGCAGCTCTAGAAAATGCGTCGCGATACCTTCAGACTCGAGGTGCTCCATGATAAACGCATTGAACTTATTGTTGACTTGGCCCTTTCGATCAAGCTGTTCAATTTTTTCACCATCGAAAGCGGACGTATCATTTCGAAAATAAAGAATAAGTGCATCATCTCTGTCAGTTGTATATACAGACTTGGCTTTGCCACTGTAAAGTTCTTCACCGCGTTGCATGTTGGCTCCAGTTAGATCTATAACTCTGCTGAGTTGTTGTAGTTAATATGTAAATTAGTTGTTCAAGATTCGATCAAAAATGCCAGTGCTACTCTCGGTCGCAACCTCTTGGCCTGATCGATTTAAAACGCGTACCTGTGTCACACCGCGTTTTTCAACCGCTTCTAGTGCACAATATTCCAAACGTTCCTTCTTATCTTTGTTGAAAAAGGACCAACGGCCACGCTTCTCAATCGTGACTGAGTTTTCATCATCGATGCCTGCGCAGCCAATCGCTAGGCGGCCCGCCGACTTATTACGAGTAAAAATGGTCACATCCGAACGTTTGAGATTGTCAGTTAAATAAACCCAAGCACGTTCAAAATCAGCATTAATCTCTAGGCGCGAGGCAGATGAATCAGCCTCAACAACGCGAGCACTAATTGCGGCGACCTCATCTTCAATTGTGTCTTGTTGTAAGGCTGGAACTGGTTCATCGAGGGCCTGTTCAACCTCGTCGACCACCACACTGTCGGTTTCAATGTCTTGTTCTATCGATTCATCAATGATGTCATCAGCCACCACAGGGGCTTCTTCAGGCAGCACTTCGTCGGCGAGCTCTTCTTGAGTCTGAACAGCATCAATTACCGGAGCTTCGGCTTCTTCCTGATATTCTTCTACGGGCTCTGGCAGTATGGGTGGGGTTTCAGTCTGCGCGAGGTCTTCTTCAACTTGCGCCGGCGCGCTTACCGTTTTCTTTAATGGCGGCAGCTCTACTGCTGATCTGTAATCAACGCTATCGTCGACCGTTTTAATGATTTTGCCACCACCACAGCCACCAAGTGATAGCAAGCTAACCACGAATGCACTCAACACAAACCGCTTGGTGATAACGCGATCACCAAAATTTGCAATCCGAGATTTGATTGTGTTTTTCACAGTTCGTAGTCCTCGCTATTATTATATTTTGTATCTGTTATTTACTGGCTTATTCAGCTCAACTGTTCAGTATTCTAAATCAACGCTTTAAAACCTAATCTTACTCGCTAGATGCCTGTGTAATCGCAGCATCTATCAACGCTTCATGCTCTTGACTCATTGAAGTTAACGGTAAGCGTAATGTGTTCGAAGTATAGCCCATTTTAGCCACCGCATACTTAACGGGGATAGGATTTGATTCAACAAACAAATGTTGATGCAGAGCCGATAACTTAGCGTCATATTGCTCGGCTAAATCAAAGTCACCTGCTAACGCTGCCGCACACATTTGGCTCATTAACTTTGGTGCCACATTTGCGGTTACTGAAATGTCGCCCTTGGCGCCAAGCTTCATATATTCAAGCGCGGTAGCGTCATCGCCCGACAATATCGAAATCTTATCACCACACAAGCGCACTAGTTCCTGCCCGCGTTGCATGTCTCCGGTAGCGTCTTTACATCCAACGATATTCTCGATATCAGCAAGCCGAGCAATGGTTTCGTTGCTCATATCCGCAACTGTGCGGCCGGGCACGTTGTATAAAACTTGAGGGATAGCAACGGCATTGGCTATCGCTTTAAAGTGTTGGTAAAGCCCTTCTTGGGTTGGTTTATTGTAATACGGAACCACTAAAAGCGCTGCGTCAGCACCTAGTTCATGTGCTTGGCGAGTCAGGTGAATTGCTTCCTGTGTGGAATTAGCGCCTGTCCCGGCTACCACTGGGATGCGTTTGTTAACCACATCTACCGTGTACGCGATAACTTGAAGGTGTTCATCGACATTGAGAGTCGCTGATTCACCGGTAGTGCCCACCGCTACAATGGCGTCTGTTCCAGCGTCGATATGAAAATTCAGCAAACGACTAAGCGCATCGTAGTCTACCGCGCCGTTTGAATCCATAGGTGTAATGAGAGCTACTAAGCTGCCTTCTAGTTTCATTTAATTCTAAACCGGATTTAAAAGAATATTCGCTTGATTAACATCACTGCCGAGTAGCGACTGGAGAACATATATATCTAACATTGTTTCTAGCAAACCTATTCGGCGGTTTCACCCTTTGGCTTAAATTTGTCTACCACATAAAAAACAGCGCCGTACAACATGTAACTCAAACCGACAATTAAAAACGCCATTGGTGGGTCCATGTAAATAAGCGCAAACACCAGTACACCAACAATCAAACCAACGAATGGCATTTTATCGCGAAAATTAAAGTCTTTAAACGAACGATATTTAACATTGCTTACCATGGACAATGCAGTGGCCACCATTAGTACCGCTAGCAATACATCAATGTTCGAGGGCGCAACTTGATAGTCAACAGAAACCCA
>CALKRK010000194.1 GCA_937989675.1 uncultured Arenicella sp. | reverse complement strand
TATAATAAAAATCTTTACGTTTCAACGATTTGAGTGTAATTCTTGGGGTAGTTTATTCAAAGTTAAAGCCCGTTCTTATACAGTTTTCAGAGTTTTTTCTGCATGACGCTGCAAGGGCTGCGTTGTAGAATACAGTGATGAGGATTCTTGCCAGTTTTTTGTTTTTCTTGCTCGTTGTGCTGCAGGCCAAGTTGTGGTTTGGCGCGCATGGAGTATTTCAGCTTTGGTCACTGGACGGAAACATTGAGCAGGCGCGTGCGCGCAACGAATTGCTAAGCCAGCGTAACGAAGCCTTGCATGCTGAGGTGAATGAACTCAAGGACGGTAAGGAGGCTCTTGAGGAGCGGGCACGAAGTCAGCTTGGTTTTATAAAAGACGGTGAGACTTTTTATAGAGTTATTCCTGCCCCGGTTGAGAAGCAGGAGTAGCTGCGCGGCTTGCTATCTCAAGCTGGCCGTGAATACCTTTAAGCTATAGCTTGATTGCTAATTTCTAAGCCTGCTGCATCAACTTTCATAATGCTAGTGCTGGTGTGCCAGTCTCCGAGCACGTAGCGGGTCGCTTGTACCTTGTTTATTTCATATTTGTGCTGATTCTGACGATGGGTGTGCCCATGAATCATTTGCTGAACATCGTACTTTTTAAAGGCTTCGATAACCGAATTTTCTGTTACGTCCATGATTTCCATGCTTACCTGAGCTTTATGTTCATGGCTTTGCATTCTAGCTTGCTTGGCCTTTTCAATGCGCTCAGGTATCGCAAGGCTTAAGAAGTCGTCGCAGAAGGATTTGTTATTCATCATTGCTGACCTGAAGTGCTGGTGCGCAATGTCATCCGCGCACAAGCTGTCACCATGTAAGATGAGTGTTTTAGAGCCGTATAGGTCTATCACGCTCTCATCTGGAAGTATCTTGAAGCCAGTTTTTACCGTAAAGTTGCTGCGGACTAGAAAATCTCGATTGCCAGCTATGAAATAGCAATCAACATGTTGGCTTACCGCGTGCATGGCGCTCATGATTGGCGCTGCCCCGAGCATGTCGGCGGCGTCATCGCCAATCCAAAATTCAAATAGGTCTCCCAGCAAATAGATGCGTTCAGCCGTTAACGCGTCCGTTTCAAGAAAGCGCAAAAATGCCGCGGTAATTTGTGGGCGTTCAGGGGTCAGATGCAGGTCTGAAAGGAAGTATGTATGCATCGCGGTATTGTATGCGAGGTTGGCTTTTTAGAGCAAATTGCGCGCCTTGTTTTCTGATAGTTATCGACGATATGAATGTTTTATATTACGTTTTGACCAAAATCCCGCAAAATCAGGAGGTTTCGTTCGATTGACCTCACGAAAACACGTAAAAAAGGGCGTCTAGAGCGTTGCGTTTAATTGGCTTGCGTTTATAATTTCCGGCTCGTATGAGTGCCCGCTTGCGGGCATTTTTTATCTTTGGAATATTGTGTCGATAATTCGGTACATACCACAGAAAGTACTAAGTAAAAACGGAGACTACGGTGCAGTTAACCGGCGCAGATATAGTTGTCAAAAGCCTGAAAGAAGAAGGTGTTGAATATGTGTTTGGCTACCCAGGCGGGGCCGCTCTACATATTTACGACGCCTTTCATCGTCAAGACGACGTCGAGCATATTTTAGTCCGTCACGAGCAGGGTGCTACCCATGCCGCAGATGGTTTCGCTCGTTCAACCGGCAAGCCGGGTGTGGTGCTTGTAACCTCTGGGCCTGGCGTGACCAACGCAATCACAGGTATTGCCACGGCCTACATGGATTCTATTCCCATGGTCGTGCTGTCGGGGCAGGTCATGAAACCGTTAATTGGTTACGATGCTTTTCAGGAAATTGACGCGGTTGGTATTAGCCGCCCCTGTGTGAAGCATAACTTCTTGATTCAAGATGTAGATGATATCACCGCGACTATAAAGAAGGCTTTCCATCTTGCGACCACTGGCCGGCCAGGGCCGGTGCTGGTTGATATTCCTAAGGATATTACGGCACAAGTGGCCGAGTTTTTGTATCCAGAAACGGTGGATATGCGCTCTTATCAAACTCCGGCTGCGGCTACGCCCAGCGAAATTGTGACCGCAGTTGAAGCGATGCTTAATGCCAAGAAGCCGATTATCTATTCCGGTGGTGGTGTGGTGTTAGCGAACGGGCAAAACGAGCTGCGTGACTTTGTTCGTAAGCTGGGTTTCCCTTGTACCAACACATTGATGGGCTTAGGTGCTTATCCGCATGATGACCCTTTGTTCCTCGGCATGTTGGGTATGCATGGCACTTACGAGGCCAATATGGCCATGCACGACGCTGATTTAATTATCGCCTTGGGTGCGCGTTTTGATGATCGCATAACAGGAACATTGAACGGCTTTGCGCCAGACGCGAAAGTTTTGCATGTTGATATCGACCCGTCGGTAATTGACAAAAATATTAAAGCGGATATTGCTATTGTTGACGACGTGAAAAACGTCTTAACGATGTTCAATGCCGAATTGACTCGCCGTGAAGAAGATATTAACGCTGAACTGGTTAAAGATTGGTGGAGCGAAATAGCTGATTGGCGTTCGCGCGATAGTCTTTGGTACACGCCGAGCGATACGGTCATTAAACCGCAATTCGTGGTTCAGAAACTACATGAGATTACTGGCGGAAATGCTTACGTAACCTCAGACGTGGGGCAGCATCAAATGTTCGCCGCCCAGTTTTATGGGTTCTCTGATACCCATAAATGGATTAACTCTGGTGGTTTAGGCACCATGGGTTTTGGTTTGCCTGCGGCGATGGGTGTGAAATTTGCTCACCGTGACTCCGATGTGGCCTGTGTGACTGGTGAGGGCAGCATTCAAATGTGTATCCAAGAGCTGGCTACGTGCAAGCAATATGATCTGCCGGTGAAAATCATTAATCTGAATAATCGTTACCTTGGTATGGTTCGCCAATGGCAGGAATTCAATTACGAAAAACGTTATTCAAATTCGTACATGGATTCTCTGCCTGATTTTGTTGCTTTGACTGAAGCCTATGGTCATGTTGGTATGCAAATCGACAAGCCCCAAGATGTTGAAGGCGCGTTGCGAGAAGCGTTTGCGATGAAAGATCGTTTGGTGTTCATGGATTTCATCACCGACCGAGAAGAAAACGTTTACCCAATGATTGAAGCGGGTAAAGCGCACCATGAAATGCGTTTACGCCCAGCCAAGTAGCAAAGGCAAAGAAGGTTCACAATGCGACACATTATTTCAGTACTCTTGGAAAACGAATCCGGCGCTTTGTCTCGTGTTTCCGGTTTATTTTCAGCCCGTGGTTATAACATCGAGTCGTTGACGGTGGCGCCAACTAACGACCCAACATTGTCTCGTATGACGATCGTGACGGTCGGAGATGATCGTAAAATTGATCAAATCGAGAAACAGCTGAATAAGCTGGTAGACGTCGCTGCTCTAAAAGATATTACCGTTAGCGGGCATCTTGAACGCGAGGTTGTACTGGTTAAAATTGCGATCAATGAGTCACTAAAAAGCGACTTGGAGAGAATTGTTAAAGCGTTTAATGGTGAATTGATTGCCGTTTCAGACACTCAATCTATTATCGAGATGAGTGGCAGTAGCGAGAAAGTCGACGAGCTTATTAAAAGCCTCGCAAACATACAAATAATTGAAATAGCGCGTTCTGGAGTCACTGGATTATCGTCCAGCGAAGGCGCACTCACCGTATAAATTCAACATCTACAAATAAGGTTTAATCATGCAAGTTTATTACGATAAAGACTGTGATCTATCCGTTATCCAAGGCAAAAAGGTTGCTATTTTGGGTTATGGATCACAAGGACACGCCCACGCCTGCAATCTGCAAGACTCAGGCGTTGACGTCACAGTTGGTCTTCGCCCTGGTTCTTCTTCAATTAAAAAAGCCGAAGCGCATGGTTTGAAAGTCAATACAGTGCCTGAAGCCGTCGCGGCGGCTGACCTGGTAATGGTATTAACACCAGATGAATTCCAATCGGTACTCTATAAAGAAGAGATTGAGCCTAATCTTAAAGAAGGTTCAATTCTTGCTTTCGCGCACGGTTTTGCTATCCATTACAATCAGGTTGTACCACGTGCAGACTTAGACGTGATTATGATTGCTCCGAAAGCGCCTGGTCATACAGTCCGTAATGAATTCGCGAATGGCGGCGGTATTCCTGATTTGGTTGCGATTTTCCAAGACGCGACAGGCACTGCAAAAGATGTGGCCCTGTCTTACGCGTCAGCGATTGGTGGTGGCCGCACTGGTATTATTGAAACGACCTTCAAAGACGAAACAGAAACTGATTTGTTTGGCGAGCAAGCCGTTCTTTGTGGCGGTGCCGTTGAGTTGGTCAAAATGGGTTTTGAAACCTTGACCGAAGCCGGTTACGCACCTGAAATGGCGTATTTCGAATGTTTGCATGAACTCAAATTGATTGTTGATTTGATGTACGAAGGTGGCATCGCGAATATGAATTACTCAATTTCAAATAATGCCGAATTTGGTGAGTACGTTACTGGCCCTAAAGTCATCAATGAACAGTCGCGTGAAGCAATGCGTGCCTGCTTAAAAGATATTCAAGATGGCGAGTATGCCAAGAAGTTTATCAGTGAAGGAGCGGCCAACTATCCAATGATGACCGCATGGCGTCGCAACAACGCGGCTCACCCGATCGAAGAGACCGGCGAGCAGTTGCGCTCGATGATGCCGTGGATTCAAAAGATCATCGATAAAGATAAAAACTGATGGTGTGCTTGGTTTGCGCCAAGCAAGCAACTAACAGTTAACAATTACTTAGGCGCGCAGGGGGCAACTCTTGCGCGCTTTATGTTTTAGAGTGGAAAAATATTCAGGTTAGAAATAACAGGATAAAAGCTATGAAAGTTATTGATTCCCATCCTCTTTTGGCACGTGAAGGTTGGTTCTACATTGCGCTTACCTTGTTCGCCGCAGTGCTGACCAGTTTTGTGTTTCCTTGGTATGTTGCCGTTTTATTTTGGGTGATATTTGCTTTCGTATTGCAATTTTTCCGAGACCCGCATCGCCCCATTCCGCAGGATGAAGGAGTGATTATTTCGCCAGCCGATGGAAAAGTCATATTCACCGGCGTCGTCGACGACCCGTATATTGATCGAAAGGCGTTCAAAATTAGTGTGTTTATGAATGTATTTTCGGTGCACTCTAACCGTGCGCCATTTGCAGCCAAAGTTAAGCAAGTTTGGTATCACCCTGGCTTATTTGTTAATGCTGCATTTGACAAGGCCTCCGAAGAAAACGAGCGAAACGCCGTTTGGTTTCAGAGCGAAGACGGCAAAGATGTGATTTCTGTTCAGGTAGCCGGTTTGGTTGCGCGCCGTATCCTTTGTTATGTGAAAGAGGGCGACGAGCTGGAGCGTGGCCAACGTTACGGATTTATTCGTTTTGGTTCGCGCGTTGATCTGTTCTTGCCCGAAGACTTTAGTGTGAACGTTGCCTTAGGTGATAACGTATCTTCTGGATCCTCGGTTCTGGGGCGTTTTTGATTACCAAAGCGACAGAATAACTATTGGGATAACTCTGCATTCGCCTTAGCAAAGCGGTATAATCAGCGCATGAGCAAAGAGCAACCGACACTCCGTAAGATTGAGTCTAAAAAGCCTGCAAAAGGTATTTACGTGTTGCCGAACCTGTTCACCACAGCCGGTTTGTTTGCGGGCTTTTATGCCATTATGCAGGCGCGCTTAGGCCATTTTGAAGCCGCATCGCTGGCGATTTATGCAGCGATGGTTATGGATATTTTAGATGGCCGCTTAGCGCGGCTCACCAATACTCAAAGTGAATTTGGTTCCGAGTACGACAGTTTGTCAGACATGGTGTCATTTGGTGTAGCACCAGCGATGGTGTTGTTTGAATTTGCCTTATCTAACCTTGGGCGCTTCGGAAGCTTGGTGGCGTTTATTTACATTGCCTGTGCGGCTTTGCGTTTAGCGCGTTTTAACGTGGTTCAAACCGATGATAAATCGCATTTTACGGGGCTGCCAAGCCCTGGCGCGGCGGCGATTGTTGCGTCCGTTGTATGGGTTTCTGTTGACTATCAAGTTGCGCCCTCGAACATTGATGTATTGCTAGCGGTACTAATGGTGGCCACTGCATTGTCCATGGTAAGCAATGTTAAATATCGTTCGTTTAAAGACTTTAATTTTCGCGATAAAATGCCA
>CALKRK010000193.1 GCA_937989675.1 uncultured Arenicella sp. | reverse complement strand
TTTTCGATGGTACTGAATCACCAAGTCGATTTAGAGGTTGTATCGGAAGCCGCAGATGGGCTTGAGGCGATAGAACAAGCAAAACAACATAAGCCGGATATCGTACTTATGGATATTCGCATGCCGAAACTCGACGGCTTGAAAGCCACAAAACAATTGCTCGACGACGCTGATTGGCCGGTTAAAGTGCTTATTCTCACTACATTTTCAAGCGACGAATATGTGTACGAAGCATTACGTGCTGGAGCCAGCGGGTTTGTATTAAAAGACATTCCCCCGGAAGACTTGGTTAGCGCCGTCCGCACAATTTCAAAAGGTGGTGCTTTGTTAGCGCCAGTTGTAACCAAACGCTTAATCGGAGAGTTCACCAAGCAATTGAAGGTAAACACAGAATTCGCCGCCCGCCTAGAGGCACTAACGGCGCGAGAGCGGCAAGTACTAGCCGCCATCGCGCGAGGGCTAAGCAATAGCGATATTGCTGACGAACTCATCATTGGTACTACCACCGTCAAAACACACGTCTCCAGCTTACTTTCCAAGCTCGGCCTTCGTGATCGTGTGCAGGCGGTGGTTTTTGCCTATGAAAGCGGCCTCATTCAGGCCGGAGACCAATCTTACAGCGACTCCTAGTTTTATATTGCCTTGCCTAATTTTCACTACGGCTGTCGTTGAGATTGCGCCCGGCTGGAACTAGTCGCCGACGCTCGACCCACATTGCTAGACGGATTTCGCGAACGAAACAAGACAAGACGATCGAGGCCATGGTTGCTAGAACGCGCCGAAATCTGAATCCGGTAATTCCCAGCTCGCGAGAAATCTGCGTATATATCGTGCGCATCGTTGTCGCTGGTTGAAGCTTGCCATTTCCAATCATTCGCAGCGCCCCCAGAGCGATAAATCTTAAACCAGCCATCGCTACTGGAGCCATTTGGGTTACCACCTTGGCACGCGTTACTGCTCGGGCTCCCTTTCGGGCATACGATGCTCTGATTTTTCAAACCATAAAACTGGTCCGCTAGAATTTTCAACCAACTGTCGTTATGTTCAGTTGTGTCTGTTCCATTTCGAATGCTGCTTCTCCATAAAAACTGATAAGTGCCCGGCTCGCTAATAAAAACGTTTGCCGTAATCGTTCCATTACCGGGAGAGTTAAAGTTATTGCCACTGGTCCACTCAATATAACCATCAATGGACCCATCACCAGTGCGGCTTTGCCAGCCAGACGGAATACTCAGCGACTCGATATCGATCACAACAACGCCACCACTTTCAAGGAACGCACCGCTAGCTGGCGATGGCACACTCTCCTCTGCCATCAAAATGGAGTGGATCGCTGGCATATAGTGAGCCGCATCGCTGCCATTACTCGGACCTGGAGGAGAAGGAGGATTAACCGGTAGTTTTGGAAACTCATCGAAAAAAGCATCTACATTCGTAAGGCTGTTAAACCCAAAAATCCAGGTTGCTTCGACCACATCAGAAAAATCAAAACCACCTGCCTCAATGGCCGGGTTTTCATAGTGCCCGTTGCCGGAAAAATTGTTTTCGTCAGCAACTCTGCGCGCCTCAGCCCAACAGGGCCCGACTTCGGGCAATGAGGTTGCCAGCGCCCAATTTTGAGCACTGTTAGTTCGCAGCTGCGGTGAACCATTACCACCTGAGTTGCCATCAGGAATTTTCTGATAGTCAGTATTTGCCTGTACGTAAGCCAAATCAGCAGGGGTTGTTTCTTTCTCGTTATACGCGCTGTGCTGAACGATGTGCATACGTTGTGTGAGATCCAGTGCGGGCCGTTCTTGTTTTATCAACCTTACTAGGTCTGCCGAAAAATCTGATTGACCCGCTTCCATAATCCAAATGTCACCATCTCGGTCGAATGTATCAAGAGATCGGGCCAGCGTGTCAGACAAAGACTGCACCCAATTTGGCCCGTCTTTCGGATGCGCATTACTCCAGTTGGCGGCGCCAAAACACAGGTTCATTACTGTTGAAGAGTTTAGAAAGGCTCCGCCTTGTTTACCATAGGTACCAAGCACTGAATAAAAATCGACACCCTGAAAACGCTGGTCAGCGAGCAAGGTTGCTACGCCTGCTTGGCTGTGGATATCGTCGGCGTCAGGACGGTTATCATAAAAGGCAAAGAAGATATCTCGCTCAGGGTCAAACAGCCCTGGAAACCCATTTTCTGGAGCTTGCGTTGGCGTTGAACAAGGCGTACTGCCACAATAGCAAACGCTCTGGTTTGAACCGCTGTTCCTACAATCCGTTGCTCGCTCGCCGTGTATCTCTTTACATTCCGCTGTGGTATCGCACTGGTCGGCCTTGGCCACATCGGGCCTAGTAACTAATGTGTAGCCGTTTTGAGCTTGATAGATAAGCTTCGACTCACCCGCTTCAATAGCGGTTGAGAACAAACACAGCATAAGCAAAATGGGTAGGGTTTTGTTCATGGTAGGGTAGTTTTTAGGTTGAGTTAGGACGAATGTAAACATTCGCTACATAGACTGTAGCCCAAAAACCACCCTTATGAAACTACTTAGCGATTCACCACTTTGCACCTGGTGCCTTTTGCAGTTTAGCTCACACCGATAATCTCGCACTATCAAACAGGTGCATGAAAGCACTGTCTGAAAACGAGCTTTGCTTTTTTGTCAAAAAGTTGTCCAAACGTGTTGGTGTGCCATTCTTAGATTCTGCTTACCTAGATCATCGATAGAACTCTATAAACAAATCAACGCGAGCCGTCCGTTGGTAGCCCTTATTGGTACACATAGTTCTTGCGGAGGTGTTTCCGGAATGGCAACACTAAACAGTTCATCACTGCCTGGCAGGCTATTAGTTTGAGCTTTGTACACGATTTTATTGTTAGCGCTGACTTGAATTTCTTTAACGTCAAAGCGTGAGCTGGTCGGCTCAGGGTTAAGTTGAGCCGTGAACCGACTTTCAAATTCCGTGGAAAAAAGCTCTTTTACCCCAAATTGATCACGATCAAGAATATAAATTACGTGTTCGTCATTGGGCGTAATCAAATAATCATCAAAGGCGTCAATATCTCTGCCACGCTCAAGTGCTGAAGCTAAAGTAGCGCGGCCACCGCTCGTTGAAACCTTATACAAAGCCTCATCCGCATTATTACCTGCATTACCTCGATAAACGACGAAATTCCCATTATGAGACACGCGAAAATCATCGATGTCCTTGGTGCCAAAAACACTTGTTGGATCGATAAATGGCAGATTCAACTTGGTCACTGAACCACCACCTATTGGCACACTGTATAATTCAAATACGGTGTCGATCTCCTGATCTGCCATGTAAATAACACGCGCGCTGTCAGGCGTGATTTCGAAATAATTGGATCGGTTAGTATCGAGTTTAGCAACAACATTTCCGCCTAAGACTAAGTTCGGGTTTAACCTAACTGGTGTACCACCCGCAATCGGCACACTGAACAACTCGATAACGTTATTTTGGTTTTGATCAGCTCGGTAAACAACTTGAGTACTGTCGGGGCTGATCATAAAATCATCCTCCACGTCACCGCTGCCGCTGATTGGGAGCGTGCCATTAAGTACCACAGCATTTGAAGAACCGTCTACCGGTGCGGAATAAAGATAAAATTCATTGTTAATGAAGCGCTCGGCTCGATAAACAACTCTTAGGTTATCAGGGCTAATGGAAAAGCCGCGCTGAACATCTAGACCAGACAATAAAGCCCCACTAAGTTTGGTAGAGGCACCACCCGAGATCGGAACGCTGTAGATCTCGTCTTCAGAGGTCGAATCCTGATTCGCACGATACACAACAGTACTGGCGTCGGGCGTAATGCTAAACTCCAACACTCTCACGGCGTTACTTGCTGGACCGGGAATACTTCGTGGAGTAAGTTCCAACAAAGATGTACCGTCGACTAATACACTGTACATTCCAGTAACAACGCCGAAGTTGGTTACCCTAAACACAACTCTGGAACTATCGGAGCTTATTTCGAATTCATCGGTAACATGACTTAGAAGAATATCCAAGTCATTTAGTAAAATGGGGCTGCCACCCCCAATAGGAACACTGAAAAGGTCCATGTCTGTTGGATCCAGTGCTTCGACGGTATAAATAACATTCTGGCTATCTGGGCTAATCTTAAACTGCTTAACATCACTACCCGTCACTAATAGTGAATTCAGCTTAGTGACCACTCCCCCATCGGTGGGTACACTGTATAGCTCAAATACATCGTCAGTATCTTGATCCGCTATATATACGACGGTTTCTCCATCTTCGCTGATTGCGTACTCTTCAACGTTATGGTCTTCCAACAAGGCCGGGTGCAAACGCACAAACTCTTCGGCAGATTGAGATAATGTTGGCACGCAACAAAGGAGAACGATTAGCGCATACGCAAAGTTGTTTTTTAATATCATTATTAAATAGGGTCGTTTCTGTAGATAGAACTGCACGCTAATATCCTTAGCAGGCAGCTAAAATTGATGTTTGAATAGAGCTGAATTTTGAGATGAATCGAGTAACCACGAACCGAATAATTGGAACACACATATGCTGTAAGTTGCTCCTATCAACTGCATGTGTGAATTTATCGGCAATGCCCATCTAATCATAGTGTCACTTTCGTAGAATTTGGCGTCACTATTGGAGATTCCCTGCATGGTTAGCCGATATTATTTCCCTGCGGGACACAATTTAGAATTCTAAGCTAATATCAGCCTCTAAATAGATGGTCCAACTCAAGCTGCAAAAACCTGAAACAGGAGGTACAAACTGTGTAGGCGTTGTTAAAATAGGAAACTCCAATAGTCATTGTATGTTGTAAATAAACCAATCGAGCATTAGGGAAGATAATTTCGTGATAACAAGCGCATTGAGGATAATTCTTTGTTCACCTTTAGCCCAAAACTAACTAACCGATTCGCCTTTTGCCTTGGCGCATTGCCCAGCGGTGATCAGGTTGACTACAAACGCGTTATGCCGTTCGCGCGTTCATGGAAGGTCATACTTATACTCGGGCTAATTGCCGCCCCGTTTTGGTACGCCGAAATTACCGTCCTAAACCAAGCTGCGGCCAGTTGGAGCAAGGCCGAGAGCTTGTTTATGTTGATCAGTGCGCTGTTCTTAACATTTTGGTTAGCCATCTGGAGCTTTGCTACGTTAATCATGACGCTTATTTTAGTCATATTGATTTCAGGGCGTGGTGTCTTATTAATTTATGGTGGGCGCGTTGAAATACATATCGGTATTCCCTTGATCGGCGGTGCAATAAGAATACCAGCCGCGGAAGTGAAGGATGTATTTCTCGTAGACCCAGATCCTAAATCGGTTTTTGCGACCGAAGGCAAGCAACTTCAAATAACCAGTGAAGACCACGAAGACGATTCACCTATTGGCGGTAACATGACTGAGCACGATGTGTCGCTTATCAAACAAGCCATTGACATAAATAGGTCAGTCGACTCAAAACTGGTTGGCGATGAGCGCACTGTTCAAGAACAACGCAAGAAAGATAAGGCCTCAAGAGAAGCATTAGCCAGAGCGGCAAAGTACCAAAGCGACGAATCTCCCGAGCTTTACAGAAACTCCTTATGGGCGCTGATACTGGCGAATCTAGTGCCGTTAGCGGGCGTACTAATATTGGGCTGGAGTCTGCCTGAGATTATGGTGCTCTATTGGGTTGAGACCGCTATCATCATGCTATATCACATTGCAAAAAATGTCGTTATTTCGCCTTATCTCGGCTTGTTTAGCGGGCTATTCACGCTATGCAAGGTTGGCGGGTTTATGGCCGTGCACTTTTTGTTTATCTGGTTACTTTTTGTCAAAGCAGGCGCAAGCGAATCCGAGCGGTTTGTCAGTTCAACCTATGAGGCCTGGCTCTATCTCACCGCTCTTTGGCCTGCGATTTTGGCACTATTGTTTAGCCACGGGTACTCATTTATGAGCAATTTTATGGCCAGCGACAAGCGTTACTCAAATACGGCTATTGACGATAAACAAGTATTTTCGCGCATCTTCATAATGCACCTAACCGTCATACTTGGTGGTGGGCTAGCCATGATTACTGGTGGGCCGATCTGGGCGTTGGCTGTTTTGGTCGGCTTAAAACTGACTGTCGATATGCACGCGCACACAAAACTACATAAGTCCGAAACCTCATGACTGTAGTAAATATTACAACGTGGTTTGATAGTTGAGATTGGACGCTCATAGCGGCCATTTAGAGCCTAGATTTTTACAGGCTATCAGCAAACTACTTGCACCCGATTCTCCATTGATTACTTCGGTGTTAGCCTTTTTTTGAAGTCAGCGGTAATGATCTCTCGCAACACCTTAAGATCAACATCATCTAGCTTATTAATATAAAGACACGCCACTGACTTCTTATGCTTGCCTAAACTGGCATAGAGTTTGTCTGCACCCTTAAAGGCATCACTAACATAAAAGGTCATATTTGCTTTGCGAGGTGAAAAACCAGCGGCCGGCATAATGCCCTCGCGCCCGCTCTCGTACGCATAGCTGTATTCACCAAACCCAATGATGGACGGCCCCCACATCACCGGAGGGAGACCCGTTATTTCTTTATATAAATCAAGCAAGACTAAGGCATCAGCGCGCCGGCGAGCGTTCTCAACGCTTGCGATAAAATCATCGACCGATGCTTTGGTGGGTACGGTTTTGTTTTCAGCCATAACGGGGTTGTCCTCTTTCTATCAATACGGTGCGCCTTCATTAACCACTTAAAAGCCGTATCGAACCATATTTTTCATCTGCTTGGTTCAATATCGAGCTTATTAGTACTAGACATTTGATTATTATCATAAACCATGTTTAAGTCATTCTCATCCAATTAATGTGGAGAGAGATATGGCTGATCCAACCATCAAAACCTGGGGCCCACTAAAACTTACAAAAACGCTAATCGATACCAACGATAGTTCACTTACCGCTACCGACAAAGAAGCCACTTTTAAACTCACAACCATCGACTGCTTCCCCGGGCCTATTGCCACCACTGAATACATCAAACCGCAACGATTTGTGCCAACAGTTAATCCGTCAAGCTTGCAACAAAGTGACAAAACCAACCTGAGTAATTTAAAAAATCTCTTCGGTGGTAAACCATCAACACTGAACGGCATTCAAACAGCGATAGAAACGAAACTCGACCTTGATGCCATGACGGTTTCCTACACAAGTAAGGCATACAAACAGCTACGCAAGTTGTATCCATGCTTCACCAACGAACTCTATCTACGTGTAAAGTTCGCCGTATATGAAATCAAAGTTAGTGCAGCGCGCCCAGTAACGCTCGGCTCCGACACTTTTCCAGCTGGCGACGAAATCGCCACTTACCGCTTAAGAGAAGCGCACGAATATCGATTTGAATCTCACCTAAATTGGAACAAGAAATGTTGTGAGCGCGAACCCGCCGAAACGCCCAAGCCACAGCCAACTGAATACTTTGCCGTTCTTCCAGAGAAACTTATCGAAGAAATAATCGTCACTGGAAAAAGACTCAAGCGAAACCTAAAGCCCTTAAAGATACCCTTTGACGAGGAATGGAAGCTTGGAGGAGATTTAAAATATCACTTTGATGAATTTGAGTTCGACTTCGATTGGAAAAAATTTCTTAAAGAAGAGGAATAATGACTAGGGTCTGTTGCCAAATAACGTGAGCAATTAAATTTTTGAGCGATCCACTTTATGTGACACTCTAATTCGCGCACGCTCAAGACCCCCGCGCTCAGCTGCGCTAAGAGTTTCCGTTGTAACCGGCGCCGCACCGGAAAAGCGGGTTTTATACCTAGTGATAGGAACATCGCGGAAGTGAAAAATTTGATGCTCCGGCGTTCGCGATGGCGGCGTGCTTTCGTGGGCGGCGCGCAACTTGGCAGGTTCTGAAAGTAGCCGAGCTGTTTCTCGCCGCTGTTCAGGAGCGCGAGCACTTGTTTTAAACTCAATCGCAGTAGCATGAAAACTCTCACCACCAGATGAAGCTCGCGTTCGTTTCAGTTTTAGTAAATCAGGCCGCCGAAATTTGGTTCGATCATCATCATGAAAAATATTCATCTGCGGTAAGTACACTCTATCGGCACGATCTTCGGCAGACATGGCTTGATACTTAGTTAAAACAGCATGGTATTGACGCGCTTCATTAACATGCCCAGCGCGCAATGTATGTTCGCCCACAGACCCCTTTACAACCGAGTTGTGCGCTGTTCTTGCAGACTGCATTGCATGCAGTAACCTTCGCTCGTTATCATCATGAGCATCGGTAATCCGAAAGCTGGTAGGGTCTGTGAAATGCTGTTGAAAGGTTGCAAACTTCTCCAGAGGCGGGCGAGATCCACGCCCAGTAGTCTTAGGCGCGCCTCCAAAAAACGCAAAAAGTGTCCCTTTTCTTTTACTATCATCGGCCATATTCTCCCCCCGAGTGTCTGCCAACAAATCTGTATGTAAATCACAATAACACATGAATGTCCATTAACTCCAGAACCAAAGACTACCCACCGATTTATTAACTGGTGGAGAATGTCTATTGAGCAATAAAGCATTCTCGAGGTTTTGGCCTTCCAATACAGTGCCGAACTCGCTTAAACTAACGCGATTTTTTTCGAAAGGCATTGGCCTTGCCATTTAGCCTGTCATAACCTACTCGTTTACTTTGATTAAAACCTCGTTGTCGACATTACCTGGCCGCTCACGCTTGGTAGGTTTGCTTACAGAACTGTCTGCAACCAAACTGCCATCAGCTGAGCGAAACCTTGCCGAACGATTAGGTCATTTAGTAGGGTTATCTGGCCCGATCAATTTAGCCAATGATTTACGCAGGCTACCACGCGAGGCAGCGCCTGTGCCGCAGGTCAGCGCTCAGTCTTTGCAAGAAGATCTTCTTGCAAACCGCGAACGGATGATGAATGCAATTACCGCCAGCTTTGTATTTGACACCGAACACTCAGCAATAGAAATACCGAATGTTTGTGTTGGCGCTCGCCCAGAAGCCTTACTTAAATTCGAGCCATACCAACGATTTTATGCGGGTCAACAAATTGAGATGGCGGTAGCTATCGATGAGTTACGTGACAGGATTCGAAATGGCATTTCTGGTATCTCTGCCGAGTTGCACCAACTGGCCGAACTGGACAGAACACTCGAAGACAATTTGTTAGCTCAAACACGTAATCTTTTTAGTGTTACACCAAAATTATTGGAACAGCATTTCAAAGAACTTCTGGAAACACACCAACAAGAGAATGAAAACACCGAGCAAGAGCAATTAGCACCTTGGCTCATGCCCGGCGGATGGCTCGATCGTTTTTATCAGAAAATACGCGAGCTATTGCTCGCTGAATTAGAAGTGCGCCTTCAGCCAGCATTTGGCTTGATGGAAGCGCTCCATGAACATTCAAAGAATCAATTATGACAAAACTATTGTTTGGGGGCGCCTTTACCATTGGCGCAGTGGCCATTTTATGGATTGGCCAAATTTTTCTTGGAACCGACATTCTTGGGTTAGCGGTCACGGCCCTGATTGGTGCCGTTTACGCGATTGGCACACTCGAGCTACTTAGATTTCGACGCGCAACAAACAATCTCAGCAGCGCTCTCAACAAGGTGACGGAGCCACTTGAAGACTTGCCTGCCTGGCTACTTAATCTCGACCCGAGCCTACAAAATGCGGCACGCCTTCGCATCCAAGGCGAACGTAATGGCTTGCCAGCGCCTGTAATGACACCCTACCTTGTCGGCTTATTGGTCATGCTCGGCTTACTCGGTACTTTTGTTGGCATGGTTGACACATTAAAAGGCGCGGTCGTTGCCTTGGAAGGCTCGAGTGAGCTAGAAGCGATACGTGCCGGGCTTGCAGCGCCAATCGAAGGTTTGGGCCTAGCTTTTGGAACATCAGTCGCTGGTGTTGCCGCCTCGGCCATGCTTGGCTTACTTTCCACTCTGAGCCGTCGCGAGCGCCTACAAGCAAGTCACCTTCTAGACACAAAAGCAGCGCAAGAGATGCGTCATTTTTCCTCGAGTTATCAGCAACAACTTGCGTTTAAAGCCATGCAAGATCAAGCTCAAATTTTGCCGTCGGTTGCCGAGGAATTTAAAAATTTGGCAGGCAGCATTAAAAAAATGGGAGAGCAGGTGGGCGAGCGCCTGCAAACCAACCAAGAACAATTTCACGACACATTAGCCCGCTTATATGGCGAGCTAAATGAGTCCGTCGACCAATCTTTGAAGAGCAGTTTGGTAGATAGCGCACAGCTAATAGGCTCGAGTATCAAACCAATGGCGGACCAGACGCTAACGCAACTGAATGAGGTGGCAAGCAGCGCGCAAGAACAACTTATAAAGGAAAGCGATAAACAAATTCGCGCAATGAACGACTCTGTGAAAAACACCACTGACCTAGTTCGCGAAACGCTTCAAGCTGGTTTAGCGCAACAGGTAGAAACTACCAACACAATGGTCGAGAGCGTGAACAACGCGATAGCCGATGCCTCTAAAGATTCACAAAACAACAGCAAAGCCCTACTAAAGAGCTTTGGCGATACCAGCACTCAGTGGGCAGACCTGCAACGTGAACAAGCGTCACAATTTAGTCGCGCTATTCGAGAAGAGCTAAACCTTTTACGCGAAGATGAAAGCAAGCGAGGTGAGTCCGCCGTGGAACGCCTAAGCGATTTGGAGAGTGTGGTAACCGCGCATCTACAAACATTGGGGCAGGCGCTTGAAGATCCAATGACGCGCCTAATTGAAACCGCATCACAAACGCCCAAAGCCGCCGCCGACGTTATTGAAAAATTGCGTGGTGAGATGACCAAAAATTTCGAG
>CALKRK010000192.1 GCA_937989675.1 uncultured Arenicella sp. | reverse complement strand
GCTGACACGCCCGATTCAGCTACTCGGGAAATCTCAGAGACGTACTGACGCAAGTCATCCGGGCCAAGCGCGCAGTTAAGGCCAACGGTAATTGCATTAGCGTGACGAAGGCTGTTGTAAAACGCTTCGGTAACTTGGCCCGTTAGGGTACGACCAGATTGATCGGTAATCGTTCCGGAGATCATAATAGGTAACTCTATTTGATCTTCATCAAACACTGTTTTCACGGCGAATACCGCCGCTTTGGCATTGAGGGTATCAAAAACGGTTTCTATCAGAATAATATCGGCACCACCCTCAATCAGACCACGAGTCGCCAAGGAGTAATCTTCTACCAGTTCATCAAAGGTAATCGCGCGCGCGCCAGGGTCATTCACATCGACCGATACCGACGCGGTTTTCTGATTCGGGCCTAATACACCCGCCACAAAACGCGGTTTTTCAGGTGTGCTGAACTCTTCAGTGCATTGCTTTGCAAGCTTGGCGGCCGCCACGTTTATCTCGTAGGCATAATCTTGTAAACCATAGCGCACTAAGTCACTGGCGGTGGCGTTAAAATTATTGGTTTCGATAATGTCTGCGCCAGCCGCAAGATACTCACGATGGATGTCGGCAATGATGTCTGGATTGGTCAACACCAGCAAATCGTTCATGCCCTTTAACGGTGACTCCCAGTCAGCAAATCGCTCTCCGCGATAGTCATCTTCTTCAAGCTTTCTGCGTTGAATCATCGTACCCATGGCCCCATCCAAAATCAGGATGCGTTTTGCCATTAGGGCTTGAAGTTCTTTAGTTCGATCTTTCATTACTGTTTAAATTGAAAACCAACGCGCTGGCAGATTTCCTTAGTTGGCTCTACTTTGTTAAGAGCATAAAAGTGCAAACCAGGAACACCGTTATCTAATAAATCGAAGCACAAATGGGTAACCACATCCAAACCAAAGGCTTTTAGTGAAGCCTCGTCGTCTTGGTACTGCTCTAGGCGAGCTCTTATCCAACGTGGCAACTCTGCACCGCAAGCGTCGGAAAAACGCACTAGAGTTGCAAAGTTAGAAATTGGCATAATACCCGGCACAATCGGCACATCGACACCCATGCGAGTGACTTCGTCTACGTAAGAGAAATAACTGTCGGCATTATAAAAATACTGAGTTAGTGCCGAATTTGCACCGGCATCAACTTTACGTTTGAAGTTTTCTAAATCTTGCTTAGGGTTGCGTGATTCGGGATGAAAATCTGGATACGCGGCTACTTCGATTAACAAATCTGATCCAAATTCACGTCGAATAAACGTGACTAAATCACTGGCATAGGAAAAGTCACCACGCTCAACCATGCCAGAAGGCAGGTCTCCGCGTAGCACTACTAAACGCTTAACACCAATCTCAAGATAGCCTTCTATCATGCTACGGATATTGGCTTGCGAGGAGCCAACGCATGAAATATGCGGAGCGGTATCGCTACCTGCTTCAATCATACTTTTCACGGCGTCGAACGTGCCATCTTGCGTACTGCCGCCTGCGCCAAAGGTGACGGAGAAAAATTCTGGCTCAAACTTTGCTAACTCGGCATGTGCCGCCGCAAGGTTTTCCACGCCCTTTTCAGTACGTGGAGGAAAGAATTCAAAGCTAAGCTCTGGAGTTTTATTGCTCATTAGTCTGTTCTCAAATGAGAGTAGGCTGCGATCACAAAGTGCTTCATAAGTCGAAACACCACGGACTATCACGTGCCTTTAGGTAATCAATAGATAGACGTATTAATCAGCCACAAACATCGCGCATAGCGATTCGCCATGACGATTTTTACAACCAATTTCGAGTGGTTTGGCTACCAAATTAGTAACCAAACCACCTTCTTACTCTACGAATTCTAGTAGCGGTAATGATCCGACTTATAAGGACCATCGACTTCTACATTGATGTAATCCGCTTGATCTTGAGTCAACGTTGTTAACTTCGCACCAATCTTATCGAGGTGCAAGCGTGCCACTTTTTCATCTAAGTGCTTCGGCAAAATGTAAACGTCGTTTTTGTACTCGTCGCCCTTGGTCCACAATTCAATTTGCGCCAAGGTTTGATTGGTAAATGAATTCGACATAACAAAACTCGGGTGGCCAGTCGCACAACCTAAGTTAACCAAGCGACCTTGCGCTAATAAAATGATGCGCTTGCCGTCAGGGAAGATCACATGATCAACCTGATCTTTGATGTTTTCCCACTCACAATCCGCCAAACCAGCAACGTCGATCTCATTATCAAAGTGACCGATGTTGCATACAATGGCTTGATCTTTCATCGCCGCCATATGCTCACGACGGATAATGTCGTAGTTACCGGTCGTTGTTACGAAGATATCGGCGTCTGCAACTGCGTCTTCCAAAGTCACCACTTGATAGCCTTCCATCGCCGCTTGCAATGCGCAGATCGGGTCGATTTCTGTGACTTTTACAATTGCGCCCAAACCACGCAATGACGCAGCTGAACCTTTACCAACATCGCCATAACCACAAACAACCGCCGTTTTACCAGCAATCATTACGTCAGTAGCACGCTTAATTGAGTCAACCAAAGACTCACGGCAACCATAAAGATTATCGAACTTAGATTTGGTAACTGAGTCGTTAACATTAATGGCTGGGAAGGGTAATTCACCGTCTTTCACCATTTTGTACAAACGCGCAACACCGGTTGTTGTTTCTTCAGTCACACCTTGCACGCCCGCTAAGCGACGCGAGTACCAAGTATTGTCTTGTGCCAATGTTTTCTTGATAGCTGCAAACAAGAAGGTTTCTTCTTCACTGCCAGGCTTATCCAATACTGAAATATCTTTTTCTGCTTTCGCACCCAAGATTAGCAACATTGTGGCATCACCACCGTCATCAAGAATCATGTTCGGGCCAGTGTCACCAGGCCAATCCATAATGCGGTGTGTGTAATCCCAATACTCTTCCAAAGTTTCGCCTTTCTCAGCAAACACAGGAATATTTTGCGCAGCGATGGCTGCGGCAGCATGATCTTGAGTAGAGAAAATATTACACGACGCCCAACGTACTTCGGCGCCCAACGCAACTAGTGTTTCAATCAACACAGCGGTTTGAATCGTCATATGCAAAGAACCGGTAATCTTCGCGCCTTTTAAAGGCTGCGCCGCACGGTATTCCTCACGGATAGACACCAAACCAGGCATCTCTGTTTCAGCAATCGCAATTTCTTTGCGGCCAAAATCAGCCAAGTTAATATCTTTGACTAAGTAGTCAGTAAATTCGGGATTTGATGGATTTGCACTCATCTTTCATCTCCTAACAAATAATAAAGTTAACGAAAAATGAGCGTCGTTGCGGTAATGTGAATCACTTGAGCCTGACGGGTTAGGACACCCATTGCAACGCTCCTCAAGCGAGTTGTCGGCGGATTATAATCAGCACAGTAGTGAATTTCCAGTCAAATACCGCTAATTTTCAAGGCTTTTGTCATTAAACTAACTCGTTCAGGGTCTCATGATTAAGACTCTTTGAGGCCTTTTATAATGAAACTGATTCCAGTGTTGCTCGTCGCTTGCCTGTTAAGCGCGTGTTTCCCAAAAAAAGCCGGGCATCGCTTGGCGCACTTCAATATTGAAGCCCCAAGGCTTGGCGAGGCCGCACCCAACTTTACGTTACGGACCCCTCAAGGGGATACAGTTGAACTGAAATCACTGCTCGGCGACAAACCAATTGTATTGCAACTAGGTAGTCACACATGCCCGGTGTACCGTTATCGACGTTTTAGTATGTCTAAACTTTATCGGGAGTATGCCGACAAAGCACATTTTCTATTGGTCTACACACTCGAAGCACACCCAAAAGGCGCGATAAATCCTTATGTTAATCGCGAATGGGTGAGTTCTTTTAACTATGTGACCAATACCATCGTGGGCGAGCACCAAGATATAGAAGAGCGTGAATCAATGGCTGAGTACTCAACGCAAAAACTCAGCGTGGCCTATCCGGTGGTGGTCGATAATATGAATAACGAAATTTGGAAGGCTTATGGCCGAGCGCCATCAGCGGCCTTTGTAATCGACGCAAGCGGTAAGGTCGCACTGCGGCAACCTTGGGTTAATCCGCGCGAAATCGCTGACACTCTAGACCGCTTAATTGGTGCTAAGCCATAGCGGAATTTAGGGCTTTAGCCAACACTAAGTGACTTATAAAACGACTGCAGTTTCGCTTTGTTCAATTTGCCGTTTTCCTCGCGAGGCAAGGCATCCACCACATAAATCGGGCGCGGCACAAAGGCCGAATCAAGGTACTTTCTAAAGTGCTCTCGAAGCGCGTCCTTCGAAAAACCGTCACGCAAACATACCAAAGCAACCAATCTCGGCACTGGACGATCTTGCGGAGGAAAAAACACCACGCCGTCCTGCACGCCTTCGAACTTCATTAGTACCGAGTTCACCTCAAACAAGGAACCACGTTTACCCGCAATTTTTATTTGGTCTGAGGCACGACCGGACAACTTGAATTGATCTTCGTTAACCATGTTCAGCGAGTCTTCCAACAAAATCGACGCCGGTAAATGATCCGCCGTAACGCGCGTTTTACCACCGTCTTCTTGGCCAAAGTTAAGCCCGCTGAACTTAGTCCAAACATCGGTTTGGGCTGTCCGCCGCACGGACATCGACCCTACTTCGCTGCACCCGTATACCTCACGCAGAGAGGTTGAAAAACGGCTTTCGAACTCGCGCGCTAAAGCTTGATCAAGTGGCGCGGTGGCGCACAATACATTACTTAATGAAGGTGCAGAGCCTTGCGTAAGCTTTTGTGTTCCGCTCAGCGCTCTAAGATGTAAAGGAGTGCCGATCAACGCTCTTGGTTCCGGCAAAACGGTTAACAAACTTAGTATATCGTGTGGATACATTGGCCGCGCATCTACCAAACAAGCATTCGCGAATACCGGCAACAATACCGATGTTTCCAAACCCCACATATGCTGGCCTGGTACCGTCGCTAGATGGTAAAAAACATCGCTATCGTTGGGCAACATGTAGCGAGCATTGATACGCGAACTCTCTTGCAAAGTACGCCAAGACTTCACATTAGGCTTTGGCTCACCGGTTGAACCCGAGGTAAAACTAATTATCGCCGCATGATTCAATTCAACCTGCGGCAATTCACCTATATGGTCGCTCAATGACCAATCAAGTTGCGCGATATTTATGGCATCGACACTGTCAGAGCACTCGGCCGCACCATCATGAATAATATACGAACCCTGATAAAGCTTGCTTAAACTTTCTTGTGTTGACGCATTGGTATTTGGCGGCAGTAAATTCGTTTGTTTTCGAACAATTACCGCCCACGCGGCCACCAAAAACAAATAGCGGTTGTCACAAACATTAATAGCGTAGTTTTCCGACGGCAGCGTTTTCGCCACGCGCCAGACATGCGACAAAAATTGACTGTTCGAAATATGCTGCCCATTCGACGGCACAGGCAAGCCGTTTAAGCCTAGGCTTAGCCAAGCCAGTGGCGCTTCAGCAGGGCGTTGTAGAAGCGGCGTAGCAAGGGTCATGATGGAATGAAATCAAACAAACGAGCACAAAAACTAAAGGCCCAAGACTCTATTTATGTTGCTCGACAAATGCATTGAGCGAACGTAGCGTTGCAAAAGCTTCTTTGGTGCCTTCATCCTCGGCTTTGATCTCCACACCATGCTCTTGTGCAATCGCCAAGGCAATTTCAAGTGCATCAATTGAATCGAGGCCCAAACCCTCACCAAATAACAACTCTTCAGGTTTAATTTCTTCTGGCTCAATATCTTCCAAATTAAGCACTTCTACGAGTAATTCAGCCAGTGCCGCTTCGGCCGGAGTTTGGTTTGACACGGTGACTCTCCTTTAGGTTTAAATCTTTATTTTCAAAGGGCGAAAGTTTAAACTATTCGTTTACAAATGATAATAACAAGATGCTAAAACACCATCTGGCGATCAATCGTGTTGGCGCCGGTTCAGCAGCACCCAAAACTTTATTTACAATTGTAACAAATGTAATGAAAGCCGCTGCCGAGCCTACTAAAGGAGATTTCTGGCCAACAATGACCCCGCAAGCAGGTTTGCGGTTACCGTCATCGTGTCAGCTCGATTGAGCAAACAACTATGCTGCGTAACACCATATCATCATCCCAACCCGCACAGTTACTCGCCAAGAGTGATTTATTAGCGGCACTGCGTTTTACTAACAGCGTTGCGACTTGTGAATCCGTTATTGACACACGCGTGCAATTACTCGGTCACTCTTTGGGGGAGTTCGAAGCATGGACTGTAGATGGAGGCTTGGTCGAGACCGGCCAAGATGAACGCTGTGACTGGCGTCGCTCTTCCCATTTACAAATGAGCACCGTCAGTGCGCCGCTGTCGCAAGGCGACGACTTCGACGCCGTTGCATATGACGTTTATCAAACATTGTTGCGCTGTATTGACAAGTCGCCGCACAAAGAACTGGTTCGGTTTTGGAATTACATCCCCAATATTAATCACGGCGCTGGCGACAGCGAAAACTACAAACGCTTTTGTAGCGGTCGCTTGCGAGCATTTAATGAATACGGTTTGGGGGACTTACAGTTCCCCGCCGCCTCTGCGGTCGGCCACTACGGCGAAGGTATAACCGTTTATGCGCTCACCGCCACAAGAGCTGGCCAACACCATGCAAACCCGCGCCAAGTTGACGCCTTTAAGTACCCACGCCAGTACGGCCCTAGCAGCCCCTCGTTCGCACGTGCTACAACCCTCAACGTAGCAAACCAAAGGCTGTGTTTTATTTCCGGCACCGCTAGCATTCTAGGGCACAGTTCAGTACATCGTGGCGATCTGCGTTTGCAGCTATACACGACCAACGACAACATACTCTATTTGCTTAAAGAGACCTCGTTCAAGCGCAGCGATATTCGCACTCTGCGTGTGTACTTACGCAACATCGATGACTACGCCGACTGTAAAAAGGTTGTTGAAGAATTATTTCCAAATACCACTGTTATTTATACCCACGCCGATATTTGCCGAGCTGATCTGTTGGTTGAAATTGAATGTTTTTGCGTTGCAGACTAACCCCTTGCTCTGCCACACACCCTGAACCGAAAAATGAAGCTGTTGTCCCTAAATCATTACTGGCGTATTTTTGCCGCCGGGTTTAGCTACGTTTTGTTTGGTATCGGTGCTTTTTTACCGGGCATTTACATATTTTTTCTTGCCTTGGCGCCGATGGACAAGGCCACGAAACAGCGCAAAGTACGCAATACAATTCAAAAACTCTGCCGTTTTTACGTCGACGTCATGCAGTTTCTAGGTCTGATGACATACGAGTTACAAGGATTACGCCCTGAGAAAATTGAGGGTCATCTGGTTATCTCTAATCACACCATGCTAATTGACGCACTGTTTGCGCTCGCCTACGTTGAAAACCTTTGTTGTGTGGTAAAGGCCTCACTTTGCCACAACCCATTCACTCGCATACCAATCACATTGGCCGGCTATGTGGCAAATAATGACGAGCAACTGGTAAACCTCACCAGTAACAAGCTTGCCGACGGCGAGAATGTGTTGATCTTTCCCGAGGGCACTCGTAACCACTACGATTTACAGCTCGATTTTAGACGTGGGGCGTCTAACATCGCGGTAATCAGCGATGCGCCTATCCTTCCACTGGTGATCTGTTGTATGCCACGCGCTTTAGGTAAGGGCGAAAAGTGGTATCAACTGCCGGATGTTAAGTCGAAAATCGTTATGCAGTTCCACTCGGTATTGCGCGTTGCCGACTGTATCGATACGTCTGAACCTCGTACCAGACAATACCGAAAACTGACCGAATGGCTGCGCGACTACTACTATAAAGCTGTCTCCTCAGTAGTCGGCACCTGATCACTTAGTGCTATAATATTGCGTTAAACCTTATAACTAAATTCGATAGCAAGACATGGCACATAGTAAGCAAGAAGTTCTGGAACACATCAACGGTGTATTGATTGATTTGTTCGAGATTGAAAAAGACAAACTCGTTCCGGAAGCCAAGCTCTATGACGACCTCGACATTGACAGCATCGATACCATCGACCTACTAATTGAATTAAAGAAGTTCGTTGGCAAAGATATCGACGCCGATGCATTTATTGACGCAAAAACCATCGGTGAAGTTGCTGAAATAATCAGCAATATGTAGAGCCAGAACACCGCGTTTTAATTGTTATCACTAAGCTCTACTATTAAGGCAGCCTCAAGGTCAAATTCATGCTCTCCACCTACTTTGACATGGAAGTACCCTTCTATGATGTGGATTCGTACCGCATAGTTTGGCATGGCAATTACCCTAAATATTTCGAAATTGCGCGTTGCCAGCTATTGGAAGAAATCGGCTTTCCCTATGAAAGGATGGAGCAAACAGGCTTTTTTTTCCCAGTAATTGACCTACACAGCAAATACGTTAAACCCCTGCTCTTTAAACAAAAAATTCGCGTGACCGCAACACTCAAAGAGTGGGAACATAAACTGGTTATCGACTACCTGATTTCGGACATCCAAAGCGGCGAGAAAGTCACTAAGGGCCGCACCCAACAAGTAGCCGTGCGCATGCCCGAAAACATCACCCAATTTCAAAGCCCCGCTGAATTAGTCGAAAAAATCGAAGCACGCTTAAAGGAACAAGCAACACAACATAGTGGCTCAAGTGAGGAACGCTAGGCATGCGCGCCCCCGCATTTTCCTTTAAAGCAACACTGATCTGGCTGTTCGCTGCTCTCTCGCTCAGTGCAGCAAATGCAGTGGAAATTGATTTACCTAAGAATGAATGCTCATTCGCCGGCGCTTTCGTACAAACAAAAGCATTACCAGCGCTACCAAAACCGGTTTTATCTAAGGGTGTATTTTATTACCACTGCCAGCATGGGGTTATTTGGTCAACGACCGAACCCACAGCAGAGGCTTTAGTACTTAATAAATCAGGGCATGGCGCCACCGTTACTGGAAATCAAATCAAACCACTTAAATCGCGACAGGGTAAATTTCTTAGCTCCTTGCTGAATAATCTTATGGCGGGCAACACCCAAGCCTTACAAAAAAAATTCGTGATCGAACAACCAGATGAAAATAACCGTGCTTACACGTTGACACCCAAGAAGCGCTCTCTCAAGCGCGGCGTTAAGCAGATTGCGGTGTCGATACCCGATGATGCAAACCTCGATTCAAGTCAAATAGAGATTGTGATTCTTGATCGAAACGCTCAAACCACTGAAATTCGTTCTCAACGCACGCAAGTTTTTGATGCAGCAGAGCCAGCCTTAAACGCCTGCCAAGCGGCAATCCTGACTCTTACAAAAGCTTGCGGGCAACTCATCGAGCGCTGATATCATGCCGCTACGTCGAGTTTGGCAATGCTTGTTTTTAGTGCTCTTACTGGCAACAACTATTCTTGGGTTGCACATCGCCCAAAGCATCCAGATCGATACTGACTTGGCCGATATCGCGCCAGCAACCCAAACAACCGACGCCACTAAAAAAGCGACGCAAGCGCTGCGCAGCAACATAGAGCAACGCATCGTGCTGCTGATATCTGGGCAAGACGAAGACTCCGTATTAGATGCCGAGGATTATTTACGCACTGCGCTCACTTCCATACCTAATACCAGCTTACACACGCACTCAGATGAGTTGGCCGAGCGTGTTATTAATGAGTTGAAACCCTATCGCTTTTCGCTACTAAATACACAACAGCGTACAGCGCTAAGTAAAACCACGGCACAACAGATCGCGGAACAAGCCAAGTCAGAGCTGCACAGCTTATCAGGCCCGATGCGCGTGCTCAGTTTTCAAGACGATCCACTCGCCTGGCACAGTGACACACTGTTGAGCCTATTGCCTGCGTCAAATTCGAACTTAAGCCAAGCTACATTTATTGCCCCGATTAACTTGAGCATTGCGCAAGATGCGTTGAATATTCGAACTCAAGCTGATCTAACGCATGCGCTTGATACCGCAATTGACAAGACCACAAAGCAGTTCAACGTTCAAATTGACCGTTCCGGCATTTTCTTTTTCGCTGCACGTGCTGCGCAAAGTTCTAAACAAGACATCAGTTTAATCAGCACCGTTTCAACAATCGGTGTAGTGCTGTTGTTGCTATTTGTCTTCAGGAGCCCTCGAGCGCTTCTGCTGCCCATTTTATCGATCGGCTTGGGAGTGAGTTTTGCCTTCGTCGTCACTCACGCACTCTATGGCAAAGTGCATGTGCTTACCATCGTATTTGGCGCTAGCCTGATCGGCATTGTTATCGACTACTCTCTGCACTATTTTTACCATGGAGCGAATCAAACGGGTGACGGGCATTCGTCTGAGAAGCGCGCGTTATTCCGCGCATTGGCGCTGAGTTTAACAACGTCGCTAATCGGCTACGCAGCGTTAAGTTTCTCTGATCTTCAAGCGCTGCAAAAAGTCGCAGTATTCTCTTGCTGCGGTTTGTTTATGGCGTGGCTCAGTGTGATATGCCTAGGCGAGCTCGCACTTAAGCGCCCATTGCGCACTGAACAGACAGTTTTTCCTTTTATTACGGGCTCCGCACGTCGTTTGGTAAGGCTGTGTTCTAGCCAGCAATGGGCAAGGCTCGCCCTTGTTGTTCTGCTCGCGGGCGGCGCCGTGGCATTAATCGCAAAACCTTACAGCGATGACCCAAGAGTCTTTTTTAAAGCGCCAATCGAGCTTCTGGACAGCGAACGAAGGGTCGCTAATGCAACCAGCGATTATGAACCTGGGCGCTACATCATCATTCATGGGCAAACTCAGGCTAAGGTCTACCTACGTTATGAACTCTTATTAGATAAAATACGGCAAACAACGTCGCTAAGCGAATCGCAATTCACCAGCCTTATGAACTGGGTTCCCAGCCCAGCAGAGCAGAGTAAGAACTATCAAGCACAAAACTTACTGTATGGCAGTGGTGGTGCTGCTGAGACTTTATACCGCTCACTTGGCAACGCCGATGGCGCTTTGCCAATACAGCAGGACTATCGTAACGCTTCACAACTAAGCCTGACTCCAGAAACCGTATCCGATCTATTGGGCGAGGCTACGCCACCGCTATGGTTTACGGCTGAAAGCGGTGTGGTGAGTTTGGTGCTGATTCAAAAAGGCGTCAATGCCGATGAGCTAAGTTTACTGCTCAAAGAGGCCGATGGTATCGAATACGTAAACACGGTGGAACGCACCCAACAAGCGCTGAGTTCGCAGCGTAAATCGGCCAGTACTTTGTTGTTATTAGCTTATGCCTTTGTCGCTCTGCTGATGATAATTCGCTTCAAAACGCCTCAAGCGGCATGGCTGCTTGCTGTGCCCATGTGCGCCACAGCAATGCTGTTCATTATTAGTGTTCTATTTGGCCTTACCTTAAACCTATTTCATATTATGGCGCTGTTTCTGGTACTCGGCTTTGGCATGGATTACGCTATCTTTGTGCGCGAGCTTCGAGATCATTCCGCGGTCGCCTTGCAGGCAATTCTACTGTCGGCGTTAACGAGCTTGCTCTCTTTCGGCCTGTTGGCGCTCAGCAGTATTCCCGTTGTGATGAGTTTTGGGATAACCTTACTCATTGGAAACAGTTTTAATTTATTTGGAGCGTTTGTTTACGCTCGGACTCAAATCAGTGAAAAATAATGACTAAAAGACGAATATTGGTCACCGGTGCCAGCCGAGGAATTGGCGCCGCCACGGCGATCAAATTAGCCCAAAGCGGCTTCGATATTACGGTGCACTTTCATAGTAATCAAACCGCCGCCGACCAGGTAATCACCGCTATCAAAGAGCTTGGAGCGAATGCATCGCTACTCCAATTTGATATTGCGGATCGTGATACCACACGCCAAATCCTAGAAACTGATGTTGAACAAAATGGCGCGTATTATGGTGTGGTTTGTAATGCTGGCATTGCCCACGACGCTGCCTTCCCAGCACTTACTGATGAGCAATGGAGTTCGGTAATCCACACAAATCTAGATGGTTTCTACAACGTGTTGCACCCGCTAATTATGCCAATGATTCGGCTACGCAGCGGCGGCCGGATCGTAACGCTTTCATCGGTGTCTGGCTTAATAGGCAATCGTGGGCAGGTCAATTACAGTGCAGCGAAAGCCGGAATCATCGGCGCCACCAAAGCACTAGCGGTGGAACTCGCTAAACGTAAAATCACAGTTAACTGTGTTGCACCCGGCGTGATCGAAACGGACATGACCGAAAATATTCACGCCGACGAAGCCAAGAAAATGATTCCAATGGGCCGTTTTGGGCAACCCGACGATATTGCAGCTACGGTGGATTTTTTGATGTCTGACAACGCCGCTTATGTTACTCGTCAGGTAATCAGCGTTAATGGCGGTATGTGCTAAAATCACTCTTCGTTTTTACTAAGTTTTAGAAATGATTAAACGTGTCGCCATCATTGGTGCCGGCCCCGCCGGATGCGCTCTTGCTTGTTTTCTGAAGGAGCGAGACATTGATTGCGTGGTGTTCGATAGTGATAAAACACCGCGTCTCTTGGTGGGCGAATCGATGGTGCCCGCAGTGGTGCCCATTTTACGCCGGCTTAAAATTGAAGAGCGCGTGGCCGCCATTTCTCATATTAAACGTGGCGCGGCCTTACGGCATGGCAATGGCAACCGGGTAGACTTCGAGTTCCAGGCCTTTGGTAAGGAATACCCTAATTATTCTTATAATATTCCTCGGCCACAATTTGACCGTATTATTCGCGAGCGCGCAGAGGAATTGGGCGTGCGCTTTATTACCTATCGAGCTAAAGTCGAGGCCAGCGATTCTGACCCAAAGCGCGAGCTGAAATTGAGTAGCGACAGCCTGTTGGCCGCCGGCATCAGCGCAACTAATCAGCCAGATTTGCTAGTTGATGCAACCGGCCGCTCGCGACTATTTAGCCGCAAGTTAAATATCTCAGCAAACCGTGGGCCCAGAAATGACCTAGCGCATTTCGCGCACTTTGAAAATTTTAGGTCAGACTCGACTCTGGATGGGCAGGTTGTTTTATCCGCATTGGAATGCGGGTGGTCTTGGCAAATCCCGTTGCCGGGCGTGACCTCTGTAGGGGTCGTAATGAATAGCGAGGCTGCTAAGCATTACGGTGAATCGCCAAGCGAACGTTTGGAAAATGCGATTCGCCATAATACTGTGTTACACACAGCCGGGCGCGAGCGTAAGAGAGTTACGGACGTGATGACCTACAGCAACTATCAACTGATTTCCGAGCGAGCTCACGGAAAAGGTTGGGTATTGCTTGGCGACTCCTTGGGCTTTGTTGACCCAATGCTTTCGCCTGGTGTTTTTATGGCGCTCGAGTCCGCCGTGCTATTAGATAAACTGGTATTTGCCAACGACGTTAACAAGGTGGATCAGAACTGCGCCGAGTACTATTCGCAAATGCAATATTGGCATGACGCCTGGTCTCGGTTGATTAAGTATTTTTACGATGGCCGTATTCTCAGCATGGGAGAAATGCGTGATTACATTCGCCAAGAAGTCAGCCTTTTCTCTATTAGCAGATACGCCGAACCGTTTGTCAGCCGCGTATTATCTCAATTGGTGTCTGGCGTTAAAACACGTTCAGAGCTGAACCATGCCGCCTTACACCACACGTGTCGCCATCTTATTCGGGATAAAGCGCAAATGGAAACCAATCGAATTGCGAGCACATTAACCCAGGAACAAATAGACGCGCTTGAGAAAATCATACGCTCAACACACACCCAGAAAAAGTCCTTGGGCGAAGCCGCCGCTTAGGCCGTTCGTTTATTACTTAGCAACACCAACACTAGGGCAATCAACGCAGGCAAAGCCTGTGATACGATAATGCTAGCCTTGGCTGTGACGCCACCAAAGATTCCAGCAACAATCACACACGCTAGAAAGAACAATTTGAAATCTACTTTGTCTTTGAACAAGCCCCACAATAAACCGGCCGCCAAAAACCCATTGTAAAGCCCCTGATTCATTGCCAACACTTCTGAAGCCGCTGCGACCTCCGGTGTCATACCAAATATCCGTTGCCCTACTGGGTGATTCCAGAAAAACATCTCCAACACCAATACCGCAATATGGAATAACGCGACAAGTAAAACAGCAATATGAGAAGCGATTTTCATTTGATCACCCAAGGGTTAGTTTCAGCATAGAACCAGAATATCACCTTTTGGCATTTAGGAACTCGCGAAACTATCTCAAATAGGCGGCGTATTTCTCAGCGTACTTGCGTACTTTCTTCGACTTAGATTCTTGCGCAATTTGTTCAAGCAACGGCTTACTTGCTTTTAGCCCAGACTCAGCCATCACTTTTATTAGCCAAGCAATCGCGTCTATTTGCTGGTCGCTACCATTGTCAGCAGCTGGCCATTCG
Organism: uncultured Arenicella sp.; assembly: GCA_937989675.1. GTDB lineage: Bacteria > Pseudomonadota > Gammaproteobacteria > Arenicellales > Arenicellaceae > Arenicella. The sequence goes on along the minus strand of CALKRK010000192.1, from coordinate 53 downwards.
CGCGCAAGGCGTTGCTTCGCTAGCTCCACCAACTCGGCATCATTTTTATGCCC
>CALKRK010000191.1 GCA_937989675.1 uncultured Arenicella sp. | reverse complement strand
TTGTTAAACAGAGTTTTTTTGCCGGAGGGTAAATCTGTTATTGGTTCTCAAGTTAGAAAAAGAGGTGGGCCCTTTGAGAAGTTTTCTGGTGCCGCTCCTTTCCCCGCTTCTTTAGATGAACGAGAAGTGATAGTGGAGAGTATTTTTTCTGAAAACGATAAAGTGGCTATACAATCTCTGATCTGTGGCATTCATGCTAGAGAGTTAGTCGGTTATAAACCTACTAAGAAAAAGATTTGTGCTCGCTATACAAATTTATACACGATAGAAAATGGAAAGATTATTGAAAATGTTGTCGGTTTTGACCCTCAGCTACGTAAGACTCTTGAACTGAATAAAAACGCGAAGTAAGAGGACTGGAAAGGAGCATTGTGTTTATTCTGGAAGAACCATCGTTGTGTTGTGGGGAGAGTGGAGAGGCAAGATGCCGGTGACGCGAGACGATGGGCAATATAGGAAAGTCGAACATGCGATTCTTGAATTACGATGATTCATACTTTGATAAGTGCATTGAGATGTTTAATGAAAACTGCCCAGAGTACTTTGCAGAGAATGAAAGAGAAGACTACATAGGTTTTCTTGACGAAAATCCTTCTGGCTATTTCGTCGGCATTAGTGAAGATGCCGTTGTCTCAGCATTTGGGGTTATTAGTAACTCCGAAACGTTGAGAACTAGATTGTCGTGGATTTTGGTTTCACCAAAGTGTAAGGGAAGCGGTATAGGCATAGAGATGATGAACTACGCTATAGAAGCTTCCGTCAAAAGAGGAGCATCAGCAATAGATATAGCGGCTAGCCACCTCTCTGCACCTTTCTTTGCAAAATTTGGAGCAGAAGAGTTGAGTGAAACGCAAAATGGCTGGGGGCCGGGTATGCATAGAGTGGATATGAAAATTAAGTTGTAGTGAAAAAATGAAAACTAACGACCTTAAAAACGGATGCCTGCTGGAAAGGCGTGGCATACACGAGGGGAGCTGATCAGCAATCGTCATATGTTAAACCTGTTAGACAGAATTTCAGATAGAGTATGGGAAACCGCAGGAACTATTTTTGGATTATCCGCGTGTGTGTTCATTGCCATTCAGCTCTATCATGAATGGCTTAACGAAATGCCAAGCAGTCTTTCTTGGTTTCACCTAGTGGGTTTTACTTTTGTATATTTGTTTTGGTTTTTCTACGGTTTACGGTTCCGACATATTGGTGTGTGGCTACCAAATGCGGTCGCCACATTCTTACAAGCTATGCTCTTAATTTGCGTAGCAATTAAAAACATAGGATGAGCAAGAGACGCCTACGAGTTTGCTGAGCACGTTGAGCGATTAGCTAGAAGAGCTTATGAAGCAGGTTTTTCTCGACGATGAGTTCGAGATTCTTCAGGAAGAGGTGTTAGAAGAAAAAGATAAGGTTATTTGGATTGCTGCGAAAAAGAAGATGCGCAATATCTAGTAGGAATAGTGCACATCATCTTTTATGTTAAAGCGCTAATTCTGTTTAGGAGTGCTGGTGTTTTCCTTTTTCTTACCATAAGCACCTTGTACCACTTCGTATAAGGCGATGACGTGCCCGTCATAGTCTACGAATGCGCGTTCATAGTAATGAAATTTTGGGTTTTCTCGTTCGTGTAGTTTTAGTGGCATCACTTCAAGCCCTAGCGCTTCTATTTTTGCGAAGTCTCGCTCAATATCTGATGAGCGAATAACCGTTGCAACCCTAGAGGGGCGGGTTGGCTTCGGAAGGTCTATGCCCGTTACTTCTTTTAGGCCGATGCTTCGCTCCAGCCCAGGAGAGCTGAGCGTCGCGAAGCGTATGTTTGCTTCGGGCGGAATATTGAACGCTGGGTAGGCATAAGAATCCTTGCCCAACCTCGCAGTTTCTGCAACCTCAAAGCCAAGTATGTCTCTGTATACGGTCAGGGCTCGGTCGAGATCCGACACGACAAACGTTACGCGCTTAAAGTGGGAGCCGTCATAAGCCTCAGTTTCTTCATTTTTTGAGTCAGCGGCTTTGGAATGTGATGAGAAGAGAAGAGCAATAATTGCCAGCGTAAAGAAAATACGTTTTTTTAGAAACATACAAACCCTTGTCTATGTGATGGTTATTTTTGTATCCATGCGAGTAAGACCGCAAGAACAATGAAAGTGTTTAGGGTTGGGCCGTAGCCTACTAGACTTTTGTATTTTATTCCATAAGTTATTAGATTAGAAATACTGTGCGCCGCATATGGATTGCATGATTGCCATCATTCGGTTTTAAATCTTTCCAATTAGCAAGTTAAGGATCACAACCAGCCATTCTCTCTTGCAATTCTTGATGCTTCGATTCGGTTATTCGCGCCGAGTTTCTGTGTGGCGTCCGCCAAATAGTTGCGGACAGTACCGGGCGATAAATGCAGTTCTTGGCCTATTTCCTTATTGGTTTTTCCGGCTTCTGCTAAGCGTAATATCGAACGTTCACGATCATTAAGTGGGTCGGGTGCAGCCCAAGCGGCTTCAGCTAAGCCTTGTTCAATTACGATCTTGCCATCCGCGACTTTTCTAACCGAGTCTGCGAGAGTTTCACTGGGTGCGTCTTTGAGCACATAGCCGAGTACGCCAGCGGCACGTGCACGCTCCAGATAGCCAGGGCGCGCAAAAGTGGTAACGATCAGAACTTTGGTATCACTCTGCTTATCTTTTAGTGTCTGAGCTAGCTCGATGCCACTGAGTTCGGGCATTTCTATGTCTGTGACTAATATCTCGGGCTTGTGTTCTTCTACTAGGTCGAGTGCTTCGCGACCATTACAGGCCTGCGCGACCACCTCTATGTCGCCCTCAAGCGAGAGCAGGGTAGCGAGCGCGCCGCGCAAGAGCGACTGATCTTCGGCAATGACAACTCGAATCAACTGACTGTTCTCCATTGCGGGAGGCGCAGCGAAATACGCATGCCTGAGCTGGAATCAAAATGTGCTTGCCCACCGAGCCGTTCAATGCGGTTGCGTAAGCCTTTTAGACCTGAGCCTTCCATGAAGTTAACCGATGCACCATCGTCTTCGATGACTAAAGTTAGATCCTCATTGAGTTCGTTTATTGAAAATGACGCTTTCTTCGCGTTGGCATGGCGCGCAATATTGGTCATTGATTCACGTACAGCTAGCCCCAGCGTTTGATCCATATTGGTAGAGAGTGTTGGTATAGTGCCTTTGATCGTTAGTGTGACGCCCGCTGACGCAAGTATCTGATCCGCTCGCTGTAACTCTTTTTCCAGTGTGGTTCGGTTCATGCCCGCCACCGCTTCTCTTACGTCTTGTAGTGCGGTACGAGACGCGCTGCGAATTTCATCGATTTCCTGTTTTGCTCGAACTGGGTCTTTATCAAAGAGCTTAGCGGCAACTTCGGATTTCAAGGTGACCATCGTTAGTGTTTGACCAAGAAGGTCGTGCAAATCTTGCGCAATACGTTCGCGTTCCGCTAACGCCGCCATCTGTTGGTCGACCTCTCTGGAGCGCTCCAGAATCTCGGTTTGCTCTTGTTGGTCAGCGTTATAGATAGTACCAACGGCAATGAAAAAACCCATCATCAGTGGAAAAGCAAGGTCCCACCAAGGCAAGCTGAGTGCGAGCCAGAAAACCGTAAAACAAACAGCTAAGATCAAGGTTACGATCCACGCTTTTCGTTCTGGCCTTAGAAAGGCGGCTTGCACAGACGCATAAATGTGGAACACGCCATGTGAACCAAGAAAGGGCGCAGCGACAAAGCCGATTAATGTCATCAACCCAATATGTACTATGGTGATTGCTTGCCCTTGACGTTTTGACGCGTGGAAATAGATAGGCAAAAACATGGCGACTAAAATAATCGCCATGAATACATCAGTTTTACTTGGTGTTAACCACAACCAAGGGAAGAAATAGAAAACAAGATAGACCAAATAGAATTCTGGTCTAGACCCCAATGTTTTGCGTGAGGGGCTGGGTTTACTTTCTTCTGAGGGCGTCATAGAGTTTGTCTAAATAATTAGTCGACCAGTTTAACATTCTTGAGTTTGTAAACGAACTCGCCGGGTTCTGGCCCAGCTACAATCGCTAAACCTGTAAAGGCTTTAGTACTAAGACCGGTGAATTCGGACAATGCTAATTGTACCGTCTGTTCCGTTTGTTGTACGGTGAATGTTTGCATTGGAGGTACGTCGGTCTGATCGCTTGAAAACACCATTGCGCGGTAGATACCGGGAGTACCCATGATAGAAAATTCTATTTTTGTAAACTCGGAGATATCGACAGCTAACGGGCTGAAAACACCGGCTCCAGCCCATGGGAACATAAAGCCGCTCTCCACTTTGGCTGTGATCTTCAAGTTATCGCCCTGCCGCTCAATCTGAGTGGACGAATTACCGTTGCTCATCGAATCGTCGGTGGCCGACCATGCGAAGCCGCTCGGCCCATCAAGGCCGTTGTTGAATTGACTGAGTTCTGGTGAATCTATCAACTTGTTTGCTCTAGCGTTGTCGGATTTAACGCGTTTTACTACATAGCCGTTTTTGAATATTTGATGAATGGAGCGAGTGGCCTTGATCGACTCTCGCGGGTCTTTGTTTAGAACAACAAAGTCAGCGCGTTTACCCACCGCGATATGGCCGCGATCTTTAAGCTTAAAAGCGTCCGCGCTAACCGAAGTTGATGCTCTCAACGCGTCGATTGGGTTAAAGCCCGCTTCTACTAGTGACGAGAGTTCTTGATGAATAGAGGCGCCATAAACAGTTCCGGGGTTTGGCGCGTCTGTGCCCGCTAGGATTGGAATTCCGTAGTCATGCATCGCTTTGGTGTTTTCCAAGGCCAGTTTATAACCAACGCCAGGTGCTTGGTGATTATCCAGAGTGCTAGCGAGCGCCTGCTTTTGCCTCTCGGTGAGGTACGGTGAAAGATCAGGGTCTTCGGCGAGTTTTGCACCCAGTGAAGATTTGTTGGCCGACGCGATAACAGAGAGGGTTGGTATGACAAACAGGCCTTGTTGTTTGGCTTGTTCGAGGAATTCAGGGGTGACGGCTTTGTCCTCAAATGTATGCACCAGACCGTCTATACCTTCATCAAGCATATCTTGCGCGCCGGCAAAACTGGAAATATGTGCGAGGGCTAACAGCCCGTGTTTGTGCGCCTCTTTGATCAAAGCGGCCGCGGTGGCGCGGCTGATACTATCAAAATGTGAGTTTTCTTTAAAGTAAACAAGCTTGATGTAGTCTGAACCTTCGGTGATGCGTTTGCTTACCCAGTCAGCGGCGTGCTCTGGATTGGCAAGTGTTTCAACCGGTACGCCAAACTGGGTACCATGCCCGCCTGGTGCAGTGGCGAGCATGCCAGAACTAAATAAGTCTGTTTGAGATTTATAGGCCGTCGAATCGCGGCTGGCTTTCTCTCCAGTAAGTAAGGATGCGGCGGTAAACATATCCAGGTGAGTGGTTACGCCAAAATTGATAGCTTCCTGAAGGGCCGATCCGTAACTGTGAGTATGTGCATCGATAATTCCTGGGATGACTGTTTTCCCCGCCCCGTCAATGATCGTCGCTGAGTGGTTCGCACCGGACTTGCCGATACCTGTAATGACACCGTTGTCGACAGTGATTGAGGTTTTTCCATGAAAACTGTTGCCGTCGAACAGAGTGACATTGTTGATAAGGAACGAGTTTCCGTTCTTGATCTCGTGAGCGGACTGCTTTGGGGTTGGCAGGCTTACTAATACGCTAGTGGCTACTAGCGTTAGCACGGCAAATGAAATCCAAAATATTCGGTTTAACATAGTTGTTCTCATTGATTTAAATCATCGTGAATCGGTATAAGTGTGCTGTGCTAATTTGTTAACGTTGGCGTAGCCAAGCGAATAGGGTGAGCCCAGTAAGTAGGAGTGTCATGACTGTAATAGCCATCAGGTTTGTGCTGGGCGTGTGCTCACCAGGTGCGTTCACGATGGATAACGCCAGTTCGCCAAGATGATAGGACGGCATGAAAATCGCAATCTTTTGCATGACTACGGGGAATATGGTCACTGGAAACCATAGGCCGCCGAGTATCGAGAGGCCTAGAAACACGATATTGGAAAATGCGACTGCTCCACCCGAACTGAGCGTAAAGCCGAGTGTTAGTCCTAGCAGTACAAACGGAATAACCGAGAGTAAATGCATTAAAAATAAAGACACCCAAGTACCGCGAGCCAATTCAACTCCACCGAAAAAACCGGCGATCAAGTAAATGGGCAACAGTGCGGTCGCGGCGAAGAATAAGGTGGTCAGTAGTTTCGCACCAATGTAGGCGAGCGGCGGAGCAGGCACGGCGCGCTTCAATTGCAACCATCCGCGATCGCGTTCATTTGCGACACCAACGCCAAAGCCGAAGATTGACGGGCCCATCACGGCAAACACGCCATAGGTGGCTAACAAGTATATTGCATTTTTACCAGCGCCAGACAGCATTACTCCGAACAGAGCATAGAAGGACATCGGCATGACTAAGGTTGGTAGAAGAAACTCGATCGCGCGCATCGCTTTTAGCAATTCAGCGCCCGTTTCGTTGATAAATGCGTTCATGCTAGTTCTCCTTGGTTGCTTCGCGTACTTTGTTTTTTTGGTGTATTTATTAGCTGAGTAAATGCGTTTTCAAGTGTCGGTTTTTGTACCGTTAGGTCACTTAGCTTGGGGTCCTTACTTAATAGTTCTTTGAGCGTTTCGGTGCCGTTATTGGTAACGACTTCAAGATATCGCCCAGAACGATTGGCGGAACGAACGCCACTTAATTGCTCGGCGGTTGATATGGACAAATTTGATTCACAGCGAATGACAGCACCGCTGACGACTTTGCGAATTTCATTTGCTGAACCGTCGGCGATAAGTTGTCCTCGGTCTATCACCATAATGCGGTCAGCTAAGGCGTCGGCTTCTTCAAGGTAGTGCGTTGTAAGAACGATGGTTGTTCCCGTGCTACTCAGTTCGCGGATGGTGTTCCATAAAACACGACGTGCGTCGATATCTAAGCCTGTCGTCGGTTCGTCTAAGAAAACCAGCTTAGGTCGCCCAAGAATCGCAAGCGCAAATTGAACGCGGCGCTTTTGGCCGCCAGACAGCTTTCGGTAACGTGTATCAGCAAACTCAATAAGATCACACTGCTTGATTAGCTCATCGATATTGATCGGGTTTGAGTAGTAGGTGCTGAACAAAGTGATGTGCTCTCGAGCAGTGAGAAGATCAGGCAGGTCGGCGTCTTGCAGCATTACACCAATTTGTTGCTTGATGGCTTGCGTACCGGCTTTGCCTTGGAGTACGCGCAAATCCCCTGAGCTGGGTTTCAATAGGCCCAACGCGCAGTTAATTAAGGTAGTTTTGCCTGCACCATTGGCGCCAAGCAAGGCTGTGATGCCAGTACTCGGAATTGCGATGTTAATTGAATTCAGAGCACGCTTTTTGCCAAAGTAGTGACTTAGTTTCTCGGCAACTAGCGGCGATGGCTGGTTTGTGATGGTCATAGTGTCCTCATTTGTTGATGAGGTCTACTATGCTGCTTACCTTCTGATGTGACTATTGATGAATATCAGCTATTTGAGGTGACACATGTCATGTTGCGCTGTTTTGCGAAGTCGCTCGCGTATTGAAAGTGGCGGCGGCTCTAAGCCCTAATCGCCTCGTGGCCGCCGTCCATGCAGGCCTTCAAGATTTCCGTACAGGTTTGTTCAATTTCATCGGTGTCGGTGCCCTTTACAACAAAAACAACGCGATAGTCGCTAATGGTTGAATCTTTGTCTTGTGGGTAGCTGCCGATATCAATATCTGGATGTTGGTGTTGGATCGTTTCCAATGCGGCGGCAATTTCATTTTCACCAACATTAGCGTGAATGGCGGCGTTCTGAATTGATAGGCCGGTTTTAAGGTGGGCAATAATGCCGCTCAGCATCAAGCGCATGATACGGGGCACACCAGCCATAACAAATACGTTGTCAATCCGGTAGCCCGGAACAATGGATTGATCCGAATAAATTATTTCAGCACCTTGTGGAGCATAGGCCATTCTTTGTGCGGCGGGTGTAAACTCGACACCTTTACTGCTTAAGTAAGTGTTGATGCCATCGAATACATCCTGCTGAATTACATTGCTTACACCAAACGCCGCTGCGATTGAATCGGAGGTTATGTCGTCGTGGGTTGGGCCAATGCCGCCAGTGGTGAATAAGTAATCGTATTTGTTGCGTAGGTGATTTACCGCGTCGACGATTTCGCTTTCGATGTCAGGCACAATTCTAGTTTCACGGACTCGAATGCCGCGTACCTCAAGTGTTTTAGCAATGTGGGCGAGGTTTTTGTCTTCAATGCTGCCCGATAAAAGTTCGTTGCCAATAAGTAGTACGGCCGCTGAGAGGGTGTTTTTCATAGCTGTTGTTTTGGTCTTGAGGAAGGAACAATAGTCGCTTGTATCTATTGTTGAGGCAGATTGAGGGCGCGGTAGGCGTTGCGCGTAGTGTACAGTGCGACGTCTCTTTCACAAACGCCCTTTATTTCGGCAATAGCTTTTAATATATAAGGCAAATACGCGGGGCTGTTTCGTTGGCCTTTATGTTGAGCAACCGTCATATCAGGGGCATCGGTTTCCAGAACGATAGCTTCGAGTGGGAGGTGCTTTAGCAAGCCGCGCAGCTTGCTAGATCTTGAATAGGTAGTCATGCCACCGAAGCCTAACACAAACCCAAATTCGAGGTACTTTTCAGCTTGCTGAATACTGCCGTTAAATGCATGAATGATGCCACCTTTTACCGGTGTGTCGGCGAGAATGCGCAAGCAGTCATCATGCGCTTTACGATTATGAATAATGACCGGCAAGTTGTGTTGATTTGCTATAATTAGTTGCTTGATAAAAAACAATGATTGCTTTTCTCGGTCCAAATCTTTTAAGTAAAAATCCAAACCTATCTCGCCGACAGCAACGGGTGTGGATTTAGAGATGAGTTGATCAAGCTCGGTAAGATGTTGAGGTTGATGTTCGTCTATAAAAACCGGGTGCATCCCAAGCGCTAAATGTAATGATGGGCTTTGTGAGCAAACTTCGATGGTGCGTTCCCACGTCGCTGCGGTGACAGCCGGAACGATGATGTTCTTGATATGGTGCTGCTGACACTGCTGTAGCACTGTTTGCCTATCTTTATCGAAGTCGATGAAATCCAAATGACAATGCGTGTCCACGAGGTCGAAGTTGACTAGGTTGCCATGGTTTGGATTGAAATTCGGCTCAGGGCTCATAAATGGCTCAGGGTTTTTTATTAGCTCAGGCTGTTAATTAGCTCAGGGCTGTTAATTAGCTCAGGGCTGTTTAGTCACGGCTTAGCTCAGGGCTGTTTAGTCACGGCCTCAGTGTACCGTAAAATTGTTAATTTTGGATTTGCTAAATTGAAACATGTCACAAGCTGTTCCTGAAATTGTTAATGCCGACTTGGCGCGCCGCTTCAGCGGAATTGCGCGTTTATACGGTGATGCTGGTTTGCTGCGGCTGAGTCAAGCCCACGTGTGCATCATCGGTGTCGGTGGAGTAGGGTCATGGGCGGCCGAAAGTTTGGCTCGCAGCGCGGTTGGCACGATCACTCTCATCGACATGGATATTGTGTCTGAATCGAACATTAATCGGCAGTTATTGGCGACCACCGACAGTATTGGACGCGATAAAGTACTCGTTATGCGCGATCGAATATTACAGATCAATCCAGCCTGCGATGTACGCTTGGTGGATGAGTTTGTAACACGCGATAACCTTGATGAACTGATTGGCGGCAAGTTCGATTACGTGATCGATTGCATTGATGATTTTCGCACGAAAGCCGCCCTTATTAATCATTGCCGAAAACATAAAATTAACATTGTGGCTACAGGTGGCGCGGGTGGGCAGATTGACCCAAGTAAAATAAAACAGGTGGATCTGAGTCGAACTCAGCACGATGTGTTGTTGGCCAAAACCCGAAAGCTTCTACGACAGGACTATGGCTTTGCGCGTAATCCCAAACGTTCGTTCGGTGTGCCGTGTGTGTATTCAGATGAGCAATTGGTTTACCCCGATGGTCAGGGAGCGCTAAGCTTGCAAAAGCCGAAAGTATCAAGTTCTCAGGGGCGAACAGGCGATCAAAGCCATGGGGCGCCAAATAATGCGTTGAACTGCGCCGGAGGCATGGGGTCGATTACGCACGTTACAGCGAGCTTCGCGTTCGCGGCCACTGCCTTTGTACTAAACAAAATTGCTCATGCTAGCTAAACATCAAGAATTGATTTGCTCAGCCGATATTGTATTGGCGACCTTGAACGCGCGGTATATTCACAGCGCATTTGGTTTGCGGTATTTGAAAGCCAACTTAGGTGAATTGGAATCTCGTTGCGAGATTAAGGAGTTCACGCTCGAGTCGCGCCCTGAAGATGTCGTTGAACAAGTTTTGCAAGGGCAGCCTAGGGTAGTTGGTTTTGGGGTGTATATCTGGAATGTGGTGCAAACGGAAAAAGTCATAGCCCTATTAAAAACCGTTGCCCCCGATGTTGTTGTTGTACTGGGGGGGCCAGAAGTTAGCTACGAGAACGACGATCAAGAGATCGTCAGGCTTTCTGACCACGTAATTACCGGCTGGGGTGAGGTGAGTTTTCGTGAACTCATGCAACAGGTATTGCATGATCAGGCCTGCCCAGAGAAAGTGATAGCAGGAAAACAGCCATCATTGGACCAGATAGCGATGCCCTACTATTTATACAACGACGATGATATTAAGAATCGTCTGTTGTATGTCGAAGCATCGCGTGGCTGCCCATTTAAGTGTGAGTTTTGTTTGTCGGCTTTAGACAAAACTGCTTGGCCGTTTGATCTCGACGAGTTTTTGGCGCAAATGGATGCGCTGTTTGAACGTGGCGCGCGTCATTTCAAATTTGTGGATCGCACGTTCAATCTTAAGATTAAGAACAGTTTGCGAATTCTCGAGTTCTTCCTTGAGAGGATGACAGATGGCCTGTTTTTGCACTACGAAGTCGTACCAGATCATTTGCCAGAAGCGTTAAAGGAGATGATTACGAAATTTCCTGCGGGTAGTTTGCAATTTGAAATTGGTATTCAAACCTTTAATCCGGAAGTACAAAGCCGTATCAGCCGCCGCCAAAACAATGATAAGGCGATTGATAACCTGACATGGATACGCCAAAACAGCCAGGCTTATATTCATGCCGACCTGATTTTCGGCTTACCCGGAGAAACAATGCAGAGCTTTGGAAAGAGCTTCGACCAGTTGGTCGCGCTTTCGCCACATGAAGTTCAAGTGGGTATTTTGAAGAGATTAAAGGGCTCACCGATTATTCGCCATACGCAGGCCCATCAACTGAAATTTAATCCTAACCCGCCTTACAGTATCGCCTCTAGCGATACAGTCAGCTTTACTGACGTTCAGTTCATGAATCGTTTTGCACGTTATTGGGACATGATTGGTAACTCTGGGCGGTTCAAACGCACGCTGCCATTGTTGTTAAACGATGCGCCGTTTGAACGGTTTTCGAGCGTTACCAGAGCACTCTTTGAGTTGAGTGGTCAGACCCACAAGATTTCTCTTTTGCGCTTGTATGACCTGATTTTTAAGATTAGTACCCAGACGCTCTGTGTGGCTGCTGATGAGATTTTAGCGGCGATTAGTTGGGACCACTCCGCCTCTGGATTAAAATCCGTCCCTAAATGTCTCCAAGGCGACAGGGCGGGTTTGCCAAGCTTGTATGATAAATCTCAAGCTAGAAAAAACAACGTTTCGAGGCAATCTCGGCATACCTGAAATGTCAAACTCTGTAAATACGTAATTTGTCATTCCAATGACACAAATTGAAGCGCTTTGCCGAAAATTGTCATAGAAAAATGTTTTTTTAAATCAATTGCTTATGTTGATTGTTAGGTTTTGAAAAAAGATATCAAAACTATTTGTTAAAAAGTCATTGCCTCCGTATAAATAACCCATCTGGAGCAACACGGCACCAGACAGCTAGCCTCTTAAGAAAAGACTAGAAACAGCGTTTGGAGGACAAATGAATATAAACAACAGAATGATTGAGCTCTTAGAGAAGATAATAACAAAAGAGCCTGAATACGAACAAAGTCTGATTGAAGACGATTTCGTATCACAAGATTTAGGGTCAGAGTTGATTGGTATTTATCACTCGACGACCAATTTAGAAACACGGGAGTTGATTACCGGTTTCATGCAGGAAGCAGGATATACCTGGCTTCGACGTTTGATGACTCGCGACGTAGAGCATCAGCTGCATTAAGAAAGAATTTTTGAAAAGAACTCTGTGAGTCTTGAGTTAGTAGAGTAGGGTCAAAAGCTTAAGACACTGTGGTGGGGTAGGCCTAACCGTAAGGTACTCAGATGGGTACCTTGGGTTAGGTTTTTTTTCGTCTGCTCTTCGCATATAGCAAGAACTGTTTTGGTTATCGCTTAAGGAAATAACGTTTGCTTTTGTGTCATTTGGTTTTTCTTCAAAGCCGACAACAGGCATAATCCCCAAAAATACTCTATCGTTGGGCTAGCCCAGCGAATTTAAAACAGGAAAACTCATGATTAAACAAAACTCTGTCGTCACAATGCACTATGAATTAAAAGATGCTGAGGGCGAAGTATTAGACTCATCCAAAGGGCAAGAACCGTTAGTTTATCTACACGGCGCAGGCAACATTATTGTTGGCTTAGAAGAAGAGCTAGAAGGAAAAGCCGTGGGCGACAACGTTAATGCGGTTATATCTCCAGAGAAAGCCTACGGTCTGCCAGTGGAGGCCCTAGTGCAAACCGTACCAAAAGAAGCGTTCGGAGCTGAAATTGACAAAGTTGAAGTTGGCATGAGATTTCAAGCAGAAACCGAACAAGGACCAGTACCAGTTGTGGTAACCGGTATGGATGAAGCCACCGTTACCGTTGATGGAAATCACCCATTGGCTGGTAAAGAATTGCATTTCGATGTCAGCATTGCCGAGATTCGTGATGCGTCTCAAGAAGAGATTGATCATGGGCACGTGCATGGCCCAGGTGGACACCAACACTAAATTTTGTTTTTCGAGATGATCTTTTTACCCCAGAGCGCTGTTAGAAACGTACTTGATGCTCACGTGCATCAGCACGCTGCGCGTCTGCGTGCGCTTCTGCCTAGTCTGTGGCAAAAGTCTCTATCTCAGAAAACTAAAATTGCGAATGGCGTTTCTCGCGGTTGTCTTGTCTCGAGAGCGTCATTAACGAGTGCTCCTTTATCCACTGCGGCTTAAGAGAATATCAGGCCATAAAAATTGAAAATTTGGGTAACAATGCATGACTGAAGAACAGAAACAAGGCTTATCTGAAGGTACTTTGCATGAGCAACTTACCGATGATAGTAAGTCGTCGTTTGCACGTTATCAGGATTTGGCTTTGGGGTCAGACAGTGTTTGGTATCTGATCAAATATGAGCTCATCATGTTGGTCTCGTCTTGGATACCTGGTGCCCTGGGCTTGGTGTTACGTAAATTTTTATACCCTTTTGTCATTGGTTCCGTTGGGCGCAACGTTGTTTTTGGGCAAGGGGTTGTTATTCGCCACGGAAATAAAGTTTCGCTTGGCGATGGCGTTATCGTCGACGATGGTGCGGTTCTGGATGCTAAAGGCGGTACCAACGCCGGAATCGTTGTTGGAGACAATACGATTGTGAGCCGCAATGTAGTGTTGTCATGCAAAAATGGTGATATCTCAATTGGTTCCGGTTGCACGATCGGAATGCACACCCTAGTGCATGCTATGGAAGGCAGTAATGTGGCGATCGGAAACGATGTACTAATCGGTGCCTTCGGTTACTTTATTGGCAGCGGGCCGTATGTAAGCGATGATCTAGATTTACCGTTCAAGAAGCAGGGCATGACCCCTCTGGGCGGAATTTCCATCGCTAGTAACGTGTGGTTCGGGAGCCACGTGCAAGTGCTGGATGGCGTCACAATTGGTGGCGGTAGTATTATTGGTGCAAGTACGGTGGTTAATAAATCCGTAGGTGAATTTGACGTGGTCGCCGGTGTGCCGATGCGAGTACTGAAAAACCGTAAAGATAGCGCCAAAGAATAAGTTCAAGCCTGCCTTGGTAACTAATCAGTAACCCTGTACAGTGCCTTTCACGTTATGATCTAAGCTTTAAGATCAACTGTATTTTTATTGATCAAGCAGTTTTCGTTAATCAAACATAGATCGCGATGATAAAACAACTTTTACGCATCGGCATTTCTATCGGCGTTTCTCTCGCGATACTTGCCTTATTGCTTCAGCTAGTCACCTCTGGTTTACCAGACGAACAACGCCCAAGCGTACTTTCTGCCCTACAGGCCACCTCTTTGAGTTTGGTGCTTGCCTATCTTGGCTTGAGCTTGATCTCTCTTTTTGTAAGAGCGGTGCGCTATCGTCTGTTGATAACCATGAGTGGTGAAGAGAACGTTCCAACCTTACGGCAAATGGCGCTGGTGACCGGAATCCGCAATATGGTCGTGGATATGTTGCCGGCGCGGCTCGGGGAGTTGGGTTACGTTGGGCTTTTGAATCGAGGGTACGGGGTTAAACTCGAGCATTGTGTGAGTTCGCTTACTGTGAGCGTGGCTTTTGATTTTATTGCCTTGCTTGCGGTGGTGTTGATGATCATTGCAAAGCAAATGTTGGGTGGCGATGTGCA
>CALKRK010000190.1 GCA_937989675.1 uncultured Arenicella sp. | reverse complement strand
TGGATGCACAAAAAAGAATTCAGCGGGCTTGACGGATGATACTCACAAGCTATTTTCGAAGTACCGCTGCCTACCGTGTACGGATCGCATTGAACTTAAAGGGGCTTGATCACCAACTCAAGCCAATACACTTACTGCGCGCGGGCGGTGAACACAAAACGCCCGAGTATTTAAGTAAAAACCCAGATGGCTTAATACCCACGCTGGAAACCGAAGGCCGAGTATTAGCGCAATCAATAGCGATTCTTGAGTACTTGGAAGAGACCTACCCTGAGCCAGCACTACTGCCAAGCAACCCACTTGATCGCGCTTATTTAAGAGGGTTAGCGCAAACGATCGCGAGCGACATTCATCCTCTGAATAATTTACGAGTTCTGCAATATTTGGTCAAACAGCTCGGTGCTAGCGAAGAACAAAAACTCAATTGGTATCACCACTGGGTGGCAACAGGATTCTCTGGCTTAGAAACTCGATTGGCAAACAATGAGAATACTGGTCTGTGTTGTTTTGGCGATAGCCCAAGCATAGCTGACGTGTGTTTGATACCGCAGGTGTATAACGCCGTTCGGTTTGATTGCCCATTGGAGGACTACCCCACAATTATGCGCATTAACCGCCATTGCCTTGAATTAGATGCCTTTGCAAAAGCGGTTCCAGACAAACAACCTGACGCTGAATAACACAGCTTAGAAACGAACATTATCTGACACCCGCAAAACAACAATGAAACTCTGGCAACCTACCAATCAGCAAATAGAAAAAACAAGCCTGAGCGAATTTGCAACCCGGCACGGGTTTGATATGTACGACTATCAAGCTTTGTGGCAATGGAGTGTTGATCAACCAAGTGAATTTTGGTCAGCCGTTTGGTCGTTTTGTAATGTTATCGGCAAGCCGGGAGAACGAGCCTTAGTTAGTGGCGAACAGATGCTCGAGGCTCAGTGGTTTCCTGACGCTACTTTGAATTATGCTGAAAACTGCCTGCGCATGCACGGCGATGATGACGCCCTTATTTTCTGGGGTGAAAACAAAGTTAAACGCAAGCTTTCCCACGATGAATTGCAATCCGCCGTTTCCCAGTGTCAGCAAGCACTGCGGTCATTAGGGGTTACCAAAGGTGATCGAGTAGCAGCCATACTGCCCAATACTTTGGAAGCCATTGTCGCGATGCTCGCAACCAGCTCGATCGGTGCCATTTGGTGCTCGGCATCTCCGGACTTTGGCGTTGATGGGGTGCTGGATCGCTTTAGTCAGATAGAGCCCAAAGTTTTATTTTGCGTGGATGGTTACTACTACGGCGGCAAATGGATTGATTGCGAAAGTAAGAATCGGGCTATTTCAGATCAACTGCCTTCCTTAAACAAAAGTGTCACAGTTAGTTATCATGGCAATAACGATGACGATTGGGCCAAGCTGTTGACGGCCCACGAAGCCAAACAGCCGGAGTTTGCAGCGCTGCCGTTTGATCATCCCTTATTTATCATGTTCTCTTCAGGCACGACGGGTAAACCCAAATGCATTATGCATGGCGCGGGCGGTACCTTATTGCAACACCTGAAAGAACACCGGCTTCATTCTAATATCCAAGCAAAGGATCGATTGTTCTATTTTACTACCTGCGGCTGGATGATGTGGAATTGGCTGGCAAGCGGCTTAGCTAACCAAGCAACTCTCATTCTGTACGATGGCAATCCATTTGCTGGTAAACGAACCCTATTATTCGATTTAGCAGAGCAAGAACGAGTTACGCATTTCGGCACCTCCGCCAAGTTCATTGAAGCCTGCAATAAGTTCAAACTTCGACCTAAGCAAAGTCATGATCTCAGTGCATTACAGGCGCTGTTTTCTACTGGCAGCCCACTCGCACCTGAGAGTTTTCGATACGTTTACCAGCACATAAAGAGCGACCTTCATTTAGCGTCAATCTCAGGTGGCACAGACATCATTTCCTGTTTCGCCTTGGGCAACCCAAACCAAGCGGTATGGCTTGGCGAGCTGCAATGCTTGGGTCTTGGTATGGCGGTGAACGCATACGATTCTAAAGGCAACCCTACAAGCGGGAAGGGCGATTTGGTCTGTACTAAGCCGTTTCCATCCATGCCAATCGGCTTTTGGAATGATGACGGCGATAAGTACCATGACGCCTACTTCAATGTATTTGATAACATCTGGTGCCATGGTGACTTTGTCGAGCTAACTTCGCATGCAGGCCAGACCCACTCTGGCATGATAATTCACGGCCGCTCAGATGCTGTGCTTAACCCAGGAGGTGTCCGAATTGGCACCGCCGAAATTTATCGGCAAGTTGAAAAGGCACCAGAGATCTTGGAATCAATTGTGATCGGCCAACGCTGGAAAAACGACGTTAGGGTGGTGTTGTTTGTAAAACTTCAGCCTAGCTTCACGCTCAACCAGGAACTCGAAAACAAGATTAAACAACTCATTCGAGACAAAGCCACACCTCGCCATGTGCCCGCCAAAATTCTGGCGGTTGACGATATACCGAGAACCAAAAGCGGCAAGATAGTTGAACTCGCAGTCCGCGACACTGTGCACGGGCAAGCGGTCGCGAACCTCAATAGCTTGGCGAACCCAGAAGCCCTAACTTACTTTAAAGACCGAAAAGAACTTAAATCATGATCTCGCAAGCCGAAGTAATAGACAGTTTACCTCCACATCTGCGCCCGTTTGTCGCTATTCAAGACTACGACAAATACACACCGCGAGATCACGCTATCTGGCGCTTTTTGCTGCACCAACTAAAATTTAGCCTTAAGGGTAAAGCGCACAACACTTACTTTGATGGATTAGCCAAGACTGGTATTGGTCTGGACGCGATCCCTCGCATTGAAGACATCAACGCCTGCTTAAACAAACTTGGCTGGCAAGCGGCCGCCGTAGACGGTTTTTTACCACCCGCCGTATTTATGGAATTTCAAGCGCGCAAGGTATTGGCTATTGCCTTGAACATCCGTTCGTTTGATCACATGCTCTATACCCCCGCGCCAGATATTATTCATGAGTCTGCCGGGCACGCACCGTTTCTCGTCGACATTGACTACGCGGAGTTCCTGCAGCGCTTTGGTGAACTTGGCATGCAGGCCATTGCCAACCAGCACGACATGAACATCTACGAAGCGGTTCGCCAGCTGTCAATCGTTAAGGAAAGCAGCAGTTCGACACCACAAGAAATCAGTGATGCCGAAGCTCGAATTGAGAAACTGCAAAACACCAAAGTGACTCCCTCAGAGGCCAACTTACTCGCGCGCCTGCATTGGTGGACGGTTGAGTATGGCTTGGTAGGAAATACGTCAGACTACACAATTTACGGCGCTGGCTTATTGTCATCACTTGCTGAAAGTCAAAGCTGCATGGACGATGAGCGTGTTGCAAAACATGCTTTAACCATTAACGCCATCGATACCGCCTACGATATTACCGCACCACAACCACAGCTCTTCGTGACCGAGTCTTGCCGACATCTCAGCCAAGTACTCGAAGAATATGGCCGTCATATGTGTTGCCAACGTGGTGGCACCAGTGCGCTGGTAGAAGCCAATCAAGCCGCCAGCATCAACACAATAACTCTCAATTCCGGCATACAAATTGCAGGCAAACTCAGCCGAGTGATCACCGATTCGGTGGGTAATGCCATTTATATCAATACCGATGGTGCTACCCAGCTTGCCTATGCAGATCAACAGCTTGATGGGCACGGCTCAGATTTTCACGCACAAGGCTTTGGCTCACCGATCGGCCGTTTACGTGCCATCGAACGATGCCTATCAAGCTACACAGTTGACGAGCTAAAGAGGCACCATATTGAAATTGGGCAAGTTGTTACGTTGAACTTTCTATCCGGCGTAAATGTCACTGGCACATTACAAAAAATAGTACGTAAAGAACAAAAGAACGTTCTATTCAGTTTCAACGACTGCACTGTCAAAGATATCGATGACAATGTGTTGTTTGACCCTAGCTGGGGGCACTACGACATGGCGATTGGTGACTCTGTGTTGTCTGTTTCGGGTGGCTCAGCTGATCAAGTTCATTTCCCAATGTACGAAGCGCCATCACAGCAAGTTACGCTGGAACAAGACTACGACAAACACACGCGCTCTCAGTTTGAATGGTACAGCGCTCTAAGAGCATGCCGTGATCAAAACCAAGACTCAATTACCCTATGCGATGATATTACGCAGCTAGCAGACGCCGATTGGCTGCTCAAATTTGAGGCGTTAGAATTATCTCAATCACCTGCGTTAAGAACCCAGCTTGAAGACATCGCTCATTCAGCCAGCGACGATATCGCAAAGCTGATTAGTGAAGGTTTGCGGCGACTGGATCAAAGTATCTAAGCCTATATTAGAAAAACCTCACGCACCCAGCAGAGATAAACGCTTGAGCTTATGGTAGTTTAACGCCATGAGTAGACAGTGCTGTAACTCAGCAGTAGGGATGTCCGCGTTGAGCGCTATGCCGATCGCCCGATTTTTCTCATATGCGAATATCTCTCCATAGACTTCGCGAATCGTTTCCACCAATATAGAATTACAATTGAAGAACACCCAAATATAATCTGGTGTGCTGGCTTTCCAATCTACTCGCACGGTACTACCGTTTTTGGTCAGATATGCAGGCTCTCCCCACTTAAGCGTTTCTTCAAAGCCAACCAGTTTGTGCTCAGAAACATTCGCGAGAACTAGGTTACGAATTTTCTTAAAGTATAGGCGCGCAGCGGCAGGGTACTGCTCGACCTTTTTCTTTACCGTTTTTTGCACTATACCTTTCCCAAGTTTTGGCTCGTATCAACGATTTAGCTCGACTTCCTATCAGCTGACTATTCTAGCCTTTTTGTTGCAAGACACCCGCTTGGACATACAAATCCTTAGATGGCTAACACGAAGAACACGCTAACAATAATCTCGTTAGACTACAAGATTATATAAAACCTTATTAGTTATGGAAAAATGATTTTTAGTTTTGACGGCAAAACTCGGTCAATCAGTATTAGCTGTAAAGGGTTGCTCAGCTGGTTCCTTTGCCGAGATAAATGTGCCCTTACCGCGTTTAATGTACACAATCTTATCCTGATAAAGGCATTCCATTGCGCGGCGCACCGTTGAGAGCGATACAGCCAATTGCTTTGCAATAGCGGATTGCCCAGGTAGCCTGTCTTCAGGCATCAGTTGCTTGGTATTTACCAGCCCCTCAATTTGCATACTAAGTTGGTAATAAAGAGGGATCGGGTGATCCGGGTCAAGGCTAATTGTACCAAGTGCGTTAACCTGTGGTTTGGGTTGCTGCTGCATAATGCGTTTATTTTGCTACTCAGCTAAACAAACGCTGCTTGCTCGAGTAGCTGTGCGAGCAAAACTGGTTCTGTCACCATTGCATCGTGCCCAGTATTCATCTCGATGTAAGACCAGTCACTGTC
>CALKRK010000189.1 GCA_937989675.1 uncultured Arenicella sp. | reverse complement strand
GGCTGTTGACGGTGCTTGCGTTGCCTTAGGAGCCGCCGCTTTCGATGTTTTTGCTGCGGGCTTGGGCGCGCTCTGAGTATCGGCGCTCGCAGCCGTGGTTTCGATAGTTAGAATAACGTCACCTTCGTTGACCGAATCGCCAACCGCGACGCTGATCGCAGTAATTGTGCCGCTGTCTGATGCTGGCACGTCCATCGATGCTTTGTCACTTTCAACGGTGATTAGCGAATCTTCGATTTCGACGGAGTCACCAACAGTGACCAGCAAATCAATGATTTCTACATCACTTGCCCCACCTAAATCTGGGACTTTAATCTCGACTGAGTTTGTCATATTGTTTTCTCCTAAACGGTCAGTCGACGGACGTCTTCAAGTACCGCAGCAATATGACGCGTGAAACGCGCTGCTTCGGCACCATCGATTACTCGGTGATCGTAGGAGAGGCTCAATGGAAGTAGCATACCGGGCTCAAAATCTGAGCCATTCCAAACGGGTTTCATTTTGCTACGAGAGACGCCGAGGATGGCAACCTCGGGGGCGTTCACAATTGGAGTGAAACCTGTGCCGCCGATGCCGCCAAGGCTTGATATCGTAAAACACGCGCCGCTCATATCGTTCATAGTGAGCTTTTTGTCGCGCGCTTTGGCTGCCAGCTCGTTCATTTCGCGCCCAATTTCGGCAACGGATTTTTTGTCGGCATCGCGCACTACCGGTACGACTAAACCGTTCGGCGTGTCTACCGCAATGCCGATATGAAAGTATTTCTTTAAGATCAGGTTTTTGCCACCAGGTTCTAAAGAGCTATTAAATTGCGGGTACATCTGCATGGCATTAACGACCGCTTTCACGATGAATGCTAGTGGCGACAGCTTGGTGTCTTTGCCTTGTTTGGCGTATTCCGAATTCAATTGCTTGCGGAATGACTCTAAGTCGCTAATGTTCGACTCGTCGTTATGCGTAACGTGGGGAACATTAACCCAGGAGCGATGCAGGTTGGTTGCCGTAAGTCGTTTGATTTTGTTGAGAGGTTGAACTTCAATGTCGCCGAATTTGCTGAAATCTTGAGCTGGAATCGGCGGAATACCCGAGCCTCCGGCTGGGGAGGGCACTGTTGAACTTGTGGTCATAGCGCCTTTCACAAACAACTTAACATCATCTTTGCTAACGCGGCCTTTACGACCAGTGCCGGTAACTTGGCCGAGGTCTACTCCTAACTCACGTGCGAAGCGTCGAACGGAAGGTGACGCATGAGATTTGCCGGCTGGTTTAGCTGGTGCACCTTGTTGCACCGAACTAGTGCTTGCTGGTGCTTGCGGAGCTGAGGTAATCTCTGCGGTAGTTTTGGTCGAGGGCGCAGGAGGCGCTTTCGTTTCCACTGCCGCAGGCTCGCCAGCCTCAGTTTTTAGTTTGACAACAATCATGCCTTCGCTAACGTCTTGGTCGATCGACAACTCAATGCTTTCGACTACGCCTGCGTGCGAGCTTGGTACGTCCATACTGGCCTTGTCACTTTCGAGTGTGACGAGAGGGTCTTCAATGCCAACGACTTGACCCGCTTCAACGAGTATCTCGATAACTTTGGCTGAATCTCCGCCGATGTCTGGAATAGTTACGTCAACAATCCTGGTTGATAGCGTAGGGATCGCTTCCGGCTCCGGTGCCGCCTCACTGGCTTTAGTATTTGTTTCGGCTTCTTCTGCTGGGCTTGTTTGGTCTGCGTCACTGGCTTCCAATTCGAGAATTAGCACACCTTCACTTACGTCTTGCTCAAGCTCGACCGAGATTGATTTCACTATGCCATCGTGTGTGCTGGGCACATCCATACTTGCCTTGTCGCTTTCTAGTGTTACCAATGGGTCTTCAAGGGCAACGGAATCGCCAACGTTAACAAGAATCTCGATAACCTTGGCGCTGTCAGCGCCGATATCTGGGACGGTGATTTGGACGGTAGAGCTTGCGGACATAATTGGACTCACTGGTAGTTCGCGTTCGGTTGGTTCGGGCGGTGAAACCCTCATATTCATTTCTGATGCGGTCGCACTTTTTGGCGAAGCATCGCTTGCCTGGCCTGGTTCGACCTGACTTGGTTCGACCTGACCAGGTTCAACGACCTGGTCTAAAACAACTTCATGATCTATAACTTCTTCACTGGTCTCAGTTTGTAAGCCCAGAAGATCAAGCGATTGCTGTTCGTGCTTTTTCGGTGCGGCTTGTTTCTTTGTTTTACGTTTTGCTTTCTTATTTGCTTTGGTGCTTTTCTTCACCGGCTTGGATTTCGAAACCGGCTTTTCAATCTCTTGAGCCTTATCAATAACTATCGTTGAATCCGCTACTGGCTTGGTTGCTGTACTTTCGGCGACTTCAGTTTCGAGTAGTAACAAGGCCGTCGACAAGGTAATGTTCTCTTGCGCTGAGGCAATAATTTCGACAACCCGACCATCGCGGGTTGAAGGAAGGGCAATTTCGCTAGTGCCACTTTTAACCATAAAAAGCGTATCGCCCTTTTTTACTCGCCCGCCTTCTTTACATTCGACGGACAGAATTTTGGCTTGACGAAATGCACTGGCCTCGGGTGCGGTCAATTCCACGTACTTGATCATGCTGGGCTTCCCCTGTGCTTAAAGCAGCCTGCCTGCTAAAGCGTGTCTGGTGATGGTTTCTCCGGGTCAATATTAAACTGTTTGATTGCTTTGTTCACCACCTCAGAACCGATACTGCCGTCTTCGAAGAGTGCGGATAAGGCGGCCAAAATAATGTATTTATGATTGACCTCAAAATGGCTTCTTAATTGTTGACGATCATCACTACGACCAAAACCATCGGTGCCAAGCACAACATAGCGAGATGGTACGAACTCACGGATTGAATCAGCATAGACTTTCATGTAATCGGTAGCGGCTATCACTGGGCCGTTTTGGTCTTGCAAACATTGTTCGACATAGCTGATGCGTGGCTTTTCTGTTGGGTGCAACATGTTCCAGCGCTGAGCCTCCAAACCTTCGCGGCGCAGTTCATTGACGCTGGTGGCACTCCAAACATTGGCCGCCACACCATACTCCGATTCAAGTATTTCCGCTGCCGCGACACATTCATTTAAGATGGTGCCTGAGCCCATCAGTTGAACGGTCGGTGTTTGGCCATCGTCTTTGTTGCTTTTCGATAGTTGATACAGACCTTTCAAAATACCTTCTTCTGAGCCTTCTGGCATCGCAGGGTGAACGTAGTTTTCGTTCATAACCGTCAGATAATAAAAAACATTTTCTTCTTCAAGATACATGCGGCGCATGCCGTCTTGAATTATCACGGCGAGCTCGTAGCCGTAAGTTGGGTCGTACGATACGCAGTTTGGAATGGTTGACGCTTGCAAGTGAGAATGGCCATCTTGGTGCTGTAAGCCTTCTCCGGCTAAGGTGGTGCGGCCAGCAGTACCACCAACTAAAAAGCCGCGCGCTTGCATGTCACCGGCGGCCCAGGCGAGGTCGCCAATGCGTTGAAAACCAAACATTGAGTAATAGATGTAGAACGGAATCATCGGTAACTCATTGGTTGAGTACGATGTTGCTGCTGCAATCCATGATGACATCGCGCCAGCCTCGTTAATGCCTTCTTCGAGTACTTGGCCTTTTTTGTCTTCGCGATAGTACATTAGCTGATCGGAATCTTCAGGCTCGTATTTTTGACCCTCAGACGCATAAATGCCGAGCTGGCGGAATAGGCCTTCCATACCAAAGGTGCGGGCTTCGTCTGGCACAATCGGTACTACGCGATCCTTAATGTTTTTGTCGCGAATCAGAGATGAAAGAATTCGAACAAATGCCATGGTCGACGAAATTTCACGATCACCGGATGATTCTAAAAGCTTCGAGAATGAATCGAGGCTAGGAATCTCTAATTTGTTCGATGAATTTGGGCGACTTGGCAAGTATCCACCAAGCGCTTGGCGGCGCGCATGTAAGTATTTGATCTCAGGGGATTCTGGATCGGGTTTAATATACTCAACATTCTCAAGTTGTTGATCTGAAACTGGAATTTTGAATCGGTTACGGAAAACATGTAACGATTCGATGTCCATCTTCTTTTGTTGGTGTGAGGTGTTTTGACCTTGGCCGGCGTCGCCCATTCCAAGGCCTTTGACGGTTTTAGCTAGGATTACAGTGGGTTGACCTGAATGCTTAACAGCGGCGCGGTAAGCAGCATAAACTTTATCCGTATCATGACCGCCACGAGCCATTAGATCGAGGTCTTCGTCGCTCATGTGGGCAACCATGGCTTTGAGTTCCGGGGTATTCCAGAAGTGTTCACGTGTATAAGCGCCGCCTTTTGCTTTAAACGCTTGATACTCGCCATCAACACACTCTTGCATGCGTTTTTGCAGGATACCGTCATGGTCTTTCTCAAGAAGAATGTCCCACTGAGAGCCCCAAATTACTTTAATTACATTCCAGCCAGCGCCACGAAATTCGGACTCTAATTCTTGAATGATTTTGCCATTTCCGCGAACTGGGCCATCTAATCGTTGTAGGTTACAGTTGATTACGAAAACGAGATTATCTAAATGCTCACGGCCAGCAAGACCGAGTGCGCCGCGAGATTCAGGCTCATCCATTTCTCCGTCGCCCAGGAAAGCCCAGACCTTACGGTTTTCTTTCTTGATCAGCTCACGGTTTTCCAAATACTTCTGAAAACGAGCTTGATAGATCGCCATAATCGGGCCTAAGCCCATTGATACCGTTGGAAATTGCCAAAAGTTTGGCATTAGCCATGGGTGAGGGTAGGAAGATAAACCGTTTCCGCCCACTTCTTGGCGGAAGTTGTCTAACTGCTCTTCGTTTAAGCGGCCTTCCATAAACGCTCGGGCGTACATGCCTGGCGCGGAGTGACCTTGATAATAGATCATGTCGCCGCCGTGTTCGTCAGAACGAGCACGCCAAAAATGGTTAAAACCGATTTCGTATAAGACAGCGGCGGACGCGTAACTGGCGATATGACCACCATACTCCGTGCTAATTTTATTAGCGCGCAATACCATGGCTGCGGCATTCCAACGAATCATGGAGCGAATTTTGAACTCAATTTGGCGGTCAGCTGGCAGTGCAGGCTGATCTTCAACCGGAATTGTATTAATGTATGGCGTATTTAAGCCATAAGGCAATTGTGCACCGGCTTGCCGAGCCGCATCGGCCAATTCTTTGAGTAAAAAACGAGCTCTATCAGAGCCGTCCGATTCGATCACACTCTGTAAAGCGTCTATCCATTCTTGTGTCTCTTGAACGTCAATATCGACTTGAGGAGTGGTTAATTCGTTACTCATATTGCTGTAAACCTGTGTTTGGAAACTGATTGATGGGGCTAACAAGGGCTCGGTGTGCTGGCACCTTTATTTGCGAGGTGAATAATACTCATAAGTTTGGTAAATGTAAACGCTTAACGTGGCGCAAAATACGAAAATTAGTAATTGAAACGGCTATATCACTAGCTATGCGCTGAATGTGGTGCTAGAGCGCTAGCACTCAAAAGCGCTCAGAAAAGGTCACTCAAGCTGTAAAATCAGTGAGTGTGACCTTTTCTTTGTAAACTATTTTGAGCGCTTAATGGGTAACGATGAATGAGTCTTCATTACCCTGTTTTTAGTGAAATAGGCTATGCGGTATTGCTCACGCTTGCCGTCACTAAGCTCGTCAAGTTAACGATGCCGCGCGGTGTTGTTGTTTTGGTAATCGCATGAATCGGTAATTTTGAGCCTAGGATAATTGGCCCTACAGAGATGCCATTGGCCAGCGATTTCAAAACAGTATAGGTAATATTGGCCGCGTCTAAATTCGGCATAATGAGTAGGTTGGCGTTGCCGGTGAGGGAACACTTGTCAGATTTGTCTCTAACTGCGGCGTTGAGCGCCATGCCGCCTTTCATTTCGCCGTCTACTTCTAACTCTGGGGCGATTTTGCAAAGGATTTCCTTCGTTTTTGCCATTTTTAAGGCTGATTTGGTTTGGTGACTACCAAAATTGGAATGCGACAGTAAAGCCGCTCGTGGCGACATACCAAAGCGTTTGACCTCTTCGGCGGCCATTACCGTGATTTTTGCAAGTTGCTCCGGCGTTGGATCTTCATGGATGCTGGTGTCGGCCAGAAAATATGAGCCATTGTCCAGCAATAATAGATGCATAACAGCCATGTGTTGTGCGCCTTCATTGAGGCCAACGCACCGCTCAATGGATTCCACTTGTTCATGTAATTTAACGCTCGGGCCAGTGAGTGCCGCGTGAGCAGTACCGTTTTCGATTAAAACGCAGGCGTAGGAAATTCGATCATGTTCGGTTTTACCGCGTGGTTCAATGACCTCATAATCGGTGGTTTCTTGAATTCTTAGCCCGAGCCGGTCAATCGTGCTGCGAATGCTATCGGCATCTCCCATTAGGAGAGGGCGCGCATAACTTTGGTCAACTACATCTTGCACCGCACGCAACACGCGTTCATTTTCTCCATCGGTATACACGACTTTGTGTGTGGTATTTTGCGCTTTTTCAAAAATGGGGCGCATGACGTTTCCGGTTCGATATACCAAAGGTTCCAAGCTTTTTTTGTAGGCATCAAAACTGATATACGGGCGCGTTGCTACGCCACTGTCGATAGCGGCCTTGGCCACCGCGGGCGCAATTGTGGTGATGAGGCGGGGGTCGAAGGGTTTCGGCAAAATATAACCGGCACCAAACTGCATGGTTTCGTTTTGGTAATAGCTGGCGACCACTTCGTTACTTTCGGATAAGGCTAAATCCGCTAGTGCATTAACGCAGGCGATTTCCATTTCTCGAGTGATCGTGGTGGCGCCAACATCTAATGCTCCTCGAAATAGAAATGGGAAACACAGTACGTTGTTAACTTGGTTTGGAAAATCAGAACGGCCGGTGGCCATAACAGCATCTGGGCGGTGTTCGTAGACGAGTTCAGGGCGCACTTCCGGGTCTGGATTCGACATTGCTAATATTAGTGGCTTGTCGGCCATGCTTTTCAGCATGGGTACACTGACCAGATTTGGTTGCGACACACCTAGGAATACATCGCAGTCGACCACGGCGTCTTCTAGCGTGCGAGCATCAGTATCGATAGCAAAGCGTTGTTTGGTAATGTCTAGATTGTCACGACCTGAATGAATTACGCCACGACTGTCGAGCATAAGCACGTTATCGATGTTTACTCCAATGTCGATCAATAAATTGGTACAAGCCATGGCCGCAGCTCCAGCGCCCGAAACCACTAGTTTGACGCTGTGAATGTCTTTTCCAACAACTCTTAAACCGTTTTTCACCGCAGCGGCTGAGACAATGGCCGTGCCGTGTTGATCATCGTGAAATACTGGGATGTTCATGCGTTCGCGAAGCTTGGCTTCTATTTCAAAACACTGAGGGGCTTTGATATCTTCGAGATTGATGCCACCGAATGTGGGTTCGAGCTTGGCGACAACATCACAAAAGGCGTCGACATCAGTTTCGTCAACTTCGATATCGTAAGCATTAACATCGGCAAAGTTTTTGAAGAGTATGGCTTTTCCTTCCATAACGGGTTTGGAAGCCAATGCGCCAATATTGCCAAGACCTAATACTGCTGTGCCATTAGTGATAACGCCCACCAAATTACTGCGTGAGGTGTATTCGGCTGCGGTTAGAGG
>CALKRK010000188.1 GCA_937989675.1 uncultured Arenicella sp. | reverse complement strand
TATGGCCGATTGGTAAACAGAATGGCCCAAAGACTGAAGTTGAAAAACAAGGCTTGGAGTACATCGCGGCTAACCCGGGTGAAAATTTTTACGGAGAAGAGACGCTGGGTGATGTCACGTATTACACCGCCGTTTATCCGGATGTGGCTGTGTCGGATGCTTGCACATCTTGCCATAACGATCACAAGGATTCTCCGCGCACAGACTTTGAGCTAGGTGAGGTGATGGGCGGTGTCGTTATTCGCGTACCGTTATAGAAGAGGGTGATATGAGACTCAACGCAATGTCTATTCGGTTACTTACCCTAAGTGGTGTTTTGCTTTTTTTAACGGCATGTGGTGATAGCCAACGCGAGGCCAACCTCTTGGTAGGTCAAGAAATCGTTAAGCAAAACTGTAAGGTTTGTCACGCGCAGGGTATCAATGGCGCGCCAATTATCGGGAACAGCAAGATGTGGTCATCGAGAATTGGTAAGGGGCGTGATGCGTTGGTTTCAAATGCCATTACTGGCAACGGCTTGATGCCGCCCAAGGGTGGTAAGTCAGCGCTGACCGACGCCGAGATAGATCTCGCAGTTGGTTACATGTTGTCGCAAATTAATTCGCAGTAGTTGAGGGTCTTCTGCTGCAAAAAATGAGGAAACTATTATGTCTGTATATGAAGCAATAGGCGGAGAAGCGGCGGTTAATGCCGCCGTAGACGTGTTCTATCGAAAAGTGTTGTTGGATGAACGAATTTCGGAGTTTTTCGATACGGTTGATATGGAGGAACAGCACCGTAAACAAAAAGCATTTTTAACCATGGCATTTGGCGGACCAAATGCTTATACCGGTAAGGACATGCGAGAAGCGCATGCTGGTATGAACTTAACGGAAGAACACTTTACCGCAGTCGCCGAAGCGCTAGTTGGAACACTCAATGATCTTGAGGTTCCACAAAACTACATCGACGAAATTGTAGGTATTGCGCTGAGTGTGAAAGACGACGTTTTAAACGTGTAAGCGATCATGACTCAGTTGTATTTTAAAGGCGAAAGCTCTGAAATTACCAAGGTGCAACTCGCTGAAGGCGAAACGGTACTAAATGGGCTGCTTAGAAATGGAGTTGACGTTCCGTACGGTTGCCGTACGGGCGTTTGCCAGAGTTGCATTATGGTGAGCCCAAATAATGAGGTACCCCGAACCGCTCAGAAAGGATTGCGTGAAGTGCAGAAACAGCAAGGATACTTTTTAAGTTGTTGTTGCCAACCCAAAGAGCCAATGGTGGTGTCACTATCTGACTATTTTAAAAAAGAGTCAACGACTGTGTTGGGCAAAGAGTTTTTGTCCGACACGGTAGTGCGCATACGTTTAAGCAAAGCGATTTGTTACCGGCCCGGTCAATACGCGACGCTCTGGAAGAATGCGCAGATTGCTAGAACCTACTCATTGGTGAGTCATCCTACAGCGGACAACTTTCTAGAGTTTCATGTTCGTGTTTACCCGGATGGCGTTTTCAGTAATTGGGTAAAGGACGGGATGCAGATAGGAGACTCGTTAGAAATTCAGGGGCCAATGGGCGATTGTTACTATACGGTCGAAGATAAGGATCAAACCATGTTGTTGTCAGGTTTAGGCACTGGTCTCGCACCATTGTTTGGTGTTGCGCGTGACGCCCTTATCCAGGGCCATCGTGGGCGAATATTGATGTTGCTTGGCGCTCGAACTCAGGAAGGGGTTTATTACGAAAAAGAATTGGCCGACTTACAACAACGGTATCCGAATTTTGAGGTCCGATTCTCTGTAAGAGAAATGGCGCCAGAATTTCAGGCTAGGGCCGGGTATTCCTCAGATATTTATACGCTGGCGAAGATGTTGATGCCGGATCTAAGTAACTGCAAAGTATTTCTTGCGGGTGGTGCGAGCTTTGTGCGCAAAATGAAACGCCAGTGTTTTTTAGCCAAAGCCAATATGGGTGACATCGCTGCGGATACATTTCTGAGCTTCCCAAAATAGCGCTATTTACAGATTCATAAAAACGATTGCTTAAACTTGGTGCGCTATTTCATCAAATGGTGCATTTTTTTTGATGTTTTCTATTAATACTCAGTAAGAGTGAGCATTTTGTCTATTAACCCTGAATTTGTTTGGAATAGAAGTTGGCACGGTTTGTGCTTAGACGCTAATAGCAAACAAATTTGTTTTGCAGAAAGCGCAAACAACAACGGAGTTGTCTTGTGAATTAAAGAGAAGATTTTCTCGCAATTAATTTAAGCAAAGACGCTTACCCAATAGGCAATTCGATCTTGGGTCGGCTGTCGTGGGTAAGTGATCAAATCATTTTGGGATTACTCATGTTTAATGCATTACGTTTTACGCTACTTAAGAAAGCGGTTATAGGGTTGGGGCTTATTTTTCTAACGCACTCGGTGTCAGCCGAGCTTGGCGAGCCCGAAAAAGACGAATTGAAGTTTGGTTTTATTAAGCTGACCGATATGGCGCCAATCGCAATCGCCTACGAAAACGGCTATTTTGAAGACGAAGGTTTGTATGTAACGATTGAGGCACAAGCCAACTGGAAAGTCTTACTGGATGGTGTTATCGACGGGAAGCTGGATGGTGCGCATATGTTAGCCGGGCAACCGCTTGCGGCAACCATCGGTTATGGAACTAAGGCACACATCGTGACACCGTTTTCAATGGATCTAAATGGGAATGGCATCACTGTCTCGAATGCGATTTGGGAAAAAATGAAAAAACATGTACCGATTGCCGATGGTAAGCCAGTACATCCAATTAAAGCTGACTACCTTAAGCCAGTCGTTGAAGAATTTAAGTCAGAGGGTAAGCCTTTCAAAATGGGCATGGTTTTCCCAGTGTCTACTCATAACTATGAGTTACGTTATTGGCTAGCCGCTGGTGGAATCCACCCTGGTTACTATGCACCGCATAAAGGCGATACGGCTGGAACTATTGACGCGGAAGCATTGCTTTCGGTAACACCTCCACCGCAAATGCCGGCCACTTTAGAAGCTGGCACGATCTATGGCTACTGCGTTGGTGAGCCGTGGAATCAGCAAGCTGTATTCAAAGGCATTGGCGTACCAGTGATCACCGATTACGAAATCTGGAAAGATAATCCTGAGAAAGTGTTCGGTATGACTAAAGAGTTTACCGAGAAGTATCCCAATACCACAGCGCGTGTTGTTAAGGCGTTGATTCGTGCTGCCAAATGGCTTGATGAAAACGACAATGCCAATCGCCCAGCCGCTGTAAAGATTCTTTCGCAATCAAATTACGTGGGTGCAGATTACGATGTAATTGCCAATTCGATGACGGGTACTTTTGAGTACGAAAAGGGTGACAAACGCGCCGTGCCTGATTTCAATGTTTTCTTTCGTTACAACGCCACTTATCCCTACTACTCAGACGCGATCTGGTACCTGACGCAAATGCGACGCTGGGGCCAAATTTCAGAGCCGAAAAGCGATGATTGGTATAAGAAAGTCGCCGCCGACGTTTATAAACCGGAGATTTACGCAATCGCAGCAAAAGAACTCATTGCAGAAGGTCTATTGAAGCCTGAAGAGTTCCCAGATTTTGCGACTGAGACTGGTTTTAAGCCTGAACAAAAAGAATTTATTGACGGTGTTAGCTACGACGGTAGCAAGCCAAACGAGTACTTAAAGAAATTTACCATTGGTCTAAAAGACGACGTTTTGTAAATCATAGAGCCAACGAAGGCCAGGAATCATCATGACTACGCAAGTTAATAATATAGAGGTCTCGAACTTCGAGGCCACCATGCAAAAGTTGACCAAAGCCGTGTTGTCTTTAGATGCTAAGGCAGTGCTGTACCCCATCCTCGGGATCGTTTTCTTCTTGATGCTTTGGGGTGCGACTGCCAGCCGCATTGACACGTCGCTTGGGAAGTTTCCTGGCCCGACTCAAGTCTATGAGCAGGCATTAGTGCTTGTTGATGAACACAACGCAGAGCGCACCAAGGCTGATGCTTTTTATGAGCGCCAAGAAAAGCGTAATGCAAAAAAACTCGAGAAAAACCCAGACGCCAAAATCAAGGTGCGAAAATACACAGGCAAAGAGACGTTTTTTGATCAAATACTGACCAGCCTGAAAACCGTGATGTTTGGGTTTATTATTGCTTCGGCGATTGCCATACCACTGGGTATTGCTTGTGGCTTGAGTGATGGAATCTATAAAGCCATGAATCCGTTGATTCAGATTTTTAAACCTGTCTCGCCGTTGGCGTGGTTGCCTTTGATCACAATGGTTGTCAGCGCGGTATATGTTTCAGACGACCCGTATTTTGAAAAGTCGTTTTTGAACTCGGCATTTACCGTCGCCTTGTGTTGCTTATGGCCAACCTTAATTAATACCGCCGTGGGTGTAGCCAATGTGGATAAAGACCTTCTCAATGTTAGCCGAGTGATCAAGTTGCCTGCGTTGACTCACGTACGCAAAATTATTTTGCCCGCATCAGTACCCATGATTTTTACTGGTTTAAGGTTGTCGTTAGCAACCGGTTGGATGGTGCTTATCGCAGCTGAAATGCTTTCTCAGAACCCAGGCCTTGGGAAGTTTGTCTGGGATGAATTTCAAAATGGTTCTTCAAATTCTTTGTCGAGAATTATGGTGGCCGTGGTGGTGATTGGCTTGATCGGTTTCGCACTTGATCGGTTGATTTTGGTGGCTCAGAAAATGGTGAGTTGGGACAAGCTCGCTGTGCTTCGCTAGGAGGGGCATAAACATGAATAAGTTTTTGGAAATATCACAAGTCGGCATAGATTTCCCGACTCCGAATGGGCCGTTTACGGCACTTAAAGATGTCAACTTCACCATTGATGAAGGTGAATTTATCTCGATTATCGGCCACTCAGGTTGCGGTAAATCGACGGTATTGAACATTATCGCGGGTCTCTATCAGGCGACTTATGGTGGTGTGATACTAGAAGGCAAAGAAGTGAATGAACCAGGCCCTGATCGTGCCGTAGTGTTTCAAAGCCATGCATTAATGCCTTGGTTATCTGTGTATCAGAATGTTGCGCTTGGTGTAGAGCAGGTATTCAAAGGTCAGAAGACGAAGCCTGAGATGAAAGAGTGGGTAGAACACAATTTGAAGCTGGTCAAAATGGATCATGCAATCGACAAAATGCCGCATGAGATTTCTGGCGGCATGAAGCAGCGGGTTGGCATTGCGCGGTGTTTAGCTATGCAACCTAAGGTGATGTTGATGGATGAGCCGTTCGGTGCCTTGGATGCCTTAACTCGCGCTAATCTTCAAGACTCTGTAATGGACATCCAAAAAGAACTCAACACCACCATCGTGTTGATCACTCATGATGTCGATGAGGCTGTTTTAATGTCAGACAAAATCGTGATGATGTCGAACGGTCCTGCGGCGAAGGTCGGTGAAATCGTGGAAATTGAACTGGAGCGACCACGTGAGCGTGTCAGTTTATCTAAGAGTGATCAGTTTAACCACCATCGTCAGCAAGTCCTGTCATTCCTGTATGAAAAGAAGGGGGTTGTTGATTTTGGTGAGGCAAAACAAAAGAAGCTGAAACCAACCGTTTCAGAGAATGTGGCTAACGAAAAAGTAAGCTAAAAATTTGTAAAGAGGGCGAGTTCAACGGCGAGCCTGCGCTTTTAGCGTTGCTGATCTAGTATTCAAACTAGGCAAGTTGCAGCGTAAAATTGTAACAAGAGCGGAGAACAATTATGAAAATTATGAAACTAAAAAACAATTCAACTAAGCTCCTTTTGTTGGGAGCGGTGGCTGTTTCAAGTCATACAACATTGGCTGCCGAGAAAGGCGACAACAACGGCAAGTTCTACGGTGACTTTCGCCTGCGCTATGAGTCGGTTAGTCAAGATAACCCCTTGCCCGATGCGGATGCTCTGACCTTGAGGAGCCGCTTAGGTTATAAATCAGCTAGCTATGAAGGGTTTTCAGGTGTTATCGAAGTTGAAAATAGCACCAGCCTGATCGATGACTTTAGCGTGCCGCCATCCGGTGTGCGCCCTGGCGAATTTTCCGTCGTTGCTGACCCAGAGGTCACCGAGGTGGATCAAGCTTTCATTAAGTATTCGAGCGAGAAATTAAGCGTCAAGGTCGGGCGTCAGGTATTGACGCTAGACGGGCATCGATTTGTTGGCCATGTTGGTTGGCGTCAAGACAGACAAACATTTGATGGCGCGGTATTAAGCTATAAACCGTCGAAAGACTTTTCTATCAACGCCTCATATATCGATAAGCGCAATCGCATTTTCGCCGATGATCGCGA
>CALKRK010000187.1 GCA_937989675.1 uncultured Arenicella sp. | reverse complement strand
GCTGGCGAACATGCCTATGAATGGCGTTTTCTGCGGTCCGCTTTCCCCGAGGATGATCTGAACGTAGATGATTCAGTTTGGTTAGATGATATTGTGTTTCCAGATGGTTCCGTCGAAGACTTTGAGACGAATCTTAACGCCTTTACTAATCAATGTGCATTAAGTAGCTGTGATTCAGATTGCGACGGAGAAGTTCTCTCATCTTGCCCACTCTGGGCGTTGAATTCAGACCCCAATTTCTCGCGCAGTGGTCAATCGGCCAGCGTAAACCAACTAAATAGTTTCTGTGCTTATTCTTATTTGCATACGATAAAAGAAGGTGCGGGTAACATTTCGTTTTGGGTCTGGGTTTCTACTGACTTACGCAACTTTCAGGATAAATTTGAGTTCCTTATCGATGGCAAACAGGTTCTCAGTTATGGAGATTTACCGCGCAATGTTGATAACGCGGTTGGCTACCCGGCTAATGTCGTTAAAACCATTGCTGTAGGCGCCAGTGACGCTGGTCAGCTTTCAGGAGCAACGACGGCCAGTTTGGCGGCCGAAGAGCGAACGTCTTATAGTCAGTATGGCCCAACCTTAGATGTGCTGGCGCCGTCAGACAATCAACATCTCGGTATTGTGACTACTGATCGATATGGTGCGTCAGGCGAGGGCTATAACTCAGACCGAGATATTGGTGGAAGCACCTCGTCGGCTGCGGACCCACGTTACACAGATGATTTTGGTGGTACCTCTGCGGCGGCGCCGTTAGTGGCCGGTGTTGCGGCAGCGATGATCGCGGCTGACGGTATGTTGACCGCAGCCGAGGTAGAAGAAACCCTCAGAGCAACCGCTGATAAAATTGGGCGCAGAGGTTCAGCGGCCTATGACTTCACCGATGGAGACGGCAATACTCGTAGTAACTTTTATGGCTACGGGCGTGTGAATATGTTTGCTGCTCTCAAGGATGTACTCGGCGTGAGCGATGCGGATTCAATGAGTTGTACGCCAGAGTCTTTTAGCTACTCAAGAGCGAACGACCTGATTCTGCCGAGCTTTGCCGCGTTCCCGCAGTTTGATTCGCCTGCTTGCCCAGCCGAGGGCCCACTTGTTCCAGACGACACTAGTTGCTTTGTTGTTAAAACGCTCAATGGCAATGCGGTGGTTTTCTGCCTGTAAGTTTTAAGCGGTTCACTCGCTGTCAGTAAATGTTTCGATTCTTGTAACTTGGGTGCCGTCTGATTCGATAAGAAATTCGATCGGGCGGCAGCACACGTAACAGTCCTCAACTGTTTTATGGTCGCCCTGGCTTAAATCGATGAACGCGGTGAAGGATTCACCGCAATACGGGCAGTTAACTTGCTGTTCATGAAACATGCCTCGATAATAGCAAACTATGTTGATCTACTCTTTTACCCCTAAATGAAAAACCAACCTGAGTGGTGGGATCCGTATTCCTGTCAGCCATATAAAATGAAAGACGAGGACAAACCTCGTTCCGGGTTTGGTAATATTTGGGAGTATACAAAGGTCGCTGGTTCAAACTTGGTCGGCTTGCCTGCGATTGCGTACCAATACCTGACGCTTAGAAAATCACCCTCGAACAGCCCAGCAGATCAATTTGCCGGCCTGAGTATTGCGCTTGATGCTCAATACGAAAATGCCATGATTGAGATGGTGGAAGAACTCGGCGTAAAGCAACTGCTGATACGAATACCAAGTTGGGATACCGATGCTTTGGATAACTATGTGCGCTTCATCGAGCGCTTTCCAGATAACGAATTCATAATCAATATCCTGCAAAGCCGAGACAGTGTGAACAACTTGGAGCTTTGGCAAACACAGGTATCGGACATCATTAGCAGCACTCAACACCTTACAAAAACATATTGGATCGGTAACGCGGTAAATCGAACCAAGTGGGGTTGTGTGCATTCTGGGCAGGCGCTTGATCTGCAGGAATCAGTCGAAGCACTGCGGGCTGAATACCCTGATTTAAAATTGTTGGGTTCGTCGATTATTGATTTTGAGCCCCTACTGAGTTGGCGCACCTTATGGAATTTTCGTGACTATCACTTAGAGGGCAATGCGGCGCTGTTGTACGTCAATCGTCGACACTCGCCTTATGGCACTCAATATGGCATTTTCGACCTTGAGAATAAGCTTAGATTGGCAAAGGCGATGACTAAACTTTCGAATCGCTGTGATGACAGTTTGTGGATTACCGAAACTAATTGGCCGTTGCTCAATACCAAGCCTTATACACCAAACTCTGGTAATCCAACTCGTACAGTTGATGAAGAAACGCAGGCCAAGTACCTAAAATGGTATTACCAAATCGCTTGGCAAACGGGCTGGGTTGACCGTGTTTACTGGTGGCAACTAATTAATCCTGGTTATGGTTTAGTTGATCACCGAGAGGGCAGCCTTCGAAAAATGCCCTCGTACTATGCCTTGAAAGACATTGTCGACGGCGAGTTGGCTTTGCCGCCAAAACTCGATTAGAAATCTGAATTGAATGAGAATTTCTCTAACTCTTTGGCTAATTTTCGTTGGTAATATGGAATTCCGACCCAGGTATAGATAACAAAGGCGAGCCAGCTGTAAGAAATTGCCGTCGATATTTGGAGGTACCCAAGATCTCTAACGGCTCGCGCTAGTAGGTTAAAAAATAGGTATGCGCCTATAAGAATCATCGTGCCCTTTAAATGGCTTAGATTTGAGATCATGGAATTGAAGCGCCACCATAGTCCAAAAACAATATTCTTATGCATTTTAATATTGGCGAATAGAGCGAGCGCAGCTTGACTATCTGGGTTTCGTAAAATAGTAAACTTGGCGTGATATTCGGCCTCTTTAATATTGTTAAGGGACAACTGAATATTGCCCATTAATAAATTTGCGTCGGTGTCTTGGGGGTCGGATTTCAGGGCTTGAGTCGCGTACTCTAGGGCAAGTTTCCTATTGCCTATGTCGTAATAGTGCTCTCCGTACGCCGTAAGTGTATCGCATGAGTTTGGTTCGAGTCGTGCGGCATGGTTTAAGCAGGATAACGCTTTTTCGTGCTGGTTTAGATGTTTGTAAATGGTGTTTTTAAGTAGCAGAGCTTCAATATTATCTACTTCAAGGGCTAAGGCTTCATCGCATTGCTCCAAAGCAATATTGTGCTTGTTTTTAAGTAAGCAAACCCGTGCACTTGTCGTATATAGAAAAGCCAAGCTTGGATCTTGGTTGAGAGCTATCTTCAGTTCGTACTCGGCTGCGTAGATACGGTGTTGGGCGATTAGATTGAGAGCCAAAATTCCATGGTAAGTTGGTGAGTTTGGGTCATCGGCTAGTAATTCTTTGAGTACCCTTATCGACGCCTCATATGAACCTTGAGTGTAGTGGCGACGTGCCATCTCGAGTTTATATTCATTCATGATAATACTGCCTTAAGTCAGTCTCTGTTTCCTTCTTTTATGTAATCATGGATCGAGTAAGGCGCAGACTGATAAAAAACAATCAAATAAAGCGTAAAAAACAATGCTCCAATATTGATTATTCGATAATAAGGAATAGCATAACGAGCCATTTCCATATCGATAGCTGCTAGATAGATTAGTGCGGCATGCAGCAATCCAAGCGTTATACAACCTCCCACGGCAATCAAGGCCTCCTTCGTCTTAGTAGGGCTGCCTAGCAAAAATCCGTTCAGAACAATCCAAGCTAATGGCATCCAAAAGCGGCCATAAAATGGAAGTTCAAAGAATATTGGCACCAACAGCGCAGCAAACAATATAACGACAGGATCTACCACCATCCTATGGTAAACACTAGGTTTAGGCTCATCGATAATTTGATAGGAAGACATAGCTGTGAATTCTACTTACTTATCGTATTTTAGATATTATTTCTTGCTGTTCTTGTTGATAAAGTCGAGTACGTCATTATATCGCCCGCCATCGTTAGCGTAGCGAGCGTAGTTGCGGGCTGTGGTTAGCCATTCAGTTGTCGTTGCGCGGCTTTCTTGTAGCGCCTCCTTAAAATGTGAAAAATTTATATCTACATCAATGCCTTGAACCAAGGATTCATCAATGGCCTCATCTGCAGCCATCTCGATTAGGTTAGCTAGATCAGCGCCCGAGTAGCCCGACGTTTTATTTGTTAGAGCATTGAAGTTGATATCGTCGCTAGCTGGACGATTTTGTATGTGATGTTTCAAGATCCCATATCTGGCCTCGCGATCCGGCGGAGGTACAAAGAACATTCTATCGAAGCGGCCAGGTCTTAAGAATGCTGCATCAATTGCCCAAGGGACATTGGTTGAAGCTAAAACTAAAATTCCCTCATTGTTTTGGGAAAAACCATCTAGCTCGGTGAGGAATTGGCTTACGGTGTTAGCTGATGAGCTGTTACGAGCATGCTCTCGTTTCCCGGCTAGAGCTTCGAGTTCATCAAAAAATATTACGCTGGGAGTTTCATTGCGAGCTTTTTCGAAGATAGCATGCAGTTTTTGTTCGGACTCACCTATATACATGTCAAGAACATCTGATACCTCCACGTTAAAGAACGAAGCATTGCATTCGCCAGCGGTAGCGCGAGCAAGTAAGGTTTTTCCACAGCCAGGCGGGCCATACAGCAAAACCCCACCGCCTATTTTTTTCTTAAAACGCTGGAACAATGACGGTGATTGGAACGGCAGAATTATCTTCTTATGAATCTGCTTTTTGATTCTATCTAAGCCAACGACATCGTTGAAATCGCTTGTCTTTTGACGATATCGTGATAGATCCGCTATTTCGGCTTTTTCAACCACTTTTAATTTTGCAACGTGAGGTTCGATACCGAGCAATGAATCAAACTCTCTATTAAGGATGGATGTATCGCGTTCTAGTGCAGAGAGATACACCGCTTTGGCGTTTTCGAGCTTTTGCGAATTGATCAATAGCCGGACTAGGTTAGTGCATGCAGTGGTATCCAGCCCGCGTTCAAGGATCATAAGTGATTCTTGATTTCCTGAACTTTCTAAGGCGTTAACGACTTGCTCTAATTCCATTGCTGAAAGACTACTTCCAAAAGATCCCAAGTAGGGGGCAATATTGTCAACATTACCACTTTCTATAAGTGCGAAAGTGATGATTTTAGCGAGCTCAGCTGAAGGGGCCACCTCGAAGGCCTCTTTCAAGTTGTTAAGTGTTTTCGTATCCATAAATCTTTACGGTTTTAAGCTATGTGCTACGAAGTGACCGTGGTGACCCCGTTTTCACCGCCGAGCAACAACACATCTGCTCCCCGTTGTGCGAACAATCCATTAGTCACCACGCCCGCCAGTTGATTGAGGCTTGTTTCCAATTCCACCGGGTTGTCGATGGTCATGTCGTGCACGTCGATAATCATATTACCGTTATCGGTGATCACGCCTTCACGTAAAATTGGGTTGCCACCGAGTTTGACTAATTGACGAGCGATGTACGACTTTGCCATTGGAATCACCTCGATAGGCAAAGGGAACGCACCCAGTGTATCCACCAATTTGGAGTCATCGGCGATGCATATAAACTTATCACTTGCCGCCGCCACAATTTTTTCTCGAGTTAGTGCAGCGCCACCGCCTTTGATGAGGTGAAGGTGTTTGGTAGATTCGTCGGCGCCGTCAACGTAGATGGGTAGATCGCCTACTTGGTCTAATTCGAATACTTTAATTCCATGGCCGCGAAGGCGATCTGCTGACGCTTCAGAGCTTGCCACAGTGCCTTCGATCTTATTCTTAATTTTGGCCAGCTCATCGATAAATAAATTGGCCGTGGAGCCAGTGCCAACCCCGACAACCCAATCCCATTCTAGATATTCAATAGCGGCTTCGGCGACGAGTTGTTTGGCTTGTTCTGGTGTCATTTTTTTAAACCCGTTGGTAGGTTACGTAATCAAATTTGGGGTCGTTATCGAGGATATGCTCGCGTGCAATTTCCTGAAATTCGGTGCCTGAAAAATTTGGAAAATAAGTATCTGCGATGGGTGTGTCGAATACTTCGGTTAATTCCATGCTAGTAGCATAAGGTAGAAATAGCTTGTAAATTTGTCCGCCACCGATAACAAATGCTTTGCCAGTATTCTCGCCCTTAGCAAGCGCTAAAGCCTTGTCTAATGAGGTAGCGATACTCACACCTTCGGCTTGCCAATTCTGGTTTTCAGTTAACACAATATTCAATCGGCCAGGTAATGCTCTGCCAATCGAATCAAATGTCTTGCGGCCCATAATAATAGGTGAGCCCATGGTCATTGCTTTAAAGCGTGGCAGGTCGCCAGGCAGATGCCAAAGCAACTCATTGTTGTGGCCCATTTCACCATTTTCACCGATGGCGGCTACCAGAATGATTTCCATTACACGGCCACCGGCGCACGGATCGACGGGTCGGGTTCGTAGCCCGACAATTCAAAATCCTCAAATTTGAATTCAAATAGATCTTTTACTTTTGAATTGAGCTTCATTGTTGGCAGCGCTTTTGGGGTTCGGCCTAATTGTTCGAGAACCTGTTCTTGATGATTATCATATATGTGAATATCCCCGAAGGTGTGCACAAAATCCCCCGGTTCGAGATCGCATACTTGCGCCACCATCATTGTGAGAAGTGCATAGCTAGCGATATTAAATGGCACGCCTAAAAACAGGTCGGCGCTGCGTTGATAAAGCTGGCAACTCAGTTTGTTATCAGGTGAAACATAAAATTGATACATCGTATGGCAGGGCGGCAGACCCGCTTTGGCCATCTCTTCTATTTCTGCGGGGTTCCAGGCTGAGACAATTAAGCGGCGTGATGTTGGGTTTGTCTTAATTTCATTGAGAACCCATTCAAGCTGATCAATGCCTGAAAAATTACGCCATTGCTTTCCGTAGACCGGGCCTAACTCGCCCCACTGCTGCGCGAAGGTTTCGTCGCGCTGAATCTTGCTAATAAAGACCTCTAGGTTGTCTTGCCAGGCGCATGAGTTTCTCTCCAAGCCCTGATCTAAGCCTTTAAGTTTTAGGTAATTCTGAAATGGCCATTCGTTCCAAATGCCAACGCCATTATCAACCAAATATTTTATATTGGTATCACCACGAATGAACCACAACAGTTCATGGATGATGCCGCGTAAAAATACTTTCTTGGTGGTGAGTAGAGGAAACCCTTGCGATAAGTCGCAACGAATTTGCCTGCCAAACACACTGCGAGTGCCGGTGCCGGTGCGGTCGTCTTTGCCAACACCGTTGTCATAAACATCTTGCAGTAGGTCGAGGTAGGCTTTCATCTTAGTTCTCTCTCAGTGCTTTACTAATACAGCTCTCGTGCTAGGAGTTCTCTCGTTGGATAGCTCGATAACCGATGTCTGTTCGATACACCATATCATCCCAAGCTATTTTATTGACGACCTCATAAGCGCGTTGCTGCGCTTGGGTAACCGATTCGCCAAGTGCGGTTACGCACAGCACTCGGCCACCGCTGGTTATTACCTCGTCTTCACTTGACGCGGTGCCAGCGTGAAAGGTTTTGCAGTGTGCTGTATCGCAGGTGTCGAGGCCAGAAATCACCGCGCCTTTCGCGTAACTTTCTGGGTAACCACCTGCGGCTAACACAACGCCCAGCGCGGCCCGTTCATCCCACTCGGCGGTGGTGTCGCCCAAGCGTTTATCAATTGCGGCAAGGCACAGCTCAGCAAGGTCTGACTTTAAGCGCATCATGATTGGTTGCGTTTCAGGGTCGCCAAAGCGGCAATTAAATTCGACTACCTTTGGAATGCCTTCAGGGGTGATCATTAAACCCGCATACAGAAAACCTGTGTAAGGTTGGCCGTCGCTTTTCATGCCTGCCACCGTTGGAAAAATAACTTGTTCCATGATGCGGTTGTGCATTTCTTGGGTAACCACAGGCGCTGGTGAATACGCGCCCATGCCGCCGGTGTTAGGGCCTTTATCCCCATCAAAGCGGGCTTTGTGATCTTGTGAGGTGGCGAGCGGCAAAATGTTATCGCCGTCCACCATGCAGATGAAGCTGGCTTCTTCGCCCGTCATGAATTCTTCAACAACGACGCGCGCTCCGGCTTCACCAAATTTGTTATCAAGCAACATATCTCGCGCCGCCGCTTGTGCTTCTTCGACCGTCATGGCAACGATCACCCCTTTGCCAGCGGCTAAACCGTCGGCTTTGATGACAATAGGCGCACCTTGTTGTTCGATATAACTACAAGCCTCATCGGCGTTAGTAAATACTTGGTAGTCGGCGGTTGGTATAGCATGCCGAGCCAGGAAATCTTTACTGAATGATTTGGAACCCTCGAGCTGAGCCGCGGCTGCGGTCGGGCCAAAGCACTTCAAGCCAGCTTCGCTAAATGCGTCTACTGCGCCCATTACCAAAGGGGCTTCTGGCCCTACGATGGTTAATTCAACGTCTTGTTCTTGGGCAAAACTGACTAGTGCCGGGATGTCGTCAGAGTTAATCGCAGTATTCTCGAGCTTTGCTTCACGCGCAGTGCCTGCGTTGCCGGGTGCAACAAACACTTTAGACACGGATTCAGACTGTGCTACTTTCCAGGCTAGGGCGTGTTCGCGACCACCGTTGCCGATAACAAGTACTTTCATAGATTTATGGGGCGAGCCAATTTGCTCTTAGGCAAAAATTCTAAAACGCGATTTTACCTGTTGGTGAGCTAAATGTCTCGAGAAGCCCGCTTGAATAGGAGGAAAACCTGATTACCATTTTGAACTGTTGTCTAGTTCGATGAGCTAAAGTAGACTGCTGAGAAACAAATGATTGAACTCAGGCTCAAGGACACGATTGTTATGTATAAAATTTTTCTCGTTTTTCTTCTCTTTTTCGCTAATAGCACTAGTAGTTACGGTGTCGAAATTGCTTCAAGAGTGACTGATGTGACAGTTTATTCAGATTCGGCAACCATCACCCGTACTGCGACTTTGGATTTGCCTAATGGTGATCACCGGGTTGAGTTAGTTGG
>CALKRK010000186.1 GCA_937989675.1 uncultured Arenicella sp. | reverse complement strand
GTAATAGCTGCAAGTACGGATGTTTGCAGGGGTTGGTAAGGAAAATAGTGTTGTATAGTGGGTTGTGGTATGAAAATTACGGATCGAATAAGTGGTTTGGTGATGGAGCTAAGCCAATATGAATCCTATGAGTCGGTTGATAAACTAATTGTTCAAGATGAGCTTTCTTTGAAGAATATTCTGGGTTTGTTTTGTGAAACCGATAATGCGTCTTCTAAGAGCTTGATTCATAAAATTCTTAATGAGGCTGGTTACGGCTGGTTTGACAGAGCGAATCCGGACTTAGTCAAACAATCTTTAGAAGAAGCGCTGTTAGAAGAGTCGCAAGGCGCACGCGTTGAACTTGATTTGATGCGAATGTTGCCAGCAAATACTTATTTGCATTAATACTAAGATTTGAGAAAAGCCTTGATCTCGTCTTGTTTGCTCATCGCGTCGCGGTAGCCAAGCTCTATCAATTCCTGGCAAAAGGTTTTAGTAAACATCAAATAGCTGATAAAGCGCCGGCTATTGGCTTTACCCATGCCAAGAAACTTTAGCGCAATTCTAAAACTCCGCGGAAGCTCAAGGTAATGTTTCATCGCAATGTTAGCGATGTCTTGCGTTGGGCTAATCACTAAATGGTCGATAACTTTCAATGCTTCCCCGTTTGTTTCACTGGCTGATTTCAAGGTGCGGTTCATGCGTTCCATTCGCTCGATGTCCGACTGTAAGCTGTTCAAGAAGAGTGTATCGAGGACATAGCCAGATATCTGGCCCAGTGTTGGGCGGTGAACAGGTGATGGGCGGCTTTTATTGGCGCTTTCTAGGCGTAAGCCAATTATTAAAATTTTCTCGGCACCTAAATGCAACGCGGGGCTAATTGGTGATATTTGACGCATCGAACCATCGCCGAAATGTTCATCCCCAAGTTTTACTGATGGGAATATTACAGGAATAGCCGATGATGCCATCAGGTGGTCTATGTTCATTTTCTCACGCTGGCCTTCCCGGTGTGTGCGCAGCCAGTTGTCAATCTCAGGTGCGCCATCATAAAAAGTGGTCGATTCACCAGAGGTGTAACTGCACGCAGTTAAGCAATAGGCATGCAGATCGCCGTTTTCAATTGATTTGTCGATTTTTTCAAAGCTGATGTAGCGCTTTAGAAGGTGACGCAGTGGTTCGTTGTCGAGAATCGAGCTTGGCCCTTTGTGCCAGGTGCCTGGGCCGAGGTTGGCCCACGCCCAACTCGCGATTCGTTTGAACAAACTTTTACCATCGGCGTGGAATACGTGATGAAGTTCAAAGTTGGCCCAGACTGAGTTGATGCGCCTTACGCCTTCCTGAAAATCGTCGGCATTTGAAGCAAGCGCAACGGTATTAATAGAGCCCGCTGAGGTGCCGCAAATAATTGGGAAAGGGTTGCCTGCATCGCTGGGAATAATTTCGGCTATCGCTTTGAGCACTCCTACCTGATAGGCTGCGCGCGCACCACCGCCACCTAAAAGTAGTGCTGAGCGGCGAGTTGATGAGTGCGAGCTGTCGAGTTTTGTACCGCGTTCCATCAATCGTTATTTCTCCTATAAGGCGCTATCTAGCTTCCACAT
Organism: uncultured Arenicella sp.; assembly: GCA_937989675.1. GTDB lineage: Bacteria > Pseudomonadota > Gammaproteobacteria > Arenicellales > Arenicellaceae > Arenicella. The sequence goes on along the minus strand of CALKRK010000186.1, from coordinate 41,355 downwards.
ATTAAGCAGGCTTAGCCGATGGCTGGTATTTCCTGCCCACGTCGGCCGCGTAACGGAATTCTTCTGACCTTTTCTGGCTGGTTTTTGCGCTTTTCCATGGCCGCGAGCTTGGCGGCTTCTCTTTGCTCTGGAGTTTGTTGGGGCTCTGATTTTTTGCGACGATTCTCCTTTGGTACACGATTTGGATTGCCTTTCTCGCGACGTGTACGTTCGGCGGCATCACCGCTTGAATGTTTATTGTGGCTGCCGTGTTCTTTGCGCTTGTCTTTGCCTTTCGTTTCTCTACTTTTGCCTTTGCTGTCTCGCTTTCTATTAGAGCGGAGCTTTGACAGGTCCGGTTTTTCAGCATTTTCGAACAATAAATCGGCAATTTCGCGTTCCACCGGTATCGAATGTTCTATAAACTCTTCGATGTCTACAATATTCATGGCGTAGGTCTCGCAAATCAAGCTAATGGCAGTGCCACTTGCTCCGGCTCGTGCGGTTCGCCCAATACGGTGTACGTAATCTTCAGCGTCAGTTGGGAGGTCAAAATTGACCACGTAATTAACATCTGGGATATGCAAGCCGCGTGCGGCGACGTCGGTGGCAATTAAAATGTTGCAAGTGCCGTCTTTGAAGTTGCCGAGTAACTTCTCGCGTTTTTTCTGTGGAACGTCACCCGATAGCAGTGCGCATTTGAAGCCATTGGCATTCAGCCATGCTTCAATTTTCTCCGCCATATGTTTGGTGTTAATAAATATCACGCCCTTGTCGTCGCCAGCTTTTTGGATAATGCCCATGAGAAGTGGAATCTTCTCCTCATTGGATGGCATATAGGCTATTTCTTCAATTCTATCTGCCGTTATTTCCGCTTCAATTTTGACGACTTCCGGCTCGCTCATGTGCTCGTAAGCAAGTTCGGCAACGCGGTGTGACAGTGTGGCAGAGAAGAGCAGGTTGAGGCGCTCTTCGGGGGTCGGCATTGCGCGAAATAAATAGCGAATATCTGAAATAAAGCCCAGATCAAACATGCGATCTGCTTCGTCAAGAATAATGACTTCCAAAGCGTCTAGCGCGAATACTCCCTGTTTGAAGTAATCAATGATTCGGCCTGGTGTACCGATCAGAACGTCGACTCCTGCTTCTATATGTTTGCGTTGCTTATCGTAATCAGTACCGCCATATGCAATACCCATTTTAAGGTCGGTGTGCTGTACCAGAGGTTTGCCATCTTCTAATATCTGGATAGCAAGTTCTCGAGTTGGTGCGACGATTAATGCTCGAACGGGGTTTTTCTTCTTGGACTCTTTGCGCTCGTTATTAAGTAACTTGTGGAAACACGCGATGAGAAAAGCGGCGGTTTTACCTGTGCCCGTTTGCGCTTGGCCACTAATATCCTTACCCTGTAGAGCCAGTGGCAACGTCATGGCTTGAATAGGGGTGCAAAACTCGAAACCGGTTGACTCAATGCCTTTTAAAACATCGGTATGAATCTTAAGGTCGGTAAAACGGGTATCGCTTAAATGTGTATCTGTCATGGCTTTTCTATCTTTCGTATGGTGCACAAAGTTACCATCAACAGTAACTGTATAGTGTCATTTGGCGAATTTGCACTCACCTAGTTAATGCGAACGGCACGTCGCGGATCAAACATGTGTCCAAGAGCGGCTATCTAGAGCTGCTATGAGCGACGAGGTTACGTTCAAGGGTTTGATTTATTTTAGAAAATCAAACAGAGGCAAATTCGGGAATTTTTGTACTTGCAATATGCAAAATAATCCGCACACTATAACCTAATTTTCAAACAAATAGGCGAATTACTTATGTCTCAAAACACCTTAGAAATCACTGATGCGAGCTTCGAATCGGACGTATTACAAGCCGATAAGCCCGTGCTTGTCGATTATTGGGCAGAATGGTGTGGCCCATGCAAAATGTTAGCCCCAATTTTGGATGAAGTTGCTGCCGAATATGGTGATAAATTGACGGTGGCGAAACTGGATATCGATAACAATCCGAATACACCGCCTAAATTTGGTATTCGTGGAATTCCCACACTCATGCTGTTTAAAGAAGGCGACGTTGCGGCAACCAAGGTTGGAGCGATGTCAAAATCACAATTGACGGCGTTCATTGACGAGAATATTTAAGCCATTGGCCAAGATATTTAAGCCTATAGCTAACGCTATTTGAGCAACTATTTTGAGGCGACACTGAGTGCCGGATATTTACAGTGTCGTCAAAGTCCTTTCAAAGCTAGACAACTGGCCTTGTCGCATGATATTGTCTAACTCGATTTAAGAAGATTCGCGGTCGCCGAGTCTTATTCCCGAAGAAGAATTCCAATAATAATCACTCAGCGCTTCCGCTTGTTAGCAAACTACTTAGTAAAGTGTATTAGTTTTTTAGCATTGTGATAGTTCAGGGAAGCCTCACGAATACGCTATTCATTTCGAATGAGTCATGATTTGAATAAGCAAAAATAACAACGATATCATCGTAAAACTAACCATCGCTCATTGGCAGATACACCTAAGCAGATAAAAAGCACTTAATGTACTTATGTTTAAAAATGTGTAAATCCTGAGCTAATTAAACCCACTGAAATCTTTCCTCTTATACCATGTCAGCCTCTTTAACAGATCTTAAAAAGAAAACCGCTACCGAACTCACCGAAATTGGCCGCTCTATGGAGCTTGATGGCTTGGGGAGAATGCGCAAGCAGGACCAGATTTTCACAATCCTTAAATCCATGGCTAAGAAAGGCGAGGATATTGAAGGTGAAGGTGTCGTAGAAATTTTACAAGATGGTTTCGGTTTCTTACGCTCGGCTGATAGTTCTTATCTGGCAGGCCCAGACGATATTTATGTTAGCCCCAGCCAGATACGTCGTTTTAATTTGCGTACCGGAGACACGGTTGCGGGTTTAGTTCGACCACCAAAAGATTCAGAGCGTTATTTTGCGTTACTAAAGGTAGAGACAATTAATGGCTCTACACCAGAGGAAGCGCGCAACAAAATTTTGTTCGAAAACTTGACGCCATTGCATCCGAACAAGCGTATGAAGCTTGAGCAGGAAAACGGCACTTCAGAAGATTTAACTGGCCGAGTTATCGATTTGATTGCACCGTTAGGCAAAGGCCAGCGTGGGTTGATCGTGTCATCGCCGAAGAGCGGTAAGACGGTTATGTTGCAGCAAATAGCACAAGCGATTACCACCAATAACCCAGATGTTGAGTTAATGGTGCTGCTTATCGACGAGCGCCCTGAAGAAGTTACTGAGATGCAGCGTTCCGTGCGCGGTGAAGTTATTTCTTCTACTTTTGACGAGCCTGCGGCGCGCCACGTGCAAGTTGCTGAAATGGTTATTGAAAAGGCCAAGCGCTTGGTTGAGCACAAAAAAGACGTTGTCATTTTGCTGGATTCGATCACTCGTTTGGCGCGTGCTTACAACACAGTTGCACCAGCTTCAGGAAAAGTTTTGACAGGTGGTGTTGATGCCAATGCCCTACAACGTCCAAAACGATTTTTCGGTGCGGCAAGAAACATCGAAGAAGGCGGTAGTTTGACGATTTTAGCTACCGCGTTGATCGAAACTGGCTCCAAGATGGACGAAGTTATTTATGAGGAATTTAAAGGCACTGGTAACATGGAAGTGCATCTTGAGCGAAAAATTGCCGAGAAGCGTGTTTATCCATCAATTATCGTTAACAGGTCATCAACCCGTCGCGAAGAATTGTTGATGGACCCGGAAGAGTTGCAAAAAGTGTGGATTTTACGAAAGCTGTTGCATCCAATGAATGAAATCGAGGCAATTGAATTCTTGTTGGATAAATTGAAGGCGACAAAAGCCAATTCTGAATTTTTCGGCTCGATGAAGCGCTAATAACCACCATTAGCCGTTTTATTTGCCAAGTTGGCGTTAGCTTTTGCAGGCCTTATCGATTTCTTTAATCGCGTCCCAATGCGGCGCCTCCTTTAGGCTCTTTTTTACTGGGTCGGTGCGCGGGTGGCAATGAATTTCCATGGGCATCGCAAGCGGCGCTGTTGTGTAGTTCACTGCCCCATCAATTGATACCGAGCCGATGACCATCTTCGAGTAGTCTCGGTTGACAATTAAATCTTGGTGCCCCAGCCCTTGACCTGCAATGATGTTGTCGATGCCCTTGAAGTCGCTACGGTCATAAATATGAATGTGGCCGCTTAATAGCGTTTTTGCACCCATGTTTTTGAGTGACTTGATTAACCAATCGCGCTCGCGCTTATTGCCAATGTCGTGATCGCTATCTGGTTGTGGGTCATGCAGTGGGCGATGAGTAAACGCAACTGTGTCGGTGATGTCTTGCTGTTGAGCAGCAAGTGTCTCGATAAGTTGTCCGCGCTGGCCTGAGGAAACTGGCAACGTTGCGGCCGCAGTATCGATATTGACGAAGCGGGTTCGGCCTATAGTAAATGCGTGATTGAATGGGCCGATTTCATTTAGGAAGCTACCGTATATAGCGCCATTTGTATGAAAGTCGTGGTTTCCTATGCTGACGTATACCGGGATCTGGCTACTGTTGAATAGGTCAATGGCGCGTTCGTAGTCACCATCTTGGTAGTTGAAATCTCCCAAGTGCAGTAAGAATCTGGCGCCTAATGCATGGGCTCGCCTTAGGCACCATGCAAGCTCACGATCACCGCCAGTATCACCAATCGCGGCGAACTGGTAGTTGCCGAATCGTGGTAGTTTCCAGCGAAGAGTGACGTCGCCTTCCGATTTTATCTCCAGCTGCAAAAGTCGCGTGATCCCTTCTTGTGACTCGATGACCGTTGCTTGGCTCGGGTCGAATTCGAGGGTTGCGTCGCTGGCGATGTTGCGCACGCAAATTTTATAAGATGTTGATGAGCCAGCTTGGATAGTAAGTTCTGGCTCAGGCGCAAACGCTCTAAAACAGGCATCGTAAATTGGCAGCCCGCTTGTCTGAATGATATCCGTTCCGTCTGCTGAGGCGGCGCCGTTTACGATAAATGTATCGCTCGGAGGGAATGGATCCCAGCGAAACGGGGGGAGACGTAATCCTCTGTTAAGGCTATACCCTATAAGACCAAGAGCGGTGATGGCGGCGGCTTGGAGTAATTTTCGGCGGCTGGTGGGCATGCTTGTATTGTACTCGGTACCTAATTAATTTCTGTCTACTTTGAAGATATAAACAGCGCGCTTTTCTTCGTTACCCTCAATTATGTTGATAGGGCGGCCAAAGTTATAAGCGAGTGTCTGTCTGTAGATATCTTCGAGCTTGCTTTTTGGGCTAACGGAATGTGCTATGTAATCGTAAGTTTTTATATGCCCTGAATCTAGGTATGTACGCAACTGCAAATTGTTGTAGGTTTCATTCAAATTAGCGGCAACATCAGGTTCGGCGTAATACGCTATCAGGCGATCATTACTGTAAATTTTCGCATCGCTGGGCAATTCGTTAGCTATCCATTGCCCAGCTGTTTTGATATGTGTCTTTTTGGTGCGTACATCCAGGCCTTCCAGAGAGGCAAGAGAGAGCATGCCAATTGCGATGATACTCGCAACACGTTTTACCATACTGGTATTTTTGAATGCACGTATCAGTTGGTCGATCACAAATGGCGAGAGGATCAATAAGGTCAGCGCAGTCGCCATGGTATAGCGGCTTACAAGGAAATTATTGTAAAGGCTAAAACCCACTAGCACCATAAAGTTGGTAATGACGTATACCAACCAGATACGTTTCATTAGCATGGTCTTAAAAACATGGTTCTTAAGATATGCGTACAGCGCGAATAAGAAGTAGAACACTGCCATGCGCCGAATCAGCTCATAAGCAACGTCGCCGACGTTAGCGATGATTACGCCAGTGTAGCTGATGGCGGTCAGCTCTTGGCCGCCGAGCTTGGTTTTCAGATTCTCCAGAAAAAGATCGGTTACATTGTTTACGTTTTTTCCAGACGCTTGTGCCATCTCTATCATCGAGGCGTATTTATCGTTAACGTACCAGATGATTAAGCTGACCGAAATCGCAGCAATCGCGATCGATAATACTGATAATATAGTGCGCCTATGTGGAACTCGTCTTGCCGTAAACAAGAATAAGAAATAAGGGGCGATCAGTAAAAATGCGATACCCTCAAAACGAAAGAGGCAGCTCAAGGCGGCGAACACCAGCCAGCCAATCAAGTGAGATTTATTTAAGGTATTGCAGAACCTAAATATAAAATACAGTGACCATAGATAGCAGCTTAGGTAGCCAAAGTCGCGGATGATAAAAGAGCGGTACTTGGTGATACTGGGGAACAACAAGATAACCAACATCGCGATTAAAATAATTCGTCGGTTATTGTTTGACAGCTCCCCTACAATGCAGACAAAGGCTAAAGTGAGAGAAGTAACAAAGAGAGTATTGAGTAAATAAGCGGCGCTCTCGATATCCAGAAAAAACAGTTTGGCAATTGCGGCAATAAAGAAAGAGTAGTATGGCCAACTATAATAGCCAAATGCCTCGTTCCAGCTGCCGTCTAACATCATTTGTGCGATGGCAAGGTAGGTGATGCCGTCGTTATTGATGATTGGGTCGAATTTTAAACACCAGAATGACAGTGCGATATTCGCCAGAATTAGGCAAAGTACTAGTAGCGGTCTGTCACGGTACAATTGATACATTAGTGGTGCAAAACGGCCCTGTGAGCGCTCAAATAGTCTGAACTTAGCCGAACGTAGCTATGAATCAACCCTGATTTGAGTGCGCTGGGCTCTCAAACAAGTTAAGCGGAAGGAGCTGACTATTGTGATGATATTTTTAGTATTATTTAAGGTAAAGAAGCCACCCAACCGGTGACTACGAATTGCTGCAAATAGTAGCATAACAAGCAGTAAAACCAATACTCACCATTAATTAGTTTTAGGCCATAATTTAAAGAAGGTATGACAAAAATACTTGTAACCGGAGGCGCTGGATATATCGGTAGTCATACCGTTGTCGCTCTATTGGAGCAGGGTTTGACGCCCATTCTTTTTGACAATTTTTCAAACAGCCAAGAGGCTGTGCTTTCGCGTATTGAAAAAATAACCGGTGTTTCACCTCAATTGATTGAGGGGGATATTAAAGATGGCGAAAAATTGAACGAGGTGTTTGTTGAGCACGAGTTTGATGCTGTTATTCACTTTGCGGGTCTAAAGGCTGTTGGCGAATCCGTTGAAGAACCGTTACGCTATTATCAGAATAATGTTTACGGCTCTCTACAGCTATTTCGTACGATGGCTAAGCATGGCTGCTTTCGCTTGGTTTTTAGTTCGTCTGCTTCGGTCTATGGTGAGCCGGAATCGGTGCCGATAACAGAACACTTCCCTCTGAGCGCAGCGAACCCCTATGGGCAAACAAAGCTCATGATTGAGAATATCCTACGCGACCTCAGCGCGGCTGACGCGCGTTGGCAAGCATCGATCTTGCGTTACTTTAACCCGGTTGGCGCACATAAATCAGCGCTAATTGGCGAAAATCCAAATGGTATTCCGAATAATCTCGTGCCGTATATAGCACAAGTTGCGATTGGCAAATTATCTAGGTTGTCCGTGTTTGGCGGCGATTACGACACGATTGATGGCACCGGAGTGCGTGACTACATTCATGTTGTAGATTTGGCCGATGCCCATTTAAAGGCTCTAGACGCGTTAGATGATGGGCACGGTTGTTGTGCTTACAATGTTGGTACCGGAGAAGGTTACTCGGTACTCGAAATCATTGCCGCGTTTGAGCGCGCTTGCGGCGCTAAGATCCCTTATGACATTGTGGCCCGCCGTTCAGGCGATGTTGCAAGCAGTTTTGCCGACCCGATCTTTAGTGAACAAAAACTTGGTTGGAAAGCGCGATTTGGCTTGAATGAGATGATGCGAGACCATTGGCAGTGGCAATCGGCTAACCTTGAAGGCTATAAATAGACAATTTGTTATGTAAAGTTCAGTGATGCGAAGCTGTTAGTTAGGAGGCTTTAGTTAGCCATCAGACTAAAGTCTGATGGCTTTTGAGCAAAAAAAACGCCAGGATAACCTGGCGCTTACAGTACAAAGCAAAAATTGTAGGGTTAAAACTGCAAAATACCGTGGTAAGAAAGGCCTAAAATAAAACCAGCCTTCTTCGATAAATCATTGTTATATATATGATTTTTCTAGGCAGAAACTGTTCGATACATCCCCCCAGCCGCCCTAGGCACCTAATGCAACTGCATTAGGATTTGATTTAGAACAAAGAAGTCACGTAGAAACCGTGGTTGGGTTATTGGGTTGGGTAGGGGCCACGGTTACTGCGCAACCTCAATGTTCAGACTTTAGTCTAACTGATCCTGTAAATGAGAATCAATAGAAAATCTAAAATAATTGCTCCAGTGAGCCAGCAATGTCTAATGACCCCGCCAAGGGAAAATTCGGTTTAGCGGGGTCAGGCTTGCTCTTAATCGTAGTCAACGTCTCCTTTGTCAACGCGCTTGGCAAATTCGGTGGTTTCCCCTCTGCCTAGAGCTTGTGCTTGATTTATCCAATCTTCGCGTTGAATTCGACCAGGAAAGGCCAGAAAGTTCTCTACCCACGAGACGTTGTCGTGTGTCCATTCGGCTATCTGTGCAAATTGATAAATGCCGAGGCCGTTGAGCGTCTGTTCAATTACTGAGCCAACACCTTTGATGCGTTTCAGGTCATCAACTGAGTCGGGGGCGCTACTGAAGCCCATGGGTTTCCAGCTTTCCTGTATTACCGGTTCTGCTGGGGATTCGATCACGTTTTCTACTGAAGTTTTACTGCTTGCCGATAGCGCGGCGTCGAGACTTGTTTCTTCGTCTTTGCCTCGGCAACAGAAAAACCAGTGAGCAATCCACCCTAGTGCGAAGGCAATCGCCAGCCAAATCCAAATTTGAATAAATAAATAGTACATGTGTGTTCTCCTGATGTTCTGTTAGTTCTTGAGTTTGAACTCAATGCGTCGGTTTAGGGCGCGACCTTCAGCAGTGCTGTTATCGCCAACTGGCCTATTGGGGCCATAACCCGCGGCTGAAAATTGGTTTGCGTCTAAGCCGAGGCCAGTTAAATGTGAAACCACCGCTTGTGCTCTAGACTCGCTAAGCTTCATGTTTGATTCTAGGTTGCCAGTCGAATCCGTGTGGCCTGCCACCTCAAACGCCGCGTCCGGGCATTGCTTGGCGATGTCCGCAATGCTTTGCAGAAGGGCATAGCTATCTTCTTTGATGAGTGACTTGCCGGTGGCGAAATTTATCTTGCCTGAGGCCAGTAACTCATTGACCAGTTCTTGGCAGAGATCACGTTCCACGGGAGGCGGGGCGGCTATGCTTAGTTGGTTGTTAACCTCACCTGAGAACAGTTGGCTCATTGTTCGGCCAATAGATGACTTTATGTCTAAGCTTGGAACTTCGCCTGAGAGCGTCAATGAATTGCCTTGCAGCTTCGCCGACAGGGTGTCTGAGCCGGCTGATTTGCCGGCTAAGCCCTGAAAAAAACCTGTGAGAGATGGTATTGCTGCCACGTTATCGCCAACACTAAGCTTATTTATCACCTTGTTTTCGCCAAAGACTTTGCCGGCTTGCTGAACAACGGCTTCGATGGATGCTTGATCTTTAAGCGTGCCGCGTAACACAACTGAACCGCTGGTAATAAGCGTATTCAACTCTGGAGCAGACGGCGGTGCCGTTGGGACTCTAACATCGGCGCTGACTTCTACCTTATTTACTCCGTAGGCGGACTCAGCTAATTCTTTTGCGGTGACAATGGCGGCTTCGTTCGGCGGTGTGCCGGTGAGTAATACATCGCGCCCGCGGTTGAAGGTGTCAACTTTGGCCCATTCCATACCGGCTGCAGATAGATCATTGCTTGCGTTTGCGGCAACATCCTGCTCTATGGGGTGCCACTTGAAGAACAGTAGCGGCAGTAGCAGCAGGAAAGGAAACACCAGAAATGGCCACCATCCTGCACAAAATAAAGCGCATTTTTTCATTTTTCCTCCATAATTTGATTGAATATCCGAGGAGAAATGGGCGGTTTAATAACGCCAAGCAATGCTGTTGCGATTTCCCCCGAAATCGTCAGTAGCCTGACACCAGCTTCGGCTCAGGTCACATACTATCTGATCATTGCACCCAAACCCCAATGTGCAAGATCTGTGAAAAGTATGACATAGATAGACGAAATAACCACATGATCACTGGTAGCGGACACAATTATTTGCATTCGCTAGAAAAAATGGACTGATCCATTGTTTTTGTCCATAAAAAAAGGGTCAACCGCCCTACTGAATAGCGGTTGACCCCTTCCCCTACCTACCCAATCGAGGGAACACTCTAACTAAACCCCAGCTATTACTGAGCCCTGGGGTGGAGAACTGTGGGTTGGTCTGGAACTGGTGTGTCTGATGGATTAAAAATTGTAGTTCAATCCAAAAGACAGCGAGTTAAGATCCACTTGGTTGTCATTGATTTGCCCCGGTACGGCTACTTCAGGAAGTGGGTCGAAATTGACGTCGTTAAGCTGGCTGTATTCCGCTACGAAAGACCAATTGTCGGAAATATTATATTCCGCCCCGATGCCAAAGGTGATTTCATCAACGTCGGTATTGCCATCACGCAACGGTGGCGCAAATGAGTACGAGTTATCGATGTCGAAGTCCAGTGTGGTTTGACCGATTAGTCCATAAACAGAAAACTTATCTGTGACATCAACGCCAGCTTTGAATTTAATTCCGTATGTCTCATTCAAACTAAGTTCAGTAATTAATAGGTTGTTGATGTTGCGAGTTTCAACGTTTTGCTCTTGATAGAACACTTCAGCGCCAAGAAAAAAATCGTCGCTAACATGAAATTGATAACCCGCGCTCAAGCCGAAGCCAATGTCTGATTCTTCAGTGCGAGATGTGATGCTAGGGCTTGAGGCGGTACCAGTGTTGCGCTCAATTGTGTGACCAAACGTCACGTTTGAGGCGACTGAACCAATACTAAAGCCGTCTTTAGCGAATGAAGTTGAACTGGCGCTTAGGCCGAGTGCCACAAATAGTGCAATTTTTGTTTTTGAGTTAGGCATAACTTTCTTTCTCCGGTTGGACTAATATTAAATAGCCAACGTGATAATTATTGATTTGAATTTGACCGATTTAATGTGGTCATACTCAAAAGAAACGGTTGGCAAAGACATGCTTGCCTTACACTTTATTAAGAAAAAAGAAGTAATAACTCAGGGGTTTAGGGGCTCTTTGAACTCATTTTTAAGTGCTGCATTTCATCGATTTTATCGATAAAATTTTGCATGCCTGGTAGATCAAAGGCATGAATAGCTTATAACGAGTTGTTGTGCACTTGAACAGGTTGAGGTGTATGCCAAACGCTCCTGTCCGGCATAATAATAGTCGCAGAGGTAGTCTCTAATTTGCAGCAACCATCGCGCTCTTGACGACGGTCCTAAGCCTACTAGCCAAGAAGCTGCTCGAAGAATTCGCTTAGGGCTTGTTCCTTGCCGTGTTCCCAGGCTTTAAGTGCGGCGGTGCCGATTACAGCGATGTCAGCATGTTGGCCGATAAAGGCTACGTCTTTGGCTTCACTTACACCAAAGCCAACCGCAAGTGGCAGTTCTGTATGCTGTCGGCAGCGATCAATAAATTGTGATACTTCACTGTTCATGTCGGTGTTGGAACCGGTAACGCCCTTGCGTGCAACGGTATAAATAAACCCGTCTGCGGCTTCGGCAAGTTGAGCCAATCGCTGGTCACTGTTGGTAGGCGTCATTAGCACAATGGGAGCTAATTCTAGCTCCGCAGCAATGTCGTGCAGCTCACCTGCCTCTTCAACTGGTAGGTCAGGTAAGATAAAGCCGCTGGCGCCCGCGTCTTTCAAGCGTTGCAAGAAGCGTTTATGCCCAGTTTTGAATACCGTATTGTAGTAACCCATCATGATCACTTTAAAAGAAAAATGGTCGGTTACTTTTTTCATGAAAGCAAAACAATCTTCCACGTGCACACCGTTTTCGATCGCTTCCTGATTGGCTTTCACAAACAGCGGGCCATCAGCTGAAGGCTCAGAAAAAGGGAATTGCAGTTCGACCAAATCAACCCCATACGATTGCATGATCTCCAACTCCTTCCAGTTGTCATCAAAAGAAGGGTAGCCGCACACCACGTGCGTCATAATCATCGCAGGTCGTTTTGTCGAGGCGAGCGCTTGCTTGCGCTCAGCTAAGTAGTTATTCAGGGCCATACTCAGAAGATTTTTGTCGAATAAATTGTTTCCAGTGCTCGTCGCCTAGGGCGTCAGCAATGGTGAAAATGTCTTTGTCGCCGCGGCCAGACATATTGATGAGAACAACCTCATCCTTAGACATCTGTTCTGCTTCAAGAATGGCCTGGGCAAAGCCGTGAGAACTTTCTAGCGCGGGAATTAAACCCTCGGTGCGCATGGTGAGTTTGAGTGCTTCGGTAACCTGAGCGTCAGTGACTGCCTCAAATCGCACACGCTCTTGTTCCCAAAGGTGGACTAACACCGGATTCACGCCGATATAATCTAAACCAGCCGCTACAGAATGGGTGTGCAGCATATTGCCATCGTCGTTTTGTAAAAAATAGGTTTTCATTCCCTGTGCCACGCCTACTGATGCATCTTTGTAAGCTAGGCGAGCTGCATGGTTGCCTTTACCAGGGCCAAAGCCGCCGGCTTCGCAACCCACTAGCTCGGTGCTTTTGTCTTCCATAAAGCCTTGGAATAGGCCAATCGCATTCGAACCGCCGCCAACGCAGGCGAACACGCGGTCAGGTAATTTCCCTGCTGCCTGTAGAATTTGATCACGAGCTTCTCGACCAATAATGGATTGGAACCAACTCACCATTTCTGGAAAAGGGTGTGGGCCGCAGGCTGTGCCGAGCACATAGTGCGTGTTGTCCATATTGGTGACCCAATCGCGTAGGCACTCGTTGATTGCGTCTTTGAGTGTTTGCTGCCCATCAGTAACGGCAACAACTTCTGAACCCATGTTTTCCATCCAGAAAACGTTTGGGCGTTGGCGAGCTACGTCAACCGCGCCCATGTAAATTTTGCTGTCAAAACCAAAACGCGCGGCCATGGTGGCCGTCGCGTACCCGTGCTGGCCCGCTCCGGTTTCAGCGATCACGCGGGTTTTCCCCATGCGCTTAACTAACAAGCCTTGACCCATTACATTGTTGATTTTATGTGAGCCAGTGTGATTGAGGTCTTCGCGTTTCACAAAGATTTGCGCTCCGCCCAACTTGTTCGATAGGTTGGTTAGGTGCGTTACGGGTGTAGGGCGGCCAGAGTAAGATTGCATCAATTCCATAAATTCTTGCCAGAACGTAGGGTCATCTTTCGCCTTGCGAAATTCTGCTTTAAGTTCTTCGATGGTGCTGTGCAGTATTTCTGGCAAAAAGGTGCCGCCATACTCACCATAATAGCCTTCACGGCCGTTATTGAAATTGAATAAATCCATTGTGCTGACTAAATTTTGGATGGCCGCGTATCGTAACATTCGCGCCAAGGTTAGACCAGATGGTAAGTGTTATCTCTGCGCAGTTAAAATGTGTTAAAACTCGCTTGCATCGAGCTTTTACCAGACTCTTCGCTAATCACGCGAAGTTAGGTGTGTTAGTCTCCAGTTTACCCAACGTGTCATCGTTTTTTTGTGGATACAATAACTCTAATCAAAGTGATCTCTGCCTTGGTTTACCCAATGGGTTTGCTGCTGGTTTTAGTAGTAGTGAGACTCTTGTTCAAAGGATTTGGTTGGCGGGGTTTGTCGCGGTTTTGTGCAGTACTATTTGTTTTAGTACTGGCGCTAGGCTCGAATCCGAAATTCGCACGCTGGTTGGCTTCAAACTTAGAAGACCAATATCCTCAGCGCGCAATTAGTGATATCAGAAAGCACGACGCGATTATTGTGCTTGGCGGTGGGTTGCGAATACCAACAGCGCCGGCGTTGCACGCGCAACTTGGTCATGGGTCGGATCGTTACTGGTACGCTACTCGACTCTTTCGTAGCGGCAGAGCATCAAAAATAATAATTGCAGGCGGCAACGTTTATGCGCAGCCTGGCTTAGAGTCTGAGGCTGCGTATGCCAGTCGGTTACTGCAAGAATGGGGTGTTCCGAGAGCGGCTATTAGTATAGAAACATCGAGTCGCACCACTGCGCAAAACCTAGCTAATGTCAGCGATTTATTGGAAGCTGAAAAAATAGAGTCGGCGTTATTGGTGACCTCCGCATTACATATGCCGCGTGCCTATGCCTTGTTTAATCGCTTGCCAATACCGGTAACGCCCGCTTCCGCCGATGTCTTGGTAAGAGAGAAGCGAAGCCCAGAAGTGTTTGATTGGGTACCATCGGCATCGGCAATGCACTTATCTACTTTAGCGATGCACGAATACTATGGGCACTGGTTTAATCAAATTTCCAGTGAGTGGAAAGCTTTCATTTCAAGTTTTTGATGGCCTTGATGGACCACGCTCGCGATGAGATTTTCGCCGAACTCCAATTGTAGCAATCTCCACGCATTATTCTCTGTGTCGAAGAAGTCTAGCTCGTGTTGTTGGCCGCTCGATAAGTCTTGCTCGTTCATTTTGAAGTTGATGCCTTTGCCAGTGGCTTTGCCGAAGGCTTCTTTACGGGTCCATATGGCGAGGCATTTTTCTGGGTTTACCTGAGTATGTTCCGTAACAAACTCTCTTTCGGCGGCGGTAAAGCGATGTTCGGCAATCGCTGCGAAGTTGCTGCGCCTGGATCGAGCTTCAATGTCGATGCCGACCTCGCGAGCGCGGCTGAATACAAACGCGCCATGAGTTAATCCGTCGTAACGGGTGTCAGTGAAGTTAAATTGAACATCAAGGGAATCGTCGCTCAGATAAGGCTTATTCAGGCGGCTGTAGCTCAGTAAAACTTCGGTCGGCGATGTATTGGTGTATAAACCGAGCAAGGTGAGTAGGTAATAACGCCCGGCTAAATACGCCTGTTTTCGATCAGGCGTTGAACGTCGGGCATATTTATCGAGCTGAATATCGCTCAACATTTTGAGCGCTTCAGATACTTGCGATTCTTGCAATGACAGAGGGAGCCACCAAACGTGGATCTGATCTGCTTGCAGGGTGGGAACTTGGCTCAATTTTCCGGCCAACCAATTGGGTTTAAAGCCAAGTATTTCTATCATTTAGTTACAATCTATAGGTTTTCTCGAAAGAAAACACTGGTATGGTAGGTCTCAAAGTGAGTCCGAAATGTGTACAAACATCAAATACTAGTATGAAATCAAAACTTATCCTAGCTGCGGTTGTTGCCGCTTTGATTGCAGCCTTCTTTATTTTTGACCTAAAGGAATATGTGACTTTGGATTATCTTAAGTCGCAACAGGCCGCTCTAAATAACTATTACGCCGAAAACCCGTTTTTAATAGCCGCTGTTTTTTTTCTGATCTACACAGCAATGGCGGCACTATCAATTCCGTTTGCGACGCCTCTTACACTGGCTGGAGGCGCTATTTTTGGAAATGTTGTGGGAGTGATTTTGGTCTCGTTTGCCAGTTCAATTGGGGCGACCATCGCGTTTATGCTCGCCAAATACCTGTTTCATGATAGTGTCGAAGCTAAGTTCGGTGATCGCCTTGCTAAGCTTAATGACGGTATCGAAAAGGAAGGTGCGTTTTACGTATTTGGGCTTAGGCTTGTGCCGATTTTTCCATTCGTCGTGCTCAATTCTCTATTGGGTTTAACAAAGTTAAAAACTTGGACTTTCTACTGGGCGAGCCAGCTTGGCATGCTAGTAGGGACCATCGTTTACGTAAATGCAGGTACACAATTAGCGTCGATCGAGTCCGTTGGCGATATAGCTTCACCTGGGTTGATAGCGTCGTTTGTTGCTCTTGGAGTGCTACCAATTGTTTCCAAATATATTCTTAATTTTTTACGCCAGCGTCGCAGCGGGCAAGGGGGTGCCTAATGGCGAAATCAAAATATGAGGCTAATCTAGTCGTTATCGGCGCTGGGTCAGCAGGTTTAGTAAGCGCGTACATTGCGGCCGCTGTAAAAGCGAAAGTAATATTGATAGAACGCCACAAAATGGGTGGCGATTGCTTGAACACCGGTTGCGTGCCGAGTAAAGCGTTATTGCGGTCGGCAAAAGTGGCGAGCCTAATGCGTCGTTCCGAGGAGTTTGGTATCGAGTCGGTGCCCGTTAAGCCTATTTTTAGTAAGGTGATGAAACGAGTTCATAAGGTGATTGGCGAGATTGAGCCGCACGACTCGATCGAACGCTATACGGATTTGGGTGTTGAATGTGTTACTGGCGAAGCTGAGATCGTAGATCCGCATACAGTTAAGGTTGGCGAGCGAGAGATCACGGCGAAGAGCATTATTGTGGCCGCTGGTGCACGCCCTTTCGTACCACCGATTGAAGGCCTAGATCAAATTGATTACCTGACTTCCGACAATGTGTGGGAACTTGAAGAGCTGCCTAAACGCTTGGTCGTGTTGGGCGGTGGCCCAATTGGGTGTGAGTTAAGTCAGGCTTTCTCGAAACTCGGGGCCGAGGTAACGGTTGTCGAGATGATGGGACAATTGATGGGCCGTGAAGATGCAGATGTTGCAGAAGTAATTACACAACGCTTTGAAAATGACGGTATTCGGGTTTTGACCAACCATAAAGCAGTCAAGTTTACCAACGACGGCGAAAAAATCCTGCATTGTGACGCCGACGGTACAGCAGTCGAAGTGCCATTCGATCACGTGTTGATTGCGGTTGGGCGTAAGGCTAACAGTGATGGCATGAACCTCGAAAAGCATGGTATTCAATTGCGGCGTAATGGCACTATAGAGACCGACGAATACTTAAGAACAGCGGTTCCCAATATATTCGCATGTGGTGACATCACAGGCCCGTATCAATTTACACACACAGCTTCTCACCAAGCGTGGTATGCGGTGGTAAATGCATTGTTTGGTTTTGTTAAGAAATTCAAAGCCGATTACCGAGTGATTCCATGGGCCACGTTCACCATGCCTGAAGTGGCGCGGGTTGGTTTAAGTGAGAATGATGCTAAAAATCAAAATATAGATTACGAAGTAACTCATTATGGCATTGACGACCTTGATCGCGCCATCGCCGATGGCGAAGCCCATGGCTTTATTAAAATAATTACACCAAAAGGCAAAGATAAGATACTGGGAGTGACCATTGTTGGGCACCATGCAGGTGATCTGATCGCGGAGTACGTTTTAGCGATGAAATACAACCTCGGGCTTAATAAAATCCTAGGAACGATTCATCTATATCCAAGCCTTGCCGAGGCGAATAAGTACGTAGCAGGTAACTGGAAACGTGCTCATCAACCTCATGGCCTTTTAAAATTGGTGGAAAAGCTCCATAATTGGAGAAGAGGATAGGGCGGACAATCACGAAAAGGGTTACTAAAAATACAATTCCAAACCCAGTCTGCCTTGCAGTGTAACCATAGCCACCGAATTATATTATAAAAAACGTGGCTATCGGACAGTGAGGTATAGCCACCATGTACTATTGGGTTGAGAACCTGCGCGCAGACCGCGTAGTTGATAGACCAAGCTCTTCAGGGGTGCGCGTGAGCGCATGGACTCTTTTTTCTAGTTTTTTATTGTTTAGCGTTACGTTGTTTACATCGGCCGCGTATGCACAAGCGCCCGTGGAAGCTAAAAGCATCAAGTTTTGGAACGACAGTGAGCCGGAAAGTCAGATTAATGTGAATCATGATCCTTGGCAGGCGTTGCTGACAAAATATGTAAACGACGCCGACTCGAGCGGCATTAACCGCTTTGATTATGAGGCCGTTACCCCAGTTGATTTACAACGCTTGGTCGACTATCTGGATTATTTGCAAAAACTGGAGCCAAGACAGTTCAATCTGCCTGAGCAGCTGGCGTATTGGGTCAATTTGTACAACGCGAAAGTTGTGGAGCTGGTAATTCAGTCTTACGATCAAAACGATCCGGTATCAAGTGTTCGGCAGTTGCGCTCTGGGGTTTTCACACCAGGGCCTTGGAAGCGCGAGACCTTTAAGATTGTGTTTCAGGATTTGAGTTTGGATGATATTGAACATGGTATTTTACGACCAAATTTCCAGGATTTTCGAATTCACTATGTGTTGAATAACGCGAGCCTTGGTTGCCCAAATTTACTTAAAACTGCGCTGGATGGTGAAAACAATGAAGCCGTGCTGCAAAAAGCGGAGCAAGACTATCTGAATCATGCTCGAGCCGTTCGTATTGAAGGCGGTGATTTAGTATTGTCTGCCTTGTTTGATTGGTATAGCGTGGATTTTGCTGACAGCAAGCAAGGTTTACTTGATTATTTAAAAGCAAAGGTAGCACCGGAATTGGCGGAGGCTATTAGCGCCGATGCAACAACGCGCTTCGATTATGATTGGTCATTGAATAAGCCTGATGCCTAAAAAACACCAAAGACAGTACTTTTCTATCGGCAAATAATGGTTTTGCGTAACGCTTAGCAGTAAACTAACGCGCTCTCGTTACAACACACTAATTTTTGATCATGAGTAATGTATTTGTTGCCGTGCTAATGGGCTCGGATTCGGATTTGCCAGTAATGCAAAGCACCTTGGATGTTTTGGACTCACTAGGTATCACTTGGGAAGTAAAAGTCACATCTGCTCACCGTACTCCTGCGGCCACGCACGCCTATGTAAATGGCGCAGAAGAGCGCGGCTGTAAAGTATTTATTTGCGCAGCAGGTTTAGCGGCACATTTGGCCGGAGCCGTTGCTGGTTTAACCACACGCCCAGTCATTGGGGTGCCGATTGATGCTGGCCCGTTGCAAGGGCACGATGCGCTTTTATCAACAGTTATGATGCCTGGCGGTGTGCCTGTTGCCAGTGTGGCAATTGGTAAAGCTGGAGCAAAAAATGCAGCGTATCTGGCCGCTCAAATTTTGGCCGTTGCTGACGATGAGTTGGCTGCGCGAGTAAAAGCAGACCGCCAAGCGAATGCCGATGCTGTGATTGCCAAAGATGCTGCCTTGCAGGAAAAGATTGGCAGAGCTTAGATCGCCAATTTATTTGTACTATCTCGCCAAACGAGAGGTTTAGTTTGGCGAGAGCCCCCACGTCATAAAGTTGTTATGTCAGCACCATTAGACCCTTCCGACCCCTGTATAAAGGAGCAAGTGCTGAACGCCACTCGTGTTTTGCATGCCGGTGGTGTGATTGCATACCCTACCGAGTACTGTTTTGGTTTGGGCTGTGATCCACGAAATGAGCGTGCTGTTGATCGGTTGCTGAGCATAAAACAGCGAAGCCGTGAACAAGGAGTCATTCTTATTGCCGCCGATTTCGAGCAAGTACAATACCTTACAGATTGGAGCACAATAGAGTGCCAAGATGAGATTCGTGCGTCATGGCCGGGACCAAATACTTGGTTATTGCCTGCCAAGCCGAGTGTTGCGCCTTGGGTGCGAGGCAAACATACATCAGTTGCGATGCGGGTCCCAGGTCACGCGGTGAGCGTGGCGCTTTGTAAACAGTTCGGTTTCCCAATAGTGTCGACTTCTGCGAATCGCCATGGTTCGCCAGCCCTATTAGATGCCCAGGATGTGCAGAATGAACTGGGGGGCGAGTTAGACTACATCTTTGACTTTCCGGTTGGTGGAGCCACATCGGCTTCTACAATTCGAGACGCGTTAAGCGGTAACTATCTGAGATAATTCCTTAATGAAACCTTCTTCTGATATGCGCAATAAGGTTAAGAGTTACTTAACCTCGCTGCAAGATTCGATTTGCAAAGAGCTTAGCCGGATTGATGGACGTGAATTTGTTGAGGATGCATGGCAGCACAAAACCGGCGGTGGTGGGCGCACGAGGGTGTTGTCTGGCGGCGATGTCATTGAAAAAGGAGGGGTAAATTTCTCGCACGTAACGGGCGATAAATTGCCACCGGCGGCCACTTTGAAGCGACCGGAGCTCTCAGGTAAAAAATTTGAGGCCATGGGGGTCTCGTTAGTGATTCATCCGCTTAATCCATTTGCACCGACCTCGCATATGAATGTGCGTTTTTTTGTGGCCGGGGCAGACACCGATAAGCCAGTTTGGTGGTTTGGTGGCGGCTTTGATATGACGCCCTATTATGGTTTTTCTGAAGATGCGCGCCACTGGCATGCAATGGCATTAGACGCCTGCGAACCCTTTGGCTCAGACTTATATCCCAAATATAAGAAATGGTGTGATGAGTATTTTTATCTTCCACACCGCAACGAGCAGCGCGGCATTGGCGGCTTGTTTTTTGATGATTTGAATGAGGGTGGTTTTGAGTCTAGCTTTGCCTTTACTCAAAGTGTAGGCGACCATTACCTACCAGCATACGTGCCTATTTTAGAGCGTCGCAAGGATACAGCCTACGATGATCGCCATCGCGAATGGCAGTTAATCAGGAGAGGTCGTTATGTGGAGTTCAATTTAGTGTTTGATCGTGGCACCTTGTTTGGTTTGCAATCGGGTGGCCGAACTGAGTCCATTTTGATGTCCATGCCGCCAAAGGTCGCATGGGAGTACCGAGCAGAACCACAGAAGGGCAGCGCGGAAGCGACGTTGCTCGAAGATTTTATCAAGGCGAAAGACTGGTTGGCATGATCTGGCTCTACCGAATTTTGTTAAATCTGGCCATTCCATTTGGTTTACTCGGGCTTATTTTTAGAGGCTTTAAAAACCCACTTTATTGGTCGCGGTGGACCGAGCGTTTTGGCTTTACCAGTCAAGCTGTCGTAGAGGCGGCCCCATTTGATTTGTGGATACACGCGGTGTCAGTTGGAGAAGCTCGGGCGGCGGTGCCATTGGTGAATCGGCTACTGCATGAACAGCCCGATTGCAATATATTGTTGACCACCACAACGCCAACTGGATCTGCGATGGTCAAGCTAATGTTGCAAGACAAAGTTGCGCATTGCTATTTTCCTTACGATCTTGGTTGGGCAATGAAACGATTTGTTGCTCAAGTGCAGGCCAAAACCGTTCTGATTATGGAAACCGAGATCTGGCCAAATATGATTGAGGCGGTTAAGCGATACGGAAGCACTCTTGTCTATACGAATGTTCGCTTGTCGGAGCGATCGTATTCTAACTATGCGAAGTTTCCAAAGTTAGTCAAAAGAACGCTAGCTTACGTTGATCATTTTGCTGTGCAGGGTAAAGCGGATCGTAAGCATTTGGAGTTGCTCGGTGTAGATTCGCAGAAAATTTCTGAGACCGGCAGCATCAAATTCGATGTAAATGTACCCCCCAGTTTGCGTGAATCAGCAGAGGTATTGAGGCGACAGCTCGGGCAAGATCGCTTGATCTGGATTGCTGGTAGCACGCGGGAAGGCGAAGAAAGCAAAGTCCTCTCAGTTTTTAAGCAGCTCAAACAAACCTTTCCAAGCTTGTTGCTGGTGCTAGTGCCACGCCACCCAGAGAGATTTGATTACATGGCCCGCAAGGTGCAGCGCAGAGGCTTGCATTGTGCGCGCCGGACAGATGGCGCTGCGGAGATTGGCGCTGAAATCGATGTGTACTTAGGCGATACCATGGGCGAACTTTCGCTAATGTACGCCAGCTCTGACGTGGCTTTTGTCGGTGGTAGTTTGGAGCCATTAGGCGGCCAGAATATTCTCGAGCCCTGCGCTCTGGGAGTGCCGGTGGTGTTTGGCCCGCATATGTTTAACTTCCCCGACATAAGTCGTTGGACCATTAAGGAAGGGGCCGGGCGCATGGTACAAAATACGGACGAATTGGCAAAGGCCGTTCATGAACTTCTATCCAACCCAAGCTTAAGAGACGAGATGGGGAGTAAGGGTGTTAACTTCGTTAAGGCTCATCGAGGGGCTCTAGACAAAAACTTTGATTTGATAAAGAAATATTCAAACTCAAAAGCTTAGATTCTATTTCATATCAATGTCTTAGTTCGTTATGCAACAGTCGAGCCTCCCTCCTTTACCTTTTCTATAGCCTCAGTAAAAGGGCGAGCGTTTTAGCGTCAACGATGTTTCCATCGCGGCTCATTTCAAATACACGATCAAGTGGCAACCAATGTGCCTCTAGTTGCTCAGCGTCATCGAGGTTTTCCTTTCCAGCGCTAAGCTCGCGAGCCTCGAACAAGTAAAGTGTTTCATCGCTAAAACCCGGGCTACTCACAATTTCACCTAGCTCTCGCCAGTCGCTTGCGATCACGCCCGTTTCCTCCTCCAATTCACGCTTAGCAGCATTGATCGCTAACTCATTGGCTTCTAAACATCCGGCTGGTAGTTCCCAGATGAATTTACCTACGGCGTGGCGCCACTGCTTCAACAAGCATATTTCATCGTTCTCATTGATGGCCGCTACAACCGCGCCGCCAGGGTGTTTAACGATATCAAAGTAAGTGTGGTCGCCATTTGGAAAATTAACACGTTCTTTGTGTAACTCGATTAGACGCCCTTTATGAATCAGTTTATTTGACATCAATTATCCACAAGTTTGTTTGTAAACGGGGGCAACGAGTAAATGTTTGTTGACCCCATCGAGTATTATTTTTTTACGATGCCATCCATGATTTTGAGAGCATGAAGCGCGTGATTTCTCAATTTTCGCGGAAGTGTTTCGTTTGCACCAATAGCTATCAAGGCAGGCCTCGCACGCTCATCTTTGGAGTGCCCCAAATTTAAGGACACCCATGACAAACCGTCCACCAGTAGCTTATCTTTTTTGGTCATTGTTTTGTTTAAATTTGCTTCTTCAAGAAGCCTTACCGAAGTAAGGAAAATAGCTTCGTCGCTGTAAATGTTGTTTTGGCCAATCTCGATTGCTGAACGTCGCATCTCAGCTGAGCTGCCAGATTTTAGCGCCGCATGAAGCTGAGGGTGACCTGATTCGACCGCAATCGTATTCGAGTTATTGGCAAAGGTGCCTTCAGTTGTGTTCTTAATTTCTTGCGCTTGCTCTGCCTTATTTGCTGCTTGAGGAGCCTCTAATTTAGCAAGCGCGCTAGTTGGAAGACTAAATACTTTTTCTCGAAACTCATTGATACACTGATTGGCTCCTAATCGGAGCTCGGCTTTGAGTACGAACGCGTCGTCTGCAAGCAATTCATCTTTTGATGGCGCATTTTCATCTTTTTCGGGCACACGGCTACAGAAGCCTTCAGCGATAACCGAATTGCTGGCTGCTTCCAGTAAACGTAATTTCGCGGAATAGATAACTCGATAGTTGTTCCAATCGCTCGGAAAGTAGGTAAAGCTCCAGTTGATCGTCCTCACGTCTAATACATAGTCCGAACCATTATGCTGGCGAAGTATCTCTGTGTGCTTTTCGGAAGCTAATTTCTTTGCGCTATTTTCTATCTTGATCATTTCGTATCGAGCCGACAAATCATTGAGTAGCGTAGCTGCTATGTAGTTCGCGGGGTCTTGTACATTGTTTTCTCTAACTATTGAATTGCCCGCACTGATCGTAGCTGCAGCACCAATAGCACCAAACAAGGCTTTCCCGGCGGTAAACGCAGAGAAATCAGGAGTGTGGCGCTCAGTAATGCTGAGTTTTTTATTTGTGAACTTGGCGCTGGCGCTCTGGTCGATCGACACAGTTTTGGTGCTCACGCACCCAGTTGCAAACAACGCTATTGCCGCAATTGTTAACGCGCTTTTTATACTTTTTATTATCATTTTATTTTCCTTATGTTGTAGTACATGTTGAATATAGATCAACAGCAGTCTTTGCAGTGGAGAGCGTTAGTTTTCTATAAACGAAAGTAAACTTGCTTGATAGTCGCTTGGGGCTTGATAACCCAATAGGTTCATCACCGTCGCGGCGATATGCGTTAACCCAGCATCACTGGGCGGTGTGAGTTGATACTCACCGCTGTAGTTAGGATCGATAATCGCGAACGGGACGGGGCTTAAGGTGTGACTAGTTTTTGGTATACGAACGCCGTCTTTTTCGGTAAACATAATGTCGGCATTGCCGTGATCGGCGGTGTAGATAAGAACGCCGTTGTGCTTTTTGATCACCTCAATGAGTTGGGCAACGCATTCGTCGACAACTTCCATGGCTTCGATTGCAGCCGCCATATCACCGGTGTGGCCGACCATATCGCCATTAGCTATATTGAGCCGTCCAAATTGATACTCTCCGCTTTCAATGAGTTTAATTGTCTCCGCTGTGATTTCACGAGCCTTCATTGCTGGTGCTTCGTTAAACTCAATATTGTCTGAAGGAATCTCAATATAGGTCTCTAATGATTCGTCGATATAACCGGAGCGATTGCCATTCCAAAAGTAAGTGACGTGGCCGTACTTTTGAGTTTCTGAAATAGCGAAAGATTTGACCCCTTCAGCACATAAAAACTCACCCATGGTGCGATCAATGCTTGGCGGGTTTACTAGGTAGCTATTTGGTACGAAGTCGTCGCCATCATATTGCAACATGCCGGCATAGAATAGTTTTGGATGCGCGCCATACTCGTTTCGGTCAAATTTATCGAAATCATCGCGCTCGTAAGCTAGCGAAATTTCGATGGCACGGTCACCCCGAAAGTTAAATAGGATGACAGCGTCACCATCAGCCATTTTTCCAACAGGCTCGCCTTCTTTCTCGATCACAAACGCGGGTAGGTATTGATCGTCCTTGCCGCTCGACGCGTACATAGCTTGAACTGCATCTGATGCGCTTTCGAACGATTGGCCAATACCATGCGTGTGGCAATTGTAGCCGCGCTGAACCATATCCCAATCCGCGCCATAGCGGTCCATGGTAATTTCCATCCGCCCGCCGCCGCTCGCAATTCTAAAGTTAGCCGAGTGCTGTCTATTAATTTTAGCTATTAGTTCTTCGGTTTGCTCGATATAAATGAGCGCTGAACGTGCGGCAACGTCGCGCCCGTCGAGAAGTACATGAATACAGCAGTCGCGGACGCCTTGCTCGGCGGCTTGCTCCATTAAGGCGTAAAGATGTTTGGTGTGAGCATGAATATTGCCATCTGAGTGTAGGCCTAATAAGTGCAGAGTTTGTTCTTTGCCATGCTTAATTGCTTGTTGCCAGACGTCGGTCTCGTAAACCGCACCACTTTCGAGTGCTTGATTGACGAGCTTGGCACCTTGAGCAAAAATTCGACCCGCGCCCAAAGCGTTATGGCCGACTTCGCTATTACCCATGTCATCATCACTCGGCAAACCAACAGCGGTGCCGTGTGCGGCAAGTTCGGTGTATAGGGTTTGTGCAGCAAGTTCGTCCAGCGCAGGTGTTTTTGCTTCGCTAACGGCATTGCTCGGGCCGGCTGGCGCAACACCAACGCCATCGGCGACTAGAACTACAACTGGGCCTTGCCGCCCAGAGAAAGAAGAATGTTTATTTAGGCTTAAGCTCATGATGATTGAGGGTCGAGAGAAAGTTTGAGTTGTGCCAAGGCTTGCGCGCGATGGCTAAATTTTTTCTTTTGTTCTGAGGGTAATTCGGCTGAATGACAGTTCAGTTCTGGCACGATGAAAAGCGGGTCGTAGCCGAAGCCGTTTTCGCCAACGGCCTGTTTGGCAATGTGGCCTTCCCAGGTGCCCTGGCAAATGATCGGGGTTGGGTCTTGAGCGTGTTTCATATACACAATAACGCATTGAAAACGAGCGTCGCGATTACTTTTATCAGCGAGCTCGGTGAGTAGTTTTTCGTTGTTGGCTGCATCGCCTAAACCATCAGCATAGCGTGCTGAGTGAATGCCGGGCGCGCCGTCCAGTGCGTCTACTTCTAAGCCTGAATCATCAGCGATTGCAGGCAGGCCTGTATGTTGACAGGCATGGCGAGCCTTCTTAATGGCGTTTTCCACAAAGCTAAGCCCATCTTCGATGGCTTCTGGAAAATCAAAATCGCTCTGTGGAACCACTTCCAAGCCAAACTCTTGCAGCTCGCGCTGCATTTCAGAAACCTTGCCCGGGTTGCCCGTCGCGAGTACTACTTTAGGCATCAGCTAACCCTCAAGTGCCGCCGATTGTTTGTCGATCAGTTCTCCGATACCCTTGCCGGCGAGGGCAATCATTGCGGACATTTCATTCGGGCTGAATGGCGCGCCTTCGGCGGTGCCTTGCACTTCAATGAAGTTTCCATCGACATCCATAATGACGTTCATGTCGGTTTCTGCGGTGCTGTCTTCGGGATAGTCGAGATCAAGTACTGGTGTGCCTTGATAAATCCCAACCGACACTGACGCGATTTGGCGAGTGAGCGGATTTTCTTTGATCATTTTGTTGGCTAACATGTGCTCAATCGCATCGACCAGCGCCACATATGCTCCAGTGATGGATGCCGTTCGAGTGCCACCATCGGCCTGAATAACATCGCAATCAAGAGTAATTGAATGCTCACCTAATTTTGTAAGGTCAATTGATGCACGTAAAGAGCGGCCGATTAGGCGTTGAATTTCTTGAGTGCGCCCGGACTGTTTACCGCGCGCGGCTTCGCGGCCCATGCGACTGCCAGTAGATCGTGGCAGCATACCGTACTCGGCGGTTATCCAGCCTTGGTTTTTGCCCTTTAAAAAGTGCGGTATACGTGTTTCAACTGAGGCGTTACATAACACTTTAGTGCCACCGCAGCTGATGAGCACGGAACCTTCCGCGTGCGCGGTGTAGTTGCGTTCAATGGTGATGTTGCGTAGTTGGTCTGGCTGCCGGCCACTTGGGCGGGTGAATGCGTCATTACTCATAGCGTACTCGGGCTTGGTAGGGTTTTGTTTGCATCAAGGCCCGCCAGCGTTCACTAGACTCGGGTGATGATAGGGTTAGTTTATAGCGTATTTTAGCTACAGCTTTTCGTCGAGCTCAGAAATAAAACTCTCAATTTCGATAATTGCGCTGTCGAGCTCACTCATATCGAACTTCTCCGCTGGCTGATCAGATTCTTCGTCGGATTTGTTGGCCTTACTTATGGACTGGTCTAACAATTGAATGGTGTCAGGCTCTTCAAACTCATCGAAATTCGGGTCATCGAGCTGTTTTACACCCCAAAATAAAACAACAATGGACAAGTTGTCGCTGGGCGCTTTATTGCGTTGTTCC
This sequence comes from uncultured Arenicella sp., assembly GCA_937989675.1. Classification (GTDB taxonomy): domain Bacteria; phylum Pseudomonadota; class Gammaproteobacteria; order Arenicellales; family Arenicellaceae; genus Arenicella. Next base: position 14,296 of record CALKRK010000186.1, on the reverse strand, counting down.
AGCGCTTGTAACAAGCTGTCTAAGCCCAGACTTGGGTGCTGAGGGTCAACATAATCGTTTAGATCTTCGGGTTTAAATGAGTGCCATGCCCCATCGCTGGCTAGAAAAAACACGTCGCCGTCGCGCATTTTATGTGGTTCGCCAATTTCTGGCCTGGGGCTTTCTAAGCCACCAACACAACGATTAATTGGGCTATTGTGCTCGCGGCCCAACTTTTTTGAGACATGATCGTTGGTCACGAACTTAGTTCGTCGCTTGCGAATTAGATATAAGCGGCTATCGCCAGAGTGTGCCCAGTGAGCGACTCCTTTATGGATCAAGCAAACTACGCAGGTAGTCTTAGGTGATTCAACATTGAAGCCTTGGCTTACTGCACGACGATGGATCGTGTGGTGAGCATAGTTAATCGATAAAGTTAGAAAACTGTCGGCTTTTTCTAATTGTTTCGGCGTGGCTTTTCTGAACGAATCGCCCATGGCATCAATAAAGCCTTGCGATGCAATTTCGCCGCCTTCATGGCCGCCGAGCCCGTCGGCGACAACCAATAAAATACTGTTGTCTCGTTCAAAGATCGCGGTACGATCCTCGTTATAATCACGGCCACCCTGGTGACTTTGTTGTGCAAGAGAATAATGCATAGTGTATTACGCGGCGCTGGTTAGCGCGTCGTCATGATCTCCACGTATTCGTCCACACTTTGTGGTCGCTCAGCTGGATCCAGGTTGCTTGCTTTGTCGATCGCATAAATCAAGTTTTTCCGGTAGTGGCGCCCGTGTGTTTCTTTGAGTGGGCGGAGTGTGTCTTTTTTGAGGCGCTTAACGGCAGAAGGTGGTGACTTATGGGTAATGCACGCTCGCATCGTCATGGCTATAGCGTACAAATCGGAACACAAACTGAGATCTTGCTTCTCGTGTTGCTCAGGCGCGGAATACCCGTGCGTGAGTGTATGTACTTTATGACGCTCTTTCTGTGGAAATTTATAGGCGGCGCCCAAATCCAAGATCAATGGAACACCACTAGCGCGCAACAAAATATTACTAGGTTTGATGTCCAAGTGTAAGAAATTGTTCTTGTGCACTTCTTTTAGGCCAGCCAGCACCATGCTGAAGACGCTTAGAATAAATTCTTCATCTGGCACGTAATCCGTATTCTTAATGAACCAGCGCAAATCTTTGCCGTGCTCAAAGCGCATCACTAAATATGCCGTATTGTTGCTTCTAAAAAAATTGGATACGTTTACGATATTGGGGTGATCTATTTGCGACAGCGTCAAGCCCTCATCGAAAAATCGCTTCAAGCCAATATGGTATTTATGTTCCTGATCTTTTGGATAAACATGCAGAGAACCATCGCGCGCGCGGCGCATACAGTTGGTGGCATAAAACTCTTTGATGGCCACCACGGTATTACTCTTGGTGTCGAGAGCGCTGTATACCACGCTGAATCCACCAACGCCGATGACTTTGCCAATCTTATAGTGTTCGACCATGGTGTCTGGTCGTAATGGCATGGCCGGGATATTTTGAGGTTTGGGTTTCAAGATGCTCATTCAGGTATTATAGTCGCTCGCCGTTAAAATCATCAATGTTTGTGCAATTCGTGCATTTTCAGGCAAATTAACACCCATATTAGAACTAAATAAGGAACGAACAATGACTCAAAGTATGACCGCCTATGCTCAGGCCGCTGTTACCACCGAACTGGGTGAGCTCAGTTGTGAGCTCCGTAGCGTCAATCATCGATACCTCGAAATAGCGCCTCGTATGCCTGAAGAGCTGCGTGCCCACGAAAGCGCATTGCGTGACGCCATTTCAGCAAAATTGTCGCGCGGCCGAGTCGATTGCTACATTCGCTTAAAGGAAAGCGAAGCTACTAGCCTTGAGCCAAATGCGGATGCGGCCCTGAACTTTCAGGCCTTGTTAGAAGACATTCAAGCGCATGTGCCAGGTATGCAAGCCGTTCGTGCCATTGATGTGTTGCGCTGGCCGGGCATTTTACAGTCTAGGCAGACTGACCCAAAAGTCATGAAAGCGCATTTGCTCGATATTCTCGATCAGGCACTAGATGGCATGGTAAAAGCGCGCGCTAAAGAAGGCGAAAAAATGGCTGATTTAATCCAACAGCGTTTAGCTGGTATGCGCGACGTGATCAAGAATGTTGAAGGCTTCCTGCCTGAAATTGCTGCCAATTACCGAACTCGGCTCGATGAAAAACTGGCTGATATTAAAGACCAACTAGACCCTTCTCGGCTCGAGCAAGAAATGGTGATTTTTTTGCAGAAAACGGATGTTGCCGAAGAGCTAGATCGCCTAAATGTTCACATTGAGGAAGTCGCTTCGGTGCTTGCAAAGCCTGAGCCCGCTGGCCGGCGATTGGACTTTTTAATGCAGGAGTTGAACCGCGAAGCCAATACCCTCGGATCAAAAGCCCAAGACCCGCGACTAACGAAAGCTTCGGTGGACCTGAAAGTATTGATTGAACAGGTGCGTGAGCAGGTTCAGAACATCGAGTAACCATCTACTGATGAGTGAGATGCTGAGGGCGGCGAGCTGTTGAGCTTAGCAACTCGCCGAGGTTTTAGATCTATCCGGCTGACTCCTTTTCTATCTTCCCTTAGTTGCCTCCCCAATCGATTTAAACTCAACAATGTAAAACTCATTCGGCGTGGGTTTGTCGTTCATAAATGCGGGTGAGCGATGTAGCTTATTGGCGGTGGCAATGATGCGTTTACCGCCAGCATTTGCGAAGCCCTCGACCCAACTTAGTACGCTATTGTCTTGGTGTAGAATGCGATAGTTTCGATCAGCATCGATGACACCAATAGCGTTGTTTTCAAGGTCGGATACGTAAACATTATTGTCGGCGTCGATGGTAATACCATCACCCTTGGGGCGAGACGAGTACCTTTCTACTCGTTTTTCGAGTTCGCTAGCTGCTAAGCTCGCGTCGTTTAAATCTTCAGTTTTTACACGGTACAGTGATTCACTACTCATCGGCGCGAAATAAACCCACTCATTATTCACGTCGATAGTAATGGGGTTAACACCTACGCGCGCTTTGTTACCTTGCATGGTGACGACCTTGTCATCAATAACTAGATCTTTGTCTTCGGGTACGGTGGCAAATGAACCGTTTAACACTCGTCGAACCAAGCCGGTTTTGATGTCCAGCACTAATAAAGCAGACGTAGTTTCGGCAGCGGTTTCGGAGATATAAATTGCGTCATTGTCTCGATCAACGGCCATGTCATTGAGAATGTAAGCGTCGTTGACAATAGGGCGGGCGATGTAAAATATTTTATGCAGTTCGTTTTTGTTTATATCCCATCCGATCACTCGCCCCATGCCGTCTTTGCCCCAAATGGTATCCAAAAACCAAAAGATGTCGTGTTTGTCGACGATGGCACCAAGTACCCCGTTAATCGGTGGAAAGAACTCCGTGTCTGGGTATTTACGATGTTCACCATTGGCTAGCAGCTCAACAACTTTAAGCTCCGGACCATAGGCCAAATGTGTGCTCATGAAAATTCGGCCTTGCTGGCTAACCGCAATGTTGGCCGGCGGAGTCTCGCTATTGAGTTCACGAAATATTTTAAAGCTTTGCTCAGGGCCTGCTTGCGCCATGGTCGAGAAAGGCAAAATTAGTATCAAAGCGAACGCAAAACGTAAAAACATAGTGACTCCTAGTTATGGATGGTATAAATTCATTTTATGCTATTTTGTATACAGTTAACATTTAACTAAAGTTGGAAATGTTAGGCAAGCCATCAAGCCATAACAGTTGGATCCTACGCGCAGCTTATGGCCTACTTATATGTTGACCTTCCATTCATCGAGGCGGTTCGCTAATTGCGTTTATTAAGAGTTTATTTTCCTAGTATTGTTTTGACCGCAGTTGTGTTGTGCGTGTGCGCTTATTTTATTTCGCGAGCGATTTATAGTGTGCCAGTATTGCGTTGGGCGCACGTGTACGAAGTCAGCTCACCGTACCACCAACAAGCGCTTTGGGCCGCGGCTGAATTTGAACGTCGCACTGAGGGCCGCTATGCCATAAAGATTTACCCAGCTTCGTCACTTGGTAAAGAGGTCAGTATTAATGAGGCCGTTAACCTAGGTGCCATTGATCTAATTTATACTGGTTCGTCACTGGCTGCTCAGCGTTATGGGCCTCTGGCTATTTCGGATTACCCTTACGTCATTGATGATTTTGCGCACTGGCAAGCTTATCGCGATAGTGACTTCTTTAAAGAGTTGGCTGCGGGCTACGAGTCGGCGACTGGCGACGAAATTATGAGTTTGGTGTACTACGGGTTTCGCCATACCACCTCAAATAAGCCGATCAGTAAGCCTGAAGACATGCTCAATTTAAAAATACGTGTGCCAAATGCCGCGCCTTTTTTAATGATGCCGGATAGCGTTGGAGCTAACCCTGCGCCGATACCGTTCTCAGAAGCGTATCTTGCCTTGCAGCAAGGCGTAGTAGAAGCCGCCGAAAACCCCTTAACTACGATTAAGTACAAACGTTTTTATGAAGTGCAGACGCACATCAACCTGACCGGCCACATTGCAAATTCTCTGGTCGTAATTGGTGCGGGTAAAACGCTTGCTGGCTTACCTCAAGAGGATGCTCAACTGTTGCGCGATGTTATTCAAGAAACGGCGAGCCGCGTTACCAATGAAATCCGTAAGCAAGAGCGTCAGTTGCTCGCATGGTACCCAAAAAATGGAATCACAATTATTGATTCAGACAGGGCGGCGTTCAAACAGCGTGTTTTGCCAGCCTTGCTGCAAAGTAGTGTGCCATTCAGTGCAGCTCAATTAGCTCGTTTACAAGCGCTTGCCCAAGCTAAATCAAATAAGTAAGTAGCGCATTCGATAAGTTAACAGATACGGCGACAAAATGAATAATGTTAAAAATATGCATGGATTGGATGCAAAAAAAGCAGAAGCTATTCATTGGTATGACTGGCCCGCACTCTTGCTACTAGCCATTTTGGCGGTGGTGGTATTCGCGCAGTTTTTTACGCGTTACGTATTGAATGACAGTTGGGCCTGGACAGAAGAAGTTTCGAGATATTTGCTAATTGGCGTTGTCTTTTCTGGCTGCCTTAGCGTGGTATTTAGGCGCGAACACATTCGACTTGAAGCCGTTGAATCATGGGTCGACACTAAGAATATCAAACCCATGCGTTTGTTTTCTGGAAGTGTCTCAACGCTTTACTACGGATTTCTCGCTATCGCAGCTTTTTTGCTAGCAAGCGAGAGCACTCAAGATTTGGTGTCCTTAGCTTTGCCTAAAGCTGCAATTTACGCCTTTATTAGCATCGCCTTGATGGCCTGCGCTTGGGTGAGTTTGCGGAATCTGATTTCAACCGTGACCAAGCCTGCGCGACATCAAAGCGACCAGAGCGAGCTGAATCATGATTGAAGTATTGTTGGCGTTGCTGCTGTTGTTTGCCCTTATTGGTTTGGGTAGCCCGATTCATGTTGCCTTAGGTGTTAGTGCTTTGGCTATTTTTCTGTCGGATGCTTTGCCAACGACGGCGGCCGTGCATACGGTGATTAACGGTGTGAACAGCTTTCCACTGATCGCGATACCGTTTTTTATTTTCGCGGGCCAGATCATGAACGCCGCTGAAATTACTGACCGCATATTCAATTTAGCACGGGCAATCGTTGGTTGGGTGCCGGGTGGTTTGGGGCATGTCAATGTGGGTTCTAGTGTAATTTTCGCTGGTATGTCTGGCGCTGCTGTGGCGGATGCTGGTGGCCTTGGCGCCATTGAAGTAAAAGCCATGCGCGATGCTGGCTATGATCGGGGCTTTGCTGTTGGTGTGACCGCAGCCTCATCGACTATCGGCCCAATTGTTCCTCCATCATTGCCGTTAATTATTTACGGTGTAATGGCCGAAGTCTCTATCGGAGCCTTGTTCGCAGCGGGTATTGTGCCTGGCTTTATGATGGCCATCTCGTTGATGGTTATGGTGTTTTGGTATGCCAAACGCAGGCGCTACCCGGTTGACGCATCATTTGACTGGGGGCGCTTATGGCAAGCTACCAAAGCGGCGGCACTACCGATGATAAGCCCAGTGCTAATTGTCGGCGGCATCGTGTCTGGGGCTTTCACTCCGACCGAAGCGGCGGTAGCGGCAGTGGTCTATACCTTGTTTTTAGGTTTATGTGTCTACCGCACCTTGAACCTTGATGTGATCTCGTCAGTCGCACTCGAGACCGTGAAAACTACAGCTTCTGTACTGATGATCGTTGCGTCTGCCGCGTTGTTTGCTTGGGCGCTAACTGCCAATCAAGTAGCTGAGCAATTAGCCAGCGTATTCCTTGAAGTATCTGAGAACAAGATCGCCGTACTCCTAATGATTATGTTGGTGGTGTTCATCATTGGCCTGTTTATGGAGACCATTGCCGCGATTACTATATTGGTACCGTTATTATTGCCGGTCGCTAATCAAGTTGGCATCGACCCAGTCTTTCTTGGCGTGATTGTGGTACTGAACTTAATGATCGGATTGTTAACGCCACCGGTCGGTATGGTTTTGTATGTATTGGCTAAGGTCGCCGATACGCCATTTGAAGAATGTGCCAAAGCGACAGCTCCATTTCTGATCCCGCTGTTAATAGTGTTGGCTTTGCTGGTGTGCTTTCCAAGTATCGTTTTGTGGTTGCCTTCGTTGTTGTATTAGTAGTTTCTGAATATGCTTACCCAAGGATTAGGCTACTCTCAAACGTTTTAAAATACTGCTGGGTGTTAATAAAATGGCATTCCCGATGAGTACGAGCGCAAACCCCAAAAAAGTGTTATGTGTCCAGCTAAAGCCTTCGAAAAAGCTACTCAAGACAACCGCAACGACCGGAAACAATACGATCACATAGCTGGCTTTTTCGGGGCCAATATCGTTCAGTAATACGTAATAGGTCGCGAACGCGATTACTGTGCCAAATACGGCGAGGTACGCTAGAGAGAGAAGATAACTCGGTTTGGTAGATAGTGTGAATTGTAAGTCGCTAAATCCAACGATAGTGGCAAGTATCAGAGCGCCGTATAGCATTCCCCAAGCGTTGACAGCCAAAACGTTCATGCCAGCACGAGAGTTACGGACGCTGGTCATATTGCCAAGCGAGGCCACTAAAGCGCCGGAAATAACCAAGCTTAGACCAATCAGAGAGTCGCTACCAACTCCCGACGCTGATAAGTCGTCCCAGAATAGAGCGATAATTCCAGTAATGCCAAAGAAGGCGCCCAGATAGACTCTGCCAGCAATACGTGACCCAAAAAATAAACGCGTATTGACTATGTTCATCAATAGCATTGTGGAAAAGGCAATTGAGGTCATCGCGGAAGTTAAATAATTCTGCGAGTAATAAAGCAAGGTGTAATTCATGCTGAAGTTAAAGAGCGCTAACACAAAAATAAAGCCATGGTTGCGCATTGAAAACCGCATTGGAACCTTCGCGAACCTGCAATATGCCCACATAATAACGGCGGCAATAGTGAAACGGTAAAACACCGATACCACGATATCCACTTCGCCAAGTTGATATTCAATGGCTAGCCAAGTCGACCCCCAAATTAAGACAGTCGCGATATACAGCAAGGTATTTCTCATGATTCTCTTTTGCGTTACCGTTTTAAGTTAGGCGTTAAGTTTGTGTTTACAGACCTTTAGTTTAGACAGATACTGTTTACATAACAGATACAGATTTGTATAAATGTGACCTATACAGATTTTCAAGAATTCAAAAGAGGTGACAAATGTCTATCGCCATTCAACGATCAGATTCTCCGTTTTTGTATCAGCAGGTCATTAACATGATTCGCGAAATGCAAGCGGCGGCAACGCTTAGGCCTGGTGATAAGCTGCCGTCGTTGCGAAGCCTGAGCCAGAAGTTGAATGTTAGTATTCCAACGGTTAGGCAGGCATACGCCGAACTGGAGCGGCAAGAGGTGATTGAAGCGCGGCCAAAGTCGGGTTACTTTCTGCGAGCTTCGGCTATCGAGTCTATGCAACCAAAGCGTGTAAGCTTGGCGAAAAAACCATTGCTGGTGAAGCGTCAAACGTTGATAGAAGAAGTTTTCGATGCAATTCATCGCCCTGGTGTAGTACCGCTTGGTGTGGCTAACCCGGCCGCAGCGCACCCTTCAGACAAAGCGCTAGCCAGAATAATGCGCCAGGTATTAGCGAGGGCGGGTGCACGCGCAGTGGCTTACGGTCCTATGGATGGTTATCTTCCGCTTAAGCGGCATTTAGCTCTCAGATGTTTGGATCAGGGCTTGCAAGTAAACCCTGATGAAGTACTGATAACGAATGGTGCGCAAGAGGCCATCGCGATTGCCCTGCAATGCGTAGCCAAACCGGGTGATGTTATCGCGGTTGAGTCGCCGACCTATTTTGGTGTGCTGGAGCTTATCGAAAGTTTGGGTATGATGGCGCTGGAAATTCCGCTCTGCCCAGATGATGGTATTTGGTTTGATGATTTAGATAATGCACTGAAAAACCACCCAGTTAAGGCGTGTATTTTTTCGTCGTCCATTAGCAATCCATTGGGCTCGTATATGCCAGATGAAAAGCGCCAGCGTTTAGTGCACATGTTAGAGGCGAAAAACATTCCGCTTATTGAAGATGACGTTTACGGCGATCTCTATTTTACTGAAAAGCGAGGTACGCAGGCGCAGACTTATTCGCGCAAGGGTTTGGTGCTGAGCTGTGCTTCTTTTTCCAAAACGGCCGCGCCAGGTTACCGAGTAGGGTGGCTGATGGCTGGTCGTTACGGGGCGCAGGCGCGCCGCCTAAAACGGGCATTGTCATGCTCGTCATCGTTGCTAAGCCAGTGGGCTTTGTCCGAGTTTATGGCCAGCGGAGAATATGATCGTCATACGCGAGCGCTACGTCAGGTACTAAAATGTAACAAAGACCGGATGGTGGGTCAGATGCAGGCCGCGTTTCCTGAGGGCACTCGAGTTAGTGATCCCAAGGGAGCGGGAGTGCTATGGATTGAGCTGCCCGTTGGCAATGATTCAGAATCATACTTCCATGAGGCTTTAAAAAACAATATCAGCATCGCTCCGGGTGCGCTGTTTTCCCCGAGCAACAAATTCAAGCGTTGTATTCGCGTAAGTTATGGTGTTCCTTGGTCCGACGAGGTGGAAAATGCTATACAAGTGTTAGGGAAGTTGTGTGTGTAGATTGGCGGAAATAGGCTTAATATTCAAATTCGCGGTTTGGTTGTGCTACGATTCTAGCTATCAATTGGGTAGAGTGTTTTATGCGTAACTTACAAACAATCAGTTACTTTTCGCATGACATAGATTTTACGACGAAGCGTGACGCAGCAGACGGTGATACTAGTAGGGCTGCGTTTTCAGAAAAGCATCGTCGCTATATGCGTGCTTTTATTCGCCATCTACAGGCGAAGAATTGGGAAAAATGCGTTAAGTATTTAAAGAAACTTTCAAAGACAAATTTATTTTTAACGACCATAGCGCGCGGTGGCTTTGTCATTGCGGACGCCTCTAAATGCACGCATCGTGAGCTAATAAATCGAGTGATCGAACAAATTAACGCGCGGAATAAAAAAGCATGGCTCAAAGATGTTACGTTTGACAGCTATGTCAATATGGTTGCCAACGCGCTTTATACCGAATTTCGGTGCGACAGTATCGCGGCGTACTATGTGATAAAAAGTAACAAAGTCCGACTCAACCGTGGTTGGTCACAAGGAATAAAACCTAATGAGTTAGTGCATTCTATGCGGCGATGATCGGTATTTGATCGGCTATTGATTTCGTTGCGTTGTTGGTATTTCTAGTGTTTTTGCGCGAAAGAGTTATTTGTAGCCTTTCTTCGATAAAGCCTTTTCTTGTAGAATAGCTGCAATATATAAAGCACTTCATTTCACCTCGCAAATAGCCAATCGTGACCGGTAAACTTTTCATCATTTCTGCGCCTTCTGGGGCGGGTAAAACAAGCCTTGCTCGTGCGTTACTGGCGAATGTGCAAGAAGCCGCAATGTCGGTTTCACATACCACAAGGCAACGTAGAGCTGGAGAGACTGACGGCATAGATTACTATTTTGTGAGTCAAACCGAATTCCTAACAATGGTGGATGACGGTGTGTTTCTTGAATACGCCGAGGTGTATGGAAATTACTACGGTACATCGCGCCTAGCGGTAGAAAACAAGCTGGCAGGCGGTACCCATGTATTGCTGGACATAGACTGGCAAGGCGCCCGGCTGGTGCGTGAGCAAATGCCTGACGCAGTCAGCATTTCAATATTGCCACCATCAGTAAGTGAGCTCGAAAGGCGTTTGCGCAGTCGCGGCAGTGATTCCGAAGCGGTAATTCAAAGCCGCATGCGCCAAGCTCGAGACGAAATGCTGCACTGTCGAGAGGCCGATTTTATTGTACTGAACGATGATTTTAATCAAGCTTTGGATGATTTGACGCTGATACTTAGCGGCGAAAGTGATAGAATCCGCCCCCTTGCGGTGGATTTGGATCTACTTTTAGCTGACACCGACTAGTGAAACTACGGGTTTAGGGGCTTTAAAAGGCTTATTTCATATCGTCATAAGTGGGCGAGTTCAGCAGGTGTATTCAAGGCGTTCTATTGTTTTAGAAGCTTGAAAGTAAGCCTAACCCCGTACAGAAAAGTTTAGTTCGAGTGTGGTTTCGCACCGACTGTTTAAGTACATATTGAAGTACGAATTTCGTACATTAGAAAATGAGGAGTTACTGATGGCTCGAGTTACTGTCGAAGACTGTTTGAACAACGTAGATAATCGCTTTCAATTGGTATTAGTTGCTACTAAGCGTGCCCGTCAAATTTCATTGGGCGCTGAGCCATTTGTTGACGAAGAAAATGACAAGCCAACCGTGTTGGCGTTGCGTGAAATTGCTGAAGGTTTGGTAACGCGCGATATTCTCGACGATAGTATTGAAGAAGAAATTCTTGAGTTTATCGAAGAAGAAGAGGAAGCAAGCGAGCCAGCAGAATTGGACGCGTTAACCGCGGCGCTGCAAGCTGAGTTGTCGGGTGGTGCGGACGCTACTGAAAGCGCCGGCGAATAACACTTGAAGGGCCGCGCCTGAACGCGTGGTCGTCGCCTAAACGTGATTTCTGGCGCAAAGCCCATTCCTAAGCGACGGTTTTTCTCGCCGTCGCCTGAAAAAGCCATTCGAACCCTCTGTAAGGGTCGACTAGCGGATTACCTTTCGGAAGACGCCATTGAAGACGTCTACCAAGCCTTCCTTTTTGCTGAGCAAGCTCACCGTGGCCAAACGCGCCGAACTGGTGAGCATTATATTCATCATCCGATTGAAGTGGCCGACACATTGGCCGAATTGCAGATGGACTCACGCACGCTCATCGCGGCGTTGTTACACGATGTAATTGAAGACACCTCTGCTACCAAAGATGAGATTGTCGAGAAATTTGGAGAGGATGTCGCTTTGCTGGTCGACGGCGTGAGTAAGATTGGCCAGATCAGATTCGATACTAAGGAGCAGGCTGAGGCTGAAAACTTTCGCAAAATGCTCATGGCCATGTCAGAAGACGTGCGGGTCATGATTATTAAGCTAGCCGACCGCCTCCATAATATGCGCACACTCGATGTGATGCGGATTGAGAAACAGAAACGAATTTCCAAACAAACGCTTGAGATATACGCGCCGATTGCCGAGCGCTTAGGCTTATATCATTGGGCCCGAGAGTTGCAAGATTTGTGCTTTCAATACCTGTATCCAAAACGCCATTCGGCGATTAACAAAGCCATTTTGCAGAGAGAAGGCAACCGCAAGTTGATCGTTGAAAAACTGCAAACTTCATTGTGCAACACGCTAGACGCCACGGATATAAGCGGTTTTGAAATAAAAGGCCGGCGCAAAACCGTTTTTAGCATCTATAAAAAGATGGTTAAAAAACGCCGCTCGTTTGAAGAGCTGCATGATATCTATGGCTTTCGAATAATTGTGGATTCGGTGGATGATTGTTATCGCGTTCTTGGTATTGTGCATAACGCTTATAAACCAATTCCAGGTCGTTTTGCCGACTACGTTGCGATACCAAAAGCCAACGGTTATCAGAGTTTGCATACAGTGGTATTTGGGCCGCTCGGCGACAACATCGAAGTGCAAATTCGCACGCGCCAAATGGATCAAATTGCTGAGGCTGGTGTAGCCGCACACTGGATTTATAAATCAGATGAAACGCAGCACGAGAGTTCCAATCATTTAGCTCGTCAATGGTTGTTGGATTTGCTGGATCCAGCGCATCAAACTGGCAATGCGGTGGAGTTTTTGGAACATCTGAAAACCGATTTATATCCAGATGAGGTATACGTTTTCACTCCAAAAGGTGATATCAAAAAGATGCCGCGTGGGTCAACGGCGTTAGATTTCGCCTATGCCGTGCACACTGATGTGGGTATGCATTGCACCGGCGCGCGGATTAATCGCGCCTTGGCTTCGCTGCCAACCATTTTAAATAATGGTGATAGCGTAGAGATCATAACCTCAAAGAGTTCCTGGCCGAATACCGCGTGGTTAAACTACGCCGTTACAGCTAAAGCTCGAACACACATTCGCAATTACCTTAAGCAACAAACTGAGGAAGATGCACTCAAGCTTGGTAAGCGTCTATTAGCGGGTGCGACCAAGCAGCGTTTGTTTGGCCGCCGAAAAGTCGCGGCTAAAGTGCAACAAAAGCTGCTCGACGAACTTGGTTTGGAAACCTGGTCTGATTTGTTGGTGGATGTCGGTTTAGGCCGTCGTTTGCCAGACATGGTGGCAAGGCAAATTGCACAACTGTCGGATGAAAAACTAGAAGGCAAAGTTATTGGTCAGGAAGCCTTGGTAATCAGGGGCTCGGAAGGTTTGCTGGTTACTTACTCTAGGTGCTGTTGCCCGGTTCCGGGTGACTCTATTGTGGGTACTTTTACCGCCGGTCATGGCTTGGTTGTGCACACCACCGATTGCCCCAATATGTCTGAACTTCGTAAACAGCCAGAAAATTGTCTGATGGTTGATTGGGATGAAAACCTCGATCAGTTTTTTCACGCTAAGTTGCAAGTTAAGTTAAATCACGTCACCGGCGCCTTTGCGAAGGTGGCGATGTCGATTGCAGAAAATGGCTCGAATATAAATCACGTTGATTTACATGAGGGCTCAGACACGGTGCGGCAAATGGATTTTGTGGTTGACGTGAAAGATCGTAAGCATCTAGCGAAAATTATCAAAGCGATTTATCGAGAACCGCATGTGAGTAAGGTAACTCGTCAAAAAGGTTAGTTCGCGGAATCCGAGTGCCGTTTTGAGTACTCCTGAAAAGTTGTGAAAATTGTTGGTGGATGCCAAAATACTTTACATGACTCGATCTATTATCAATACCTCTGATGCGCCTGCCGCTATAGGTGCCTACTCGCAAGCGATTAAGGTGGGTGGCACGGTCTACGTGTCCGGTCAAATTCCGCTCGAACCGGTCACAATGCAAATAGTTAGCGACGATTTTTCCGAACAAGCTAAGCAAGTATTCGAAAATCTAAGTGCTGTTTGTAAGGCCTCGGGTGGGTCTTTAGATGACGCAGTGAAACTCACGGTTTATTTAACTGACTTGGATAATTTCACCTTGCTGAATCACGTTATGAGTGAGTATTGTAATGAGCCTTATCCTGCTCGTGCTGCGGTGCAGGTGGCTGCGCTGCCAAAAGGCGCGCAGGTGGAGATAGACGCGATATTGAGCTTAGGCTGATTTTCTGTGTTAGCAGACGCCTCTCTATGTTCTTAAACAAAGTTTTTCATGCAAAAGGAGTTTGCAAATGGCTTTAAAGATAACAGACCCGGTGCAAAGTTTAGCTGGTGTTGGCCCGCAAATGGCGATCAAGCTGGCGCGCGTACACGTGCACACCGTACAAGATGTGCTGTTTCATTTACCTCATCGCTATGAAGATCGTACCTCGGTAACAGATCTGGGCACGCTTTTGCCAAACCTGTCTACGGTTGTGATTGGCCAAATTGATCTCGCGCAGGTGGTCTTTGGGAGGCGTCGTAGCTTGTTAGTGCGCATCAGTGATGGAACCGGCAGCTTAACGATTCGAATGTTCCATTTTAATCGTGCGCAAGAAAAAAGCTTTCAGCGTGGGCTATGGGTTAAGTGCTTTGGTGAAGTGCGCCGTGGCCAAAAAGGTTACGAACTGATTCACCCCGAATATCGCATTAGTGCTAAAGAGCCTGAAGGTGGTTTAGACACAACTCTAACGCCGGTTTACCCGACGACGGAGGGCGTT
>CALKRK010000185.1 GCA_937989675.1 uncultured Arenicella sp. | reverse complement strand
AGGGGAAAGCGTTTTATACGTGGCGGCCGGCACAAAGTTAGAACGGTTCTGTTCGTCTCAATGCTCAGCGCTATCCAGTGCCACCCCAAGTTAAAACCGATGTATCAACGGCTAGTCGCCAAGGGAAAACCAAAGAAAGTTGCAATCGTTGCCTGCATGCGCAAGCAACTTACGATCCTAAATCAGATGGTGAAAACAAACTCTCACTGGGATGAAAATTATGCATGAACACTTGACTTCGAACCATAGTCACTTGTTAGATTTTCTGTTTCCAGAATGCAGAGAGGTATTTCTTTTCATTTGTTTCAAATAATAATTCAACACCACTGTCTTCTATGAAGACAGTGGTGTTGCTCAGTGATTCATTGTGCTTAACTCGATAATCAATTTGTTCAGAATTAAGCCGGTCTTGAAAACTGTCGAATGTAAGTTCTTTGGATAGACTCCAATTCTCTATACTCAAAGAGCTTCCACCATAGAATTGCACGAAGTCATCAGTAAATATCATATAGAGAGATTTATCACTAAAAAATAGCTCAAACGAACCATACTTCCAAATTTTACTCGAGTGTTGGCTTTTACCCTCAAAAGTATCTGGCTCGGGAAAACACTGGAGAACTTCATTCATTGTCATTCCAACCTCGATAAAATCGAATTTTCCCCGTTTTATGAAATCAGCAAGATCGATACTGATTGGGTGTTTGATGTCTATCATAAATTCACTTTGATAAATCTAACGCCTTGCCAAGGGGCGCGCTGACAAGCGCGTCTCGCGGAGCCAGCTTGCTGGCGGAGTGAAGTTGTGCAACTTGTTAGTTCTCAATTTTAATGTACTCCCAATTGTTTTCTTGATTGTCTGGGTCACGATAACTAATTAACTTTTCGTCAATGGCGCTGTATTCCAGACTCTCAATTTCTTTTAGGTCATGTCCATCTAGAGGATGAACATGATAGACAAAGACGTTCGCACCTCTCTTTTCATACCTGCACCGAAATAGAAGACTCTCGTGAGACTCCTTCTGGTGAATATTACAACTCCCATTCTTCTCGAACTTGATTGTACGATTCACTCGACTAGATAATTTCATTGCCCATGTTCCAGATAATGACTCAGGTTGAGCCTCAGTTATCAATTTCTCTCCATTTGATATACAACCAGAGGCAAAAATAACCAGAAAAAATGAAACCAATAATTTCATACGCGTGATCTTGGTAGAACTAACGCCTTGCCAAGGGGCGCGCGACTTCGCGCGTCCCGCTGAGCCCGTTTACGGGCGGAGTGAAATGGGGCAACTTGTTAGGTATTTTTACGATGAGATTCAATTACCATTCTCGCCATTCTTCAGTTACATCATCATCAAATTTTATGCCTATTTCTAGTAGGCATAAGTCGATAAAACTACAGATGCTTTCTCGTTCCCCTGTTTCGATCATACCAGTTTTATCATTTAATAAATTTAAGCTCTGAACTAATTCTTTAACATGATATTTAGCCGAATTTCGACTTATTCGATTCCGACTCAGCCGAGATATAAATTTTTCAAATAAAGTCCTCAGCACATCCACATCCGATACTGTGTAATCCTCCGTTTCGGAATAATCAAGAAATTCGATCATCCCTTCGATTATTTTTCTTTTCGCAAAAACAATATTTGAGCGCTCTGCGAGATTGGTTATCTGCACACCAT
Source organism: uncultured Arenicella sp. (assembly GCA_937989675.1). GTDB lineage: Bacteria > Pseudomonadota > Gammaproteobacteria > Arenicellales > Arenicellaceae > Arenicella. Next base: position 8,345 of record CALKRK010000185.1, on the reverse strand, counting down.
CACCAAATATCCACAAAGCTATAGCAACTAATAGCATAGCCCCATACGGAAACATCTCGCTAAGTTTAGCGTCTGTCTCCAATGAGGTTATACCCAGCAGTCCAACACCTGCCAATAGAATTGAAGAAGTACCTAATATGACTCTCCTTAAGGACGACATATATACCTAACGCCTCTCAAACGGGCGCGTTGAAAACGCGTCCGAGCCGAAGGCGCTTTTCGTTTTGAGACTTGTTATATGTTCTATTTGCATGTGTGTGCCTTCTTGACTTCATGTTCTTTTTTGAAATCACATTTACAAGTTTCATAGTTAAAACTACCACCATTATTCGAGCATACTTTAACCGTTGAAGCTGAAAATATAGAAGGCCAAAAAAGAGCAACAATGAGACCAATTACTATTGGTAACAATGAAACGCCAATCATTATTTTTGGCTCTCTTCGAAAATGCTTATTTATATCCAGCTTACCTATCCTCGAGATACATATAACAGCAGGTCTTAATGGGAAACCTATTAGCAGAGTATTGTGATAGTAAGATTTGACGAGGTATCCGCTTGATATTTATCATGAATTTGTCCATTTAATATTCCGTTTTAGAATGTTAACGAGCACTCCACCCTCGTATTACTTTTTTAAAATCACAATAAGTCTTTGAAAAGTCAAGTAAATCATAAAATAGCCATAAAAAATAGGTTTCCTACTAGCAAGAAAGCGAGTGTCTGCTTTAAGACTGACGTGCATTGTCTGGCATAAATGCGTTTCTTCTTTTCACTGTAATTTTACTTTCCTGTGAAAATGGTAGCAGGGCGTTCTAGCTTGTTAATCAGTTTATTACACCGATCTTCTTAGCGTGTAATAAAAGTCGTTGATTGAATTCTTCTGGCTGCTCGGAATGGGGGTTGTGTGCCGAGTTTTCAAACCACTCAAAAGCTTTATAGGGTGCATTAAGTGATTCAAAAAAACGGTGGCTTTCAAGGCTCGATATAATCCGGTCATGTCGGCCAGTTAGTAAGACAACAGGCACGCCGAGCTCTGAGTAGTTTTGATACGCATCGAAGTCAGACATCGCTCTAAACAGAGGTTGTAGCGAGAATGTTTCGCTGCGTAGTACATTTATTAGGTCAAACCAGGAAAATTCGTCGACGCGCATTAGAGCCATTGCAAAGTCTTGTGTTGACTTTGGTGAAACCCAGCCTCCACCGTACTTATTAGCAACGCTGCGTTCGCGCATCATGTCTTTGGCGCTAGCGTAGGGAGGTGGGCCAACTTCTTGCAATACGTTTAGTGATTCTTGGTCATCGCGTTTTTCAGCTTGCGCTTGAGCCCATAAATAGTTCTCGGCCTCGCTAACTGGCTGTGAGCCAGCTTGACCGATGCCAAAGTAAGCCGACACTTTTTCGGGGTGCTTTTTGATGTATGCCAGACCCAACATGCTGCCCCAAGAGTGGCCAACCAGATTAACTTTATCTTGAGAAAATTCTATTCGTAGCTGATTAACTAAATCGTCTAAGTCTTCTACATATAGCTCTAAGTTAAGGCTGTTTGGGTCGGTTCCAGGTTTAAAGCTTTTGCCTGTAGCGCGCTGATCCCAATGCACCATAACAAAGTGATTTTCTAAATCTGAATTATGATGTCTGACAAACGGCATGCCAGTAAAACCCGGCCCGCCATGCAGATACAAAAGAATGGGCGCCTTACGATCTCGCCCACGCAGCAACACATAATGTTGGTCACCATTGACTGACATAAAGCGCTGTTCTGCGATTGACCCAGTTATCTGTTTACCTTGTTGGTCAATAAAGGGGGCGGTGTGTGTGCGGGCTGTCCATGTCAACACCACGGCGATTACTACTACAGTAAGACCAACCCATTTCAGAATTTTCATAGACCCCCTCAAGTTTGCAGACCACCGCCAGGCTATGGCTGTGCTCAATTAGGGCCAGTGTATCTTATTTTTGAAAATTAGAATTCACAGCAAGTGGCGAATTTGTGATTTTATCAACGCACTGCTAGCATGACTCGATGGAACACTCACACGCCCTTATTTCCAACGATGCTGTAATCTTTGGCATCTTGTTGGCAATCCTCGCCTTTGTCTTTAAAACATCCAACAGTGCAAACCCGAGATTAAAGAAGTTTTACAGCATTGTACCAATGTTGTTGCTTTGCTATTTCTTGCCGTCGCTATTAAATACTTTTGGGATTGTCGATGGTGAAAACTCACAGCTGTATTACGTTGCATCTAGGTATCTGCTGCCTGCTTGTTTGATTCTACTTACCTTAAGTGTTGACCTAAAAGAGATCGCTAAACTTGGCTATAAACCAGTGCTGATGTTTTTGACTGGTACTGTGGGCGTTATATTGGGTGGCCCGCTGGCAATTTTGTTGGTGTCGATGGTTAACCCAGAACTGGTTGGCGGCGCTGGGCCTGATGCGGTTTGGCGAGGGATGACCACGGTGGCCGGCAGTTGGATTGGTGGTGGCGCTAATCAGGCTGCAATGTATGAAGTGTTTAGCCCATCCAACACTTTGTTTGGAATTATGGTGACGGTCGACATCATTGTGGCCGAGGTCTGGATGGCTTTCTTATTAATCGGCATCGGCAAAAAAGACAAGATTGACCGCTTTTTTAGAGCGGACTCCAGCTCTGTTGATCACCTTCAAAATAAGATGGAAGCATACGGTAAGAGCATCGAACGTAACCCATCTACCACCGATTTTATGGTTATGCTTGGCATTGGCTTTGCGTTTACCGGTTTGGCTCACTACGGCGCCGATATCATTGCGCCATTTATCGAAACTAATGCGCCATCCTTGGCTAAGTTCAGTCTGACTTCCAAGTTCTTTTGGTTGATTGTTATTGCCACCACAGTGGGCGTTATCCTGTCGTTCACAAAGGTGCGTAGCTACGAAGGGGCGGGGGCATCGAAGATTGGTACGATTTTTATTTTTATACTGGTAGCGACGATTGGTATGAAAATGGACATCAGAACCTTAGGCGATCATCCGGGCCTGTTTGTGGTTGGCGGTATTTGGATGCTGATTCACATCGTGTTGCTATTGGTCGTTGGCAAACTGATCCGCGCACCATACTTTTTTCTGGCGATTGGCAGCAAAGCGAATATTGGTGGCGCGGCTTCCGCGCCTGTTCTGGCCGCGGCTTTTCATCCAGCGCTGGCACCGGTTGGCGTGTTGTTAGCCGTTTTAGGTTACGTGTTAGGAACGTACGGTGCCTGGCTTTGCGGTTTATTAATGCAAGCTATTGCGCCTTAGCTCGCTAAGGTGAGATCACAAAAAAGTTGGAGCGATATTGAGGTTATTACACCGACATCGCTCCAACTAAACCTGAGTCAAAAAAGGTTTATGCATCAACCGCAATTGCTTGTTTAATATTCCGGTGATAGATCCTAGAGTAGCCATTTCGTATGTGCGGCTCGGCTCTGAGGGTTAACGCAAATGCGCAGGTTGTGGTGAGGCCTAGAACCATAGCCGATGCGTCCACATTGGCAGGTGTGGCGCTGGCTAAACCAGAACCGTCACTGTCGCTACCATCGGCTCCAAAATACCTGACCGTAGTATCGGTGCCTTTGATGTAGCTTAAGTTCCAATTATGCACGCGGTTATTCACCTGAGTAACCGTGACCGCGACATTTAGTGGCGGTACATCCGACAGAGGAATTACGCCACAGCCTGTTGGCGACGGAGTAACCACCATACCTAGTGACGGAGGGTTATTGTCGATCGCGACCTTCATCGTGCACGGGTAGATACTTGGTAATGGAGTTGGCGGTGACGTTGGCGCCACTGTTCCGTTTAGGTAATTCACCTTAGTGTCGTCCAGCAGTGTACCGTTGTTATCAAACACTTCCAGTTTCAGCGTTTTTAAGCCATCCGAAATCAATTTATTCACTGATTCTCCGCTGGTGGTTGCGGTTAGCCAGTGGCCGATCCAGTCTGGGTTATACCAATAGTAATCGCGAAAGTTACGTACCTCGAATAAGGCCGTTTCGGCACCGCGGCTAACCGGCCCAAGTGAATGACTCTCGCTGATCAATGTTAACTTGTTAACTCGCGTATCTTTAAGCGGGCTAACGATTGGGTCGCCGTTTACGGTAAGTTTGTAGAAATACGGTTTCTGCGCACCGGGTATATTTTGCAAGCGACTTAAGGTATCGCCAAATTGGGCGAATATGCGTAAGGCATGACCATACGCCATATTATTGGTGCTTGTGTCGATTGCGTTATAGGTGCCATTGGATTGATTGATTTTGTAGACCTCGTCGTTACCGATGCGCGTGAAAAACGCCACGCTGCCCACTGGCCGGTCTTGCGAGTCATTATCGCCGCATTCGATTTCAGGGTCGTCCAAAAATAAGTCAATGTGGGCGCCGGAGCTGTTCCAGCGAGTGTTGGCGTAGGCATCCATATAGATGACTTTGGAAACGCCGTTAATCGTTTGCGTAACGCGTAAAATAATGTCTGGGCGAAAATCAAAATTGAAGCGGCCATTTCTGAACTGCAATGGATACCATTTAAAGCAGCACTTGAAGTAGCCATTTTCATCGGTCGTGGTGGTGCACAATAATTGTCGGCGGTAGAAACAGTGTGGAAACAGAATCCAAGGCGCCAGTTTGGAGGTCATGGTAACCGGTTCGGCTACGAGCTCGCGTATATTAGCGAGTGACGTGGGCGTAGCTTGTGTGCCGACGTCTATTGATTCCTCTGGCATACTCATGGCCATATCATTTGCCACATTTACACTTTCTGCCGCGCCGGTGGTGTCAATGAATGCTTCATCCAGAGACCTAGTATCAAGTTCTGGGATCTGCGCTTGAATGTCTTCAATACGAACAACTCGTTGCTTACGAATCAGGTTTTTAAACCTGCGATACCAGGGCCATAAACACGGGCCTCGGTCGACGTCAAAAATTTCGACTTTCACAAACGGTATTGGGCAAAAGGGCGTTTTCCTGACGTGCCCGCTAATGCAAATTTGCTTTGGCCACCAAGGTCGCCATAACTCTCGAGCAATAAAGATGTCGTTACTCAACACCGCACCATTATCGATTGCTTGTAATCGCTTAGCATTAATGTGCTGGGTGTGAAGCGCGTTGTTGGCAAGCTGTTCGGTGTCGTCGGTTTTAGCGATGACTAGATCGAATTCGGTTTTTCCGTCAGTGCCTGTGGCTAAACGGTATTTACCGTCTTCACTCAGCACGTTGCTGGAGATAACTTCGCCGCTTCGGTCAACCGCATAGGCCGACAATGAGACGTCTTGCGGAAGGGCAGTGCGGCTCTCGAGTTCAACGCGGCCTTCTACAACAATACCTTTAGCGGCAGTGGATTTTTTTCGTGGTTGTGCTTTCTTTGATGTCACTTTCTTGTTCATGAGAAACTCCTTTCATAAAAACTGGCACGCCATTGCTTGGTTGACGAGCCAAGGGCTTGAATGGTTGCGGGACCAACGCTTATCTGCAAAATCTTGATGGGGTCACGGCCTTTGACTCCCAAACAATTCCTTTTGAGCCGATCCCTGACAACGACTACGTGTGCTATTCCTAGCCATGTCACTACATCAAATTTAGCGTTTTCAATCTAGCTCAAGTTGATTCATCAACTTTGATGATCAACTTGGTTATCCGACATTTGCGTTGAACCTCTATTGATATTTTTGCTGGTGATGGGTTCACATAATATTTGCTGTGTCTAAATTACCTCAGTATGGGAGTTGAGCCTCAGTTCTTTTCGGGCCTTATCCGCACGGGCTATAGACACAAAAGTCTGCAGATTTAGTGGGGCTAAAATGGCACACTGGAGATATTAATATCTCTTTGATTTATAAGGGTTTTATGAGTTGGCACGATCCCTGCTTTAACAAAATGGAGTTAGTGAAGCTATTAATTGCAACGATCATTATTTTTACGAGGGCTTGGTTGTCTATATGAAACAGAAAGAACGTCAGCAGCGTATTCAGTCCGTAGCGCATGAAATTTCGAGGTACATCAATAAACGACCGAACGCAGCGGAAACCGTTGAAGGGGTTACTAATTGGTGGATATCACGACAACGTATCGAAGAATCAGTTGAGGTCGTGGAAAACGCGCTCGAGTACCTCGTGGCGCAGAAAACATTGGTAAAGCGTAGCCTGGGTAGGCGAACGCTTTATATGAAGGCGGAATAATTCAGGATTCAGTTGTTTTATAACAGCGAGGTGAAAAACAGTGAAAGGTAGTCTACAAGAAACGTTGGGGCGAGTGCGCCCCCCAAGAGTACAAATAACTTACGATGTCGAACTCGGCGATGCGATAGAGCTGCGCGAGTTACCATTTATCGTTGGTATCATGGCCGATCTCTCCGGGGAGCCGCTGGAATCCTTGCCACCGTTAAAAGAACGGCAGTTTGTGGCAATTGACCGCGATAACATCGATACCATCATGCAAAAGATTGAGCCCCGCTTGAATCTGCATTGGCCTGAGCCTGATGAGTCGCTCAAAGAAGCTGCGCAAGCGGCAAGTGATGCCGCGAAAGAAGCCGCAGACAAAGCGAAGGACGCCACCAAGAAGGCCAAGAAGTCTGGCGCCTCAGCCGCTGATAAAAAAGCGGCAGAAGACGCGGAGCTTGCTGCTAATGAGGCTGCAAATGCCGCCGAGATTGCGGCCGATGCGGCCAAGAAAAGAGCGCCGGTGGAACTGTTGTTTAAATCCGTCGAAGACTTTGACCCGGTGCGTGTGATCGAGCGGGTTCCGGATTTAAATGTAGTCTATCAGCAGCGCAGTAATCTAAGAGATCTGGTTGCCAAGCTGGACGGAAACGACTCGCTTAACGCCATGCTCAATGGCGTGTTGTTGGACCCGGCCCAGCAAAAGAAGATGAAGTCCACCTTCGATGGTAAGTCATCTAAGGAGGCGGAAATCGCTACGCCGGATGAGGTGTCTCAAAAATTAATCGACGAAGGCGGAATGACCTTGCATAAAAGCCAAGAGCCATTTGCCTTACGACTACTGAGCGCATTTACAACTGGCGTTGTCGGCGAGGGAATTGAGATTGCCGAGGAAAACAAAGAACACGTCGATTGTGTCGGCCTCGTGACCAAGCGCATCAAAGAGATTGATACATTCCTCGCGGACGCCCTTGATGCGATCTTACATCACAAGAGTTTTCAGCGTTTGGAAGGTTCCTGGCGTGGTTTGCATTATCTGGTGATGAATAGCGAAACTAGCACGCATTTAAAGCTGCGCTTGCTCAATACCTCGAAAGCGGACCTTTTGAAAGATCTAAGTAAGGCTGTGGAGTTTGATCAATCCGCACTCTTTAAAATGATCTATGAAAAAGAGTACGGCACTTTCGGTGGCGAACCATATAGCGTTTTGATGGGTGATTACAATATTGGTCGCCTGCCGAATGATATGGAATTTTTAAGACTCATGAGTCAGGTTGCCGCGGCCGCGCACGCGCCGTTTATTACCAATGCTTATGCCAGCCTGTTTGACTTAGCCGATTTCTCCTCGTTGCACAAGCCACGCGATCTCTCCAAGATTTTCGAGAGCCAGGAACTGATCAAGTGGCGCAGTTTCAGAGAAACGGAAGACTCACGCTACGTCACGTTGACGCTTCCTCGAGTGTTGATGCGTTTACCGTATGACCCAGAGAAAAACCCTGTTGAGGGCATCAACTACAAAGAAACTGTAGATGGTACCGATTCTAATAGCTTTCTTTGGAGTGGTTCAACCTTTGCTCTGGCACAACGCATAACCAACGCATTTGCGTTGTACGGATGGACCGCAGCCATACGAGGCGTTGAAGGTGGTGGCCTGATTGAGGGCCTGCCAGCTTACACATTCAACACAGCCCAAGGCGATATCGCCCTGACTTGTCCCACTGAAGTGGCGATTACCGATCGCCGTGAGAAAGAACTTAACGATCTAGGCTTTATGGCTATTTGCCATTGCAAGGGTACAGACAAGGCGGCCTTTTTCGGTGGGCAGAGCGCCAACCAACCGCGTAAATACAACACCGACGAGGCGAATGCCAATGCGGCGATCTCATCCATGTTGCCTTACGTCTTAGCGGCGTCTCGATTCGCGCACTATATCAAAGTGATTATGCGCGACAAAATTGGCTCGTTTATGACGCGTGGCAACGTTGAGGATTATCTCAATACTTGGATATCACAGTATGTGCTGCTGGATGATGCTCCGCCGCAAGAAGTGAAAGCACGCTATCCATTGCGCCAAGCTAGGGTCGCGGTGTCGGATGTACCAGGCCGGCCGGGTTCGTACCGAGCCACGGTTTTCCTCAAACCACACTTTCAACTTGAAGAACTCACGACGTCAATTCGTTTG
>CALKRK010000184.1 GCA_937989675.1 uncultured Arenicella sp. | reverse complement strand
GAATGTATGCCAATAACACACGGCAAAACGCAGGTGCTCTTCCATGCGCTTTCCGGCCACTATGCGGTCGGGGTCGTAGGCCTTAAACGCAAGAGGGTTGTTCGACTGTTTTCCTTCGTATTCAATCCGGGAGATAGCGGGGAAGTATTCGGTATCTCCAATGTAAACAGGTCGGTTCATATTTGACTCCAATAGTGGCTCCAGAAGTGACTCACAAAAGTGATGTGTTGCCGATCAGTTCGCGAAGAACGGCAGCATGTGCTGTTGTAGGTTTAGGTACGTTTGATAAGCGTGTTGATAGCGAGCGGTGTTGTCGGCGTTGGGCGTATATCGGCATTGTTTAAAGTGCGATAACACACCATCGGCGTAGCTTGCATCAACCACCCCATTATTATCGATTAAGCTGCTGGCTTGAATGGCGGCACCCAGTGCGGCGCCTTCGTTGTTGTCTAACACCACGGTTTCAAGACCAAATACATCTGCGCTCAGTTGGCACCACTGTGCACTGTTAGCACCGCCGCCGGTGATGGTGAGCTGCTCGGCTTTAATGCCGTGTTTTTTGAGCTCTTCAAAGCCGTAGTACAGCCCATAGGTAACGCCTTCGACGCCACAGCGCAATAGGTTGTTTGGCGTTAAGTTTCTCGCGCTTATGCCGGCTAGCATGCCTTGCGCTGTGGGTAAATTAGGCACGCGTTCGCCGTTTAAATACGCGAGCGTGATCAGCCCGTCGGCACCGATGTTTGATCGTTCTAAAGCTTGATCTATCTGCTCGACGCAATGGCTAACTAAATTTCTATAGCTCTCGGTGGTGGTGGTGCAGGCCATGGTGCACACCAATGGAAGCCAGCCACCATTCGAGCTGCAAAAGTTTGCCAGCTCGCCTTTTGTGTTGCTAATGGCATTATCTGAATACGCAAAGAGTGTGCCTGAGGTTCCCAAGCTTAGTGTCAGTCTGCCCGCACTGGTTGCGCCGGTACCGATGGCGGCCATCATATTATCGCCGCCGCCAATACTCACCGCCACGTCTTTGGGTAAGTTCAATTGCTTAGCCAGATTTTTAGCCACATAGCCGATGGGTTGATTACGTGTTCTGACTTCCGGCAAGCACTGCTGCAGGTGGCCGCTGTTGTCGATGGCGTTGATCAAGGTATTGCTCCACTGGCGGGTGTTCACGTTTAGCAAACCAGTGCCTGATGCGTCGCCGGCTTCCATGCAACGTTCGCCAGTGAGCCAGAAATTTATATAGTCGTGCGGCAGCAATACAGTGTGCATTGCCTTATAAATTTCGGGATAAGTGTTCTTCAGCTGCTTTATTTTGGGCGCGGTGTAACCGGCCATCATCGGGTTACCAACGGCGTCTATGCATGCGGTTTTGCCACCGACGCCTAACATGATTTCGTCGCACTCTTGGTAACAGCTGGTGTCGCACCACAATTTAACCGGCGCTAACACCTCTGAGTGTTCATCAAGCACCACCAAACCGTGTTGCTGGCCTGAAACGCCAATGGCGCAAGTGTTGGATTTGTAGTGTTCAGGAATGGCCTGGATAACGCTAATTAATGCTTCAATCCAGTCGCTGGCGAGCTGTTCAGCCACTCCGTTGCCATTCTGATTTATTCCAATTTGGATCGATTGATTGTCGCAAACTTGTTTCGAGTCTATGTTCAGCACCAGTGTTTTGATGCTCTGCGTGCCTAGATCAATACCAATACTATAGCGCTTGTTAGTCTGAGCTGTCATAGTTGAGCTATAGTTATATTCAATATGGATATAACTATAGCAAGCTAATTGATGTTAATCAAATGCACCATCGATATTGGTTTGTTTTCAAATGGGACTAGTCCTCTCGAATAAGTCCGCGCCCCCTCCAAAAAAAACGACTAAAATCACTCAGGCGAAAAACCTTTAATTTTTCAAACCATAGTAGGCCGAAATATTGGCATTACGTAAAAAGCCTTCCTACTCTTAGGATGCCCACTCTGGGCAAGTCGCAGATTAGTCGTCTGTAGTCTGCATGGATAAACCCTAAATTAGCAATGAGGCTTAAAAAATGAAGAACCCTACTCTTCTGTGCGCGGCACTTGCGTGCGTTTTTAGTTTGAACGTATCGCTCAGTTCCGCAAACGAAACGAAACTCCAAGAAAATCATCAATTACTTGAACAAGAAAAATCCACCACCAATATTTATCGCGCTTACTTTCCATCTATAGATCTTGCTCGTAAAGCCGCGATTACCTTTCACGCTCAATTGCTCGAGGCAAACTACGACGGTGGTTATCTTATTTTAGAGCTAACCCCACGTGAGATTAGTCAGCTGCGAAGCTTCGATTTCAAAATAAAAGTCGCGACTCAATACCTACGAAAACGAGCGCTTAAAATTGAAAGCCTACAACGCTCTCTGCAAGAAGGGTTGTCTCCGTTGGCAGCGCCAGTCCTTATTCAAGCTGTGCCTGGCTTCCCCTGTTATGAGACGGTAGAGGATACTTTTACTGCGGCACAAAGCTTAGTCTCAGATAATCCCCAGCTCGCCGAATGGATTGATGTCGGTAATTCTTGGGAAAAGTCAGTGGGGCTTGGTGGTTACGACATTTTCGTATTAAAACTGACGAATCAGGCAACCGGCGGCAACAAACCAAAGCTGTTTATCAATAGCGCCATTCATGCTCGAGAATACGCAACTGCACCACTTAATTTAGACTTTGCGCGTTGGTTGCTAGACGGCTACAACAATGATGCCGATGCTACTTGGATACTCGATCATCATGAAGTTCATCTAATGTTGCAAACCAACCCCGATGGACGTAAACGTGCGGAAACGGGTTTGTCATGGCGTAAGAACACCAATCAAAATTTTTGCAGTCCAACCAGTAATAGCCGTGGCGTTGATCTAAATAGAAACTTCAGCTTTGGGTGGAACAGCACTAATGGTGTAGGTTCGAGCGGCAATCAATGTTCGGCGGTTTTTCGTGGCCCTCAAGCGGGTTCTGAGCCAGAAATTCAAGCTCTGCAGACCTATGTGCGTAGCCTCTGGCCAGATCGTCGAGGCCCTAATCAGAACGACGCAGCGCCAGCAGACACCAGTGGTATTCATTTGGATATTCACAGTTTTAGTGAACTGGTGTTATGGCCATGGGGCGATGTGAATCAAGCGGCACCGAATGGTTCGGCCTTAACTACGCTGGGTCGAAAATTTGCGTTTTTTAATGGTTACAGCCCACAGCAATCGATCGGTTTGTATCCAACTGATGGCACAAGCGATAGCGTTAGCTACGGGGAACTGGGAGTGGCAGCCTATACATTTGAATTAGGCACGGCGTTTTTTCAGAGTTGTAATGTGTATGACAACACCATTAAGCCGGATAATCTCCCTGCGCTGGTATATGCAGCAAAAGTTGTGCGCACTCCCTATATAACGCCTTCTGGGCCAGACTCGATCAATATAAGCTTGAGCGATAACGCCAGTGGCGGGGGAGTTGCGCCTGGGACATTGGTGACAATAAGTGCCACCTCAAGTGATACGCGATTTAACAATAGCAATGGCGCTGAGTCTACTCAAAACATTAACGCTGCGGAATACTATATTGACACCGCACCGTGGGAAGCTGGTGCCATAGCGATGTCGCTTTCGGCTAACGATGGTGGCTTTAATGAGCGCGTCGAAGGCGTTAGCGGTACGATTGACACATCTGGCCTCGGTGTTGGAAAGCACATCGTCTATGTTCGTAGCCAGGATACCAGTGGTACTTGGGGAGCGGTATCGGCTGTGTTTTTGAATGTGACAAACAACCCGCCACCGCCACCCGTTGGCTGTGCATTTGAAGATGATTTCAGCAGTTCTACAGGCTGGACTAACAGTGCGGCCTCCACTTGTTCCACGGGTACCTATGTTCGAACTAATCCAACACAGGTAACGAACAGTGGTGTGGTAACCCAAGTTGGTGGTGATTCAGGTGGTGATGGTTTCGCGTTGTTTACCGCGACCAACTCTTCAGCAGGTCGGGACGACGTTGATGGAGGGGCTTGTGTTGCCGTGTCTCCAACCGTCGCTGTCACGGATGATTCAACATTGTCGGTTGATTGGTTTCATGGCCAACGAGACACTGGCGATGATAGTTCCGGTGATTTCTTTCGTCTTGAATATTCGCTTAATGGTGGGGCAAGCTACAGCTCGATGGTGAGTATTGGGGACGTCAGAACTCAGGCTCAATGGAGCACCGCCACTGCGACAATTCCAGCCGGGTCAAATGTGCTTGTGAGAGTAAGCGCAAGCGATGGTTCAGGTC
>CALKRK010000183.1 GCA_937989675.1 uncultured Arenicella sp. | reverse complement strand
GTTAACCCGCTATCGTCTCGCGAGGATGCGCAAATCAGTATGCGCAATACCATTGCACATACTGATTACGCAATAAGCGGCGCCGTTGGTTTCCATGGTGACATTAAACTTGTGACGCTACCTGAGTACTTTTTAACTGGCCACCCTGCTGGTGAAAGTTTGGCTGAGTGGCGTCACAAAGCCGCAATTGATATGCATGGAGAGGAGATTGATGCCTTAGCTGAGGTCGCCAATCGTCATCAACTCTTTTTAGCCGGCAACGCTTATGAGGCGGACCCGAGCTTTCCAGAGTTATACTTTCAAACCTCATTTATTCTAGACCCATCTGGTGAGTGTGTGCTCAAGTATCGACGCCTTATATCGATGTACACACCATCGCCCTACGACGTTCTAGATAAATACCTTGATCTTTATGGTAAAAAATCCCTCTTCCCGGTAGCGGACACGGCGATCGGTAAGCTTGCCGCCATTGCCTCAGAGGAGGTGCTTTATCCCGAAATCGTTCGCTGTTTCGCCATGCAAGGCGCCGAAGTATTTGTGCACTCTTCATCGGAAGCAGCTTTAAGGGGCTTGTCGCCTAAGAGCTTGGCCAAACGCGCACGCGCAATGGAAAATATTGCTTATGTAGTATCTGCAAATTCGGCCGGACTGATTGGCGGACCAATGCTTAAGGAATCTGTGAACGCAGGGTCTCAGATTGTTGATTTTAACGGCCGAGTCATTATCGAGACTGAAAGCGGTGAGTGTATGAACGCGGTCGCTGAGATAGACCTAAACGCTGTGCGTCGTGCACGCCGGCGAGTTGGTATGAGCAACTTTCTAGCGCGGCAGCCAACCTCCCTTTACGCAGATGCTTATGCTGATTTTGTATCGCCGCAACAGCCTAATGGATTTAATAACGAACGTGGTGAACCTGTAGCCCCTAACCGCTCGTTCTTTCGCGAGCGCCAATCAAACGCGATTGAGCGCCTAATCAAAAAAGGGGTAATATAGAAACTAACTACCGAGCCGCTATTTAGGTAACCTTGCCATGTTGCCATACCAAATCGCCCGATGAACTATCGCGGTTCAACTGCACCGCATACTCATAGCGATCTGTATGGTAGAAACTTTCTTGATAGTAGACGGCCTCTTTGCTAACGCTGTAAGCCACTCCTTTCATACATAAAACAGCTGAGCCAACCGAAAGCTGCAATACCTCAGCGCACTCCCCATCGGCTAGCGCTGCCGACATCGAAAATTTCATTTCATCAGCTCGATAATCGGTATCGTCCAGCATCTGAATCACCATTTTATTTTCCGCTTTACGACGCGGAATCGACGCGCCTACGTTTTTTGGTAGGTAAATCAATGCGTATGAAAGTGGCTTTCGCTCTATAAAACGCACACGTCGGATTAGCCAACACTCAGTTCCAACGGGAACTCCCAATTTTATACAGACACCGGCGCCAGGTGTTACTGTATCCCAAAACAGTGTTTTGACCGAAAATTCAGCCCCTTTGGCAACCAAATTCGTTAACAATCCACTAACACGTTCCTGGTCATGCGAATGTTGATCTCGCAGTGTCACAATGCTGCCTTGCCCTTTTCTCTTAGTTACCAGACCGTCCTCAACCAAATGCTCTAGAGCACGCCGAACGGTAACACGCGAGACCTCGTAAGTTTCAGCAATAGCGTTCTCAGAAGGTAGTAATTCACCAGGAGGATACGTGCCGCTTTTTATACCCTCGGAAATAATCACGTAAAGGCGATGGTATGCAGGCAGCGTGGCATTTCGCTTTTGGGGCATTTTGACGGAACGGGGCATTGGGTTAACTATTGACCAAGAGTAAATTTATTTTTTCACTTATTAAATACATGTTGTTCTATATATAATACATGTTATTCTAAATTAAGTTAGATTTAAAAGATAAAGACTATAAACAGAATAAACACGCGATGATTATTGCCTTATCAGTAACAGAATTCAACGAACAGTTATCTTTAGCAAATAGCCCTAAGGTTATCGACGTGCGCGAACCAAAAGAATTTGATGAACACAGCATTCCAGGTTCAGTGAATATTCCGCTCACCGAACTTAATGACGCGCTCTCCCGGTTCGATACTGAATCGGACTTGGTCTTCGTTTGTAAAACCGGAGTCCGGAGTTTGCAAGCCGCGAATTTTATGGCTAGCTTGGGGTATCAGAAAGTGGCAAACCTCTCAGGTGGTATCCACCAATGGCAAAAATAGAAAGCCAAAAGATGCCGAACGCTGCGCCTTATCCAAAACCATCATACGCATGGTACATGGTTGTCATATTAACCATCGCCTACGTATTGTCTTTTATTGACCGCTATATTTTGGGTTTACTGGTAGAACCCATTAAAGCGGACCTCGAGTTAAGTGACACTCAAATGGGACTGCTCCTGGGCCCCGCATTTGCCATCTTCTACGCACTGATGGGTTTACCACTGGGCTGGATGGCTGACCACAAAAACCGCGTTCGCTTAGTTGCCTTTGGCGTGGGGCTCTGGTCTATTGCCACAGTAATGTCTGGCATAGCAAGGAATTTCACTCACCTGTTCTTAATGCGCATTGGCGTTGGTGTTGGTGAGGCTGTGCTTAGCCCCTGCACAATGTCGCTGGTTGCTGATAGTTTCCCTAAAGAAAAACGGGCGCGCCCTATCGCACTTTATACAACATCTATATCGGTTGGTGCTGGAATTGCAGCACTGACTGGAGCCGCAGTGATCGGTTGGGCAAACAATAGCAGCACAATCGCTGTGCCGGTGTTAGGTGAGCTCAAACCATGGCAACTCACGCTCGTTATTGTAGGCTTACCTGGCCTTCTAGTTGCACCATTCCTTTACTTTTTAAAGGAACCGGCGCGACAAAGCGATAACGTTTCTAGTAAAGAAGTGAATAAAGCCAGCATTTCCGATACAGCTCGCTATTTAGGTAAGCGGTGGCCTCTGTTTACCGGGTTCGTCGCTGTGTTTTGTTTTATGACGATCGTCGGCTATAGCACCAGCTGGGGAGCCTCTTTGTTTTCGCGCACCTGGGGTTGGTCTGCACCGCAATACGGCAAAATGGCCGGCATTATGTTCTTAATCGTCGGGCCGATAACGGTTAATTTTGCTGGCTGGTTGTCTGATCATCTATCAGCTAAAGGCGTTGTTGATGCCCCGCTATTAATACCGATAATCGGTGTGCCAATTATGATTGCCGGCGGGGTTGCATGGCCCCTGATGCCAACTCCAGAACTGGCCATCGTTGTGCTTGGCATTACCATGGCTGGAGTTGCACTGGCTTCTGCAACGGGCGCCACCGCGTTATTAGCGATTGTTCCCGCTCAACTGCGCGGCCAATCAGTGGCAATTTACTATATGTTTATTAGCTTCTTTGGTCTTGGGTTCGGCCCCACTACCATCGGTCTGTTAAACGACCATGTGTTCAGCGAAGCAACACTGCGTTATTCAATGGCCGTGTTGCCGCTTATCTACGGCATACCTCTGCTGTTTCTTCTACCGTGGATTCGTCGTAAGTACCGAAATGAATTCAACAACATTTATGGTGGCGCTTCGCGGAAAACCGAACTAACTAAAGAATCTAACTTGGAGACTTCTGAATGACTCAATTATCACTACGCGAAACCTTTCCACTTCTGCAACGCCATGAAGGTGTTTGGGAAGGCTGGTATCGGCATATCGACGAAAATGGCGTTCAAATAGATGCGCATCGCGCCCGCTTAATCTGCCGTATCCCCGATGAGACGCCAAACATATATCATCAAACTAACCACTACACCTGGGAAAATGGTGACACAGAAGTGCGCGATTTCAAAGGCGAAGCATATGAAGATAAATTGATTTTTGATAACAACATTATCAAGGGCTGGGCGGCAGAGGAACCACTCGATGAAAACCGACGCACTATGATGCTGCATTGGACTCGATGCGGCGAACCCGATATTTATCTGTACGAAATGATCCAACTTTCAGATTGCGGCCAATTTCGTGCTCGAGTATGGCAGTGGCTAAAAGGTGGGCAAACGATCAAGAGAACCCTGATTGATGAACACAAAGTTTCGGATGAGTGGCGCGGTGAGTAAACATAGCCATGGAAGCAGAGATTGAGTTCAACAACATCGATTTTGAAAGCGCCATATTCAACGACGC
>CALKRK010000182.1 GCA_937989675.1 uncultured Arenicella sp. | reverse complement strand
TGCCAAAAGTTAATTCGCCTGTTGATAAACCTTCCGTTGTGTCTACGCAGACTTCTCGCAATGTTCGTTTCGCTTGGCACTGGCCAACCCGAGGCGTAATTGTTGGTGGATTTTCGATATCGAAAGGCCAGCAGGGTATCGATATTAAGGCGCAGAAAGGTCAAGCGGTTATGGCTGCCGGAGGTGGCGAGGTTGTGTACGTTGGCAATAGCCTAAAGGGGTATGGCAACTTGGTTATTATTAAGCATAACGAGAGTTACCTCAGTGCCTACGCACACAATGATTCAATTTTCGTTAGCGAGGGTCAGCGCATCACTGCTAAGCAAAAGATTGGAACAGTCGGCCTTAATAAACAACGTGTTAGCGCATTGCATTTTCAAATTCGAAAAAATGGTAAACCCGTGAATCCGATCAATTATTTACCAAAAATTTAGGCTTCTTTACTGTTTTAGGAGTAGACTGTTTGGAAGGATGAACGTGACTTTTAAAAACAGCTAAGACTCATTTGAAGCGTAAACAGGATAAATCGTCAATTTTGGATTCTGGTCTTAAGCCTGAAAAAGGCAAGCCTGTTGCGGCTAAGGCCGAGCAAACTAATTCAGTAAGCAGGCGATCCAGCTCTATTAATCACGATGCTGAGTTTCTCTATATGCGAGAGATCGAGTTTGTACCGTTGCTTACCGCCGATGAGGAGATCGAGCTTGGGCATCTTGTGCAAGCTGGTGATCAAGCCGCTCGTCACAAGATGATTGAGTCGAACCTACGTTTGGTGGTGAAGATTGCGCGTAAGTACCATGTTGCTAAGTTAGCGCTGCTCGATCTTATTGAAGAGGGCAATATTGGCTTGATGCATGCGGTTGAAAAGTTTGACCCTGATCTTGGTTATCGATTTTCGACCTATGCATCTTGGTGGATACGGCATGAGATAGAGCGTTCGATTATGAATCAATCGCGCACAGTCCGTTTACCTGTTCACATCGTACGTGAGGTCAATAAGTACAAGAAAGCCAGTTACGAATTGGTGCAAACCCTGCAGCATGAGCCCAAGTTGACGGAGATTGCTGAGTGTACAAAGCACACCGTCGATGATCTAAGCCGTTTAATGAACTTAAATAGACCGTCCGCTTCCATGGATGCGCCTATTGGGTCAGATGGGCAAAGCTCCTACACCATGCTTGACGCGCTTGAAAATCGCAAAGCAGAAAACCCCATGGCCGTGGTTCAAAAACATGAGGTAACCGATCATCTTGTCGAATGGCTCAATTTTTTGGCCGACAAGCCACGAGAAATAATCGAGCGGCGTTATGGCTTGAGTCGGGCAGGCTTACAACGAGGTGAGCCGCAGACTCTGGAGCAGGTGGCCAAGGCGGTTGGTTTAACTCGCGAACGTGTGCGGCAAATTCAGATACAATCGCTGCAGAAATTACATGGGATTTTGGTTAAAAATGGGTACACATGGGATGATGTGTCGGACTTAAAGAGTTGAAGGGCAAAGAAAGCTGAAAATCCTCTAAATTAGGCGACATTTTTGGCGACTTTAGGGTTGTGCCTAGCTACAATACACGGCCAATTGAACCAATCTTTAGAATAATCTGTCTGTCATGGCAATGGATGATTTCCCTCGCATTAAGCGGCTTCCCCACTACGTCTTCAATATTGTTGGTGAGTTAAAGGCAGCGGCGCGTGCGCGCGGCGAGGATATTATTGATTTCGGTATGGGTAACCCCGATCAACCAACGCCTCAGCCCATCGTTGATAAGTTGTGTGAGGCTGCCCAGCGAGGCAATACTCATCGTTATTCGGTGTCGCGAGGAATTCCGCGGTTGCGGCGTGCGATTTGCAATTGGTATGGCGAGCGCTATAACGTTGATATCGACCCAGAGACTGAAGCGATCGTAACCATCGGTTCAAAAGAAGGTTTGGCTCATCTAGCCATGGCAACGATGGATAAGGGTGATTCGGTATTAGTACCAAACCCGGCGTACCCAATACATCCTTATGGTTTTATTATTGCTGGTGCGGATATCCGGCATGTGCCTATTGGCCCTGGTATTGATTTTTTTGCCGAGTTGGAAACGGCGCTCAAAAACATGTTTCCTAAGCCGAAAATGTTAGTGCTTAATTTCCCTGGCAACCCAACGGCTCAATGTGTTGAGTTAGAATTTTTCGAGCGCATTGTTGAAATGGCGATCGAGCATCAATTTTGGGTAATTCAAGATTTAGCCTATGCCGACATTGTGTTCGACGGCTATGAGGCGCCATCGATCATGCAAGTGCCGGGCGCGAAAGATATTGCGGTGGAATCATTTAGTTTGTCTAAGAGCTACAATATGCCCGGTTGGCGCGTAGGCTTCATGGTCGGCAACCCTAAATTGATAGGGGCATTGGCAAGAATGAAATCATATCTCGATTACGGGATGTTTACTCCGATTCAGATTGCCTCTATTTTCGCTTTGGAAGCACCAGAGGCGAAAGAGTGGGTCGGCGACATACGCGATATGTATCAGCGCCGCCGCGACGTGCTTTGCGACGGGCTAACTGCCGCAGGTTGGCCTGTTGAAAAGCCCAAGGCAACTATGTTTGTTTGGGCTTTAATCCCCGAGCGTTTTCGTGAGCTCGGATCCATGGAGTTCAGTAAAATCTTGTTGAAAGAAGCCAAGGTAGCGGTGTCTCCGGGTATCGGTTTTGGCGAATACGGCGACGACTATGTTCGTTTCGGCTTAATCGAAAATGAACAGCGTACACGGCAAGCCATTCGAAGTATTAAATCCCTATTACTGCACCCT
>CALKRK010000181.1 GCA_937989675.1 uncultured Arenicella sp. | reverse complement strand
AGCACCGCTGCTTTTGGGCGCATCAGTTGTTGCACAAGCGGTCAACAACAAGAACGAGCTCGTTACAACAAACGGCAATAAGCTCCTCAAAAATGGGGATTCAATTCGCATTTAACACTCTTTTACGTGGTTTACATCGGTAATCTACCCGACTAACTGATTATATACTTAACTTTATGAAACGGAGTAACTACAATCTTCACGTTACTAACTTGTAAAGTGGACATTTTTTAATGCTAAACAGCCTTCTGGTTTTTCTCGCCTTTATTGGATTTCTGGCGTTTGGCTACCTGAGCCTTGTACGAATGCTCAGTAAACAAAGCTTTGCAAATGCATCTATTAACAACTACGGAGACGTCTTTCGTTCTGCAAACCTGCTGCAAAACCTAGGCAGCAGCGCATTTTTCGTGAGCTTGCCCGCAACCAGTTTGTTACTTTTCTGGGGCTGGGGCCCGGCGTTACTGTGGCTAGTGATCTTCCACGTTTTCGTAGAATCGATGTGCCACTTGCAATACAGCTCTCAGCAATCCGACAGCACCATTGCCGATCACCTGCTGCGTTCTAACAATGCTGCTTTAGCGATTATAGAGCAAGGCCTGATTCAAGCGTTTTTTCTACTATCTATGGCGGTGGTGACAGCGCTACTGGCCACCTTAGTCGACCGCCAATCTGGTCTTTTATTCGCCATTCTCTTTCTATTACCAGCCCGGCAACTCTTGCGCCATCAAAGTAATGCCCTGCCTTTAGCCATTAGAATTATAGGTGGTTTCGGTTTGCTCGCGCTAGGATTGGCCTTTAGCGATCAACTTGGCTTCTCGATCTATGGCGATTGGGCACCCTTTGGCGAAGCATTAGGCTGGCTGCGCTTTAACAACCCAACGGTAATTGCCGCGGTACTTGTTGTTGCGGTATTTCAATTGGAAAAAGACACAGGCTTTAAGAACGATTTATCAACCTTCGCAGGCCTAATTATTGTTTTATTGGTCATTGCGATGACCGCAAAATTAATCTGGCTTCAACCAGTATTGGATGCACCATTAAACAGCGCACAACTACGCCTTGACTCGCTTCCCTCGTTTGCCACCTTGAGCTTATTTATCTTTGCGGGGTTTTCAGCACTGCTTATTCGCATGTTGATCGACGAGGAAAACCAAGACCTGAAAGCCGGCGCAGCGCAGTTCAGCCGTTTACAGAGCGGCAGCTTTATCCACCTAATATTTATGCTGGCTCTGGGTTTGGGGCTGGCTTCAGCGCTCGGCATCGGCGCTTGGAAAACGCATTATATTGAGTGGTCTAACACACTTAATCTGCTGGACCATTTGAATCTTGCGATCACCAGCGCATTGCATCTAATTGACACCCGCGGTGACTCCGGCACCATCACGCACACTATTTTACTAGCGGCACTATGCTTTACTGGTTTTAGCTTTATGCTTATGTGCGCAGATCAACTATCTCTGGAAGAAAGTGAGCGAGAATCAATAATCTCAGTGATAGTTGAATCGAAAATTCTACAAGCCATACTGATTTTTGTGTCGAGCGCATATTTTATTAGCCACGGCATTGATCTGAATATCTGGCTAATAATTGGCATGCTAAGCTGGATACTGGTCACCCATCTAATGTTAGGCATGACCCTAGAAATGACTAAAGCCAGTGCTCGACGCGCCACTTTTGCCACGATAACCCTTACTCTACTAGTTGTCGGCGCATTTCAAACCGCAGTACTCGGCCTGAGTTGGGTGTTCGATTCCCAATGGCTATACGCGGCTATAGCATTCTCATTGTTGCTGCTCGCCGGAATTTTATGGGCTCGATCCGTAATATCTATTTTCAGTGGGCTTACCGACAATAACGATAAGTCGCCTTTTTAGCCCGATTAAGCGCTAATTTGCAGGCCCAACGTCAACACCGATAACAGCCATAAAGAATAACTATAAGGTAA
Source organism: uncultured Arenicella sp. (assembly GCA_937989675.1). Taxonomy (GTDB): domain Bacteria; phylum Pseudomonadota; class Gammaproteobacteria; order Arenicellales; family Arenicellaceae; genus Arenicella. The sequence continues at coordinate 1,407 of CALKRK010000181.1, read as the reverse complement.
AGGCACTAAAAACAAGGTAAAATGCGAGCATTACTGGGCCTAACGCCCGACTTCGAATTCTAATGCACGTTTTATCCATAGGCTTAAATCATACGACGGCTCCCGTAGAGGTGCGCGAACGCGCGGCCGTCGCGGCTGAGCACCTGGATGATGCATTACTGGACATCTCAAAGTACCAGGAGATAGAAGAAGCCACCATACTCTCAACGTGTAATCGCACCGAAGTTTATTGCCAGATACCTGATTCGAATATTGAAGTAGCCAGCGACTGGTTGTGCAATTTTCACGAACTTAAGAGAGAAGAAGTACAGCCTTTTCTCTACTCATTCCCAGATCAAGCCGCAGTAAAACACGCCTTTCGAGTCGCATCAGGTCTGGACTCGATGGTTATTGGCGAGCCGCAAATACTGGGGCAAATGAAAACAGCATTTGCCACTGCGCACAAGAATGGTAATACCGGAAAAGTATTGAACAGGCTATTCCAGCATACCTTTTCAGTTGCTAAAGAAATTCGTACCAGCACCAGCATTGGCAGCCATGCGGTTTCGGTGGCATACGCGGCGGTGGCACTGTCGAAGCAAATTTTCTCAGACATTTCAAAGCAAACCGTTTTGTTAGTTGGCGCTGGTGAGACCATCGAGCTAACCTGCCGCCATTTGTATTCACAAGGCGTTCGCAAGATTATCGTTGCTAACCGCACGGTTGAGCGCGCTGAAGGTCTTGCAAAAGAGTTTGGCACCGAGGTTATTTCTTTACACGAATTACCGACTCGCTTACCGGATGCTGATATGGTTTTCAGTTCGACGGCGAGCACCTTACCTATTCTGGGCAAAGGTGCCTTTGAAAGTGCGCTTAAGCAACGCCGGAACAAACCCATATTTGTTGTTGACCTTGCGATCCCAAGAGATGTGGAAGCGGAAGTTGGCGACCTTAACAACATCTACCTTTACACGGTCGATGACTTACAACAAGTAGTATCTGAGAACCTTGAGTCACGTAAAAACGCCGCTGTTGAAGCTGAAAAAATCGTAGAAGAACAAACCGTGCAGTTCATGCACTGGCTTACTAACTTGCAGGCGATACCGACCATTCGCCAGCTTCGTGATCGAACCTCAACAATGACCGAACGCGAGCTCTCCACAGCTCAACGGCGTTTACAAGCGGGCGATGACCCTGCCCAGGTTTTGGAGCATTTCGCACATGCTCTGTCACAGAAATTCATGCACTACCCTACCGAATCTTTGCGTCAACGACACGACGAAGCCTTATTAATGGCAACCCGTGAACTGTTTGGCCTCGATGCGCATGGTAGCGATTCCGACAAATCAGAATAAAAGAGAATCATTAGAGTGAAAGAATCCATTCGTTTTAAACTCGAAGGCTTGGCCGAACGACAAGAAGAGCTAA
>CALKRK010000180.1 GCA_937989675.1 uncultured Arenicella sp. | reverse complement strand
GCGCTTGCGGCTCGCTGCTACGAAGTTTCTGAGCTCGGTTATCTTGGTGTTGATTTGGTTCTCGATAAACAACGTGGGCCCCTAGTGCTTGAGCTTAACGCTAGGCCCGGTTTAAGTATTCAGATAGCGAATCAAAATGGTTTGCTCCCGCGCCTAAATGAAGTTGAGGCGTTGCGTTTGCGCCGACCACGCAGTGTCGAACAACGCGTAAAATTTTCGATGGAGCATTTCGCTCACAAGTAAGATAGGTATTGCCATTGCTGTGCATACTCAATTGTAATGCCGTTCTTTACGCTGACTATATCTCTGCGCTAGCTATTACGCATAATATGCCCTGCGAGATTTGGGCTTAGGCGAGCGATCAGGCGTAGAAATTTAACTTTGCCTATGTCGTTTACTTTTAGGTTTTTCGTTATTCCTCGTAAAATTTGGCTGGCCACATAGCTGGGGTTTAGTTTGCTTTTACCTCTGCCCTTGGTCATTTGGGTATCGACAAGAGGCAAGAACGCTTGTTGTATAGAAATATTAGTTTCATTCAACTGGTAATCAAGAGACTGTGAGAAGATATTCAGAGCGCCCTTGGTCGCACAGTAGATTGCTGAGCTTCGTTTTGGTGACAGCGCCAGGCCCGAGTTGATATTTAGTATGACTGAGGGTGACTCCTTTCTAAGGAGTGGCAACAATAGACTAGTGAGATGACATACAGATGAGAAATTTAAATCGATCTCTCGTTGAATACTACGGTAGTCAAAGTTGTCAGACAAAAATTCAGGGGTATTTTGTATGGCCGCGTTGTTGATTAGCACATCAATATATTCGTATCGGTGCCGTATTGTCTCTGCGGCCTTTTCAAGTTGAACTCGTTCCGACAGATCAGCTTTGAAGGTAAGTACCGGGCTTTCGCCTTGAATTAGCTTATTGGGTAAATCCTGGCTTCGAGAAATGACAATTACATCATTGTTAAGGCTTAGTTGTTCTACCAGAGCTAAGCCAATACCAGATGTGCCACCGGTAATGACTATTCTCTTATCTACAAGTTTCATGAATTTTCACTGTTAGTGATATTGTGGAGTCATCTTATTGATAAACTCGCACGCGAGAATTAACCCAGGTTAAGAAACTATGAATTCAGTGGCGTTTTTGAGTGGCCTTGGAGAGGCGACTTTTAAACTTAAAGGTGAGCATCTGTTCAGACAGGGGGAGCAAGACCGCTCTATTTACGTAGTCAAGGGAGGTCTGCTCAAAGCTTATTACTTAGATATAGATGGTAAAGAGCAAGTTAAATCACTAATTCAACAGGGTGAATTGATCGGAAGTATCGCCGCTTGTTATAAGGGAGAAAAGTGCTCGTTTAGTCTGGTGTGCTTGGAAGATTCGGACCTTATTAAGGTCGAGTTTGATAAATTGCAGGAGTTAGCCGCAAACAATATCGACGCTGCTCAGTTTGTCATTAAGGGTTTACTGGAGCTTGCGATGAAAAAGGAGCGGCGTGAGTTCGAATTTCTTTGTCTTTCGGCTGAAGAGCGATTTCGTTTACTGTGCGAGCGTAACCCCGCTTTACTAGGCCGAGTTACTCAAAACGATATCGCGCGCTATCTTGGGATTACTCCCGTTGCATTGAGCCGCATCAAGGCGCGTATAGCCACCGATAAGTGATTAGAGTGCATTTCTTCGAGTGGTCATTCCTTTTTTTCTCTGAAAGAAAAACCAACATAACCAGAAAAATCCAGACAGTCCTATTGCGGTTAGTATTGCGGGTTTGGGGTTTTCTAGTGAGCTTATCGAACCAGCATAAGCGGCGATGAATGCGTAGGGGATAGTGCTGATGAGCCAAGCCGAAAGAAATTTTGCAAAGGGCATTCGTGTTAGTCCAGCCATACATGCGCTGACTTCCGGCAATATAGGCAATGCTCTTGATAGCAAAATAGTGACAAAACCGTTTTCTCTAAAGGTTTCGTAAGCGTCTCTTCGTTGATTTGAATCTTTGATAATCAAGATTACGAGCTTTTCGCCATAAGTTTGGCTTAGCAGGTAACCACCGATACCTGCAGAGAAAAGACCGATAAGAGCAACGTTCGCGCCTAAAATTGGACCTAGGAAATAACCCGCTAATATGATGATGGTAAGGGTTGGAACCGCGATAAATAAATCGGCAAATAGCAAGGCCACGATTGCCAGAGAGATATACCAAGGTGACACTGACCCGGCTGCAGCGAGTAAAGCTTCAATTTTTTCGTAAGTTAGAATTCCCGTCATTTTCGCTAGCAAGAAAGTGGTAGCGAACACTGCGGCGAGGGTCAGCATAATTTTAAGCAAGGCTTTCATAGTCTGGATAGTCCCATTAAGAGTTCGTCTAAAGTTGGATTTTGAAGGCCGGTGTGCGTTAGCGCATTAACCGAGGTTAAAATCTAATAACTAAGCGGACTGATGTAATCTTTCTTGCCTTTTAGATAGCTTGCGCTACTATAAATTCATGGTTGATAGGGGAGATGATAGTTTTGGAGCATGACGCAAAGCTAAAGCGGTTGATATGGGCCTGCGTTTTGCTGGCGGCGTATGTGATCGCATTCGTCTTGATACACGGAGTCGTAACGCATTCGAGTATTCAACGCGCCGAGGTTAAGGCCGTCATAAGCTCCTTACCTGAGCGT